>PQAJ01000068.1 GCA_003105185.1 Holophagae bacterium
CGCTCGGCGCCGACATCGAGCGGGTCGAGAAGTAGGCGTCAGGACGAGTAGTACGGCTGGCTGCCGGCGTGGTGGTTGGTCTCGTCGACCACGTGGTCGATCTCCTCGACCTCGGTGGTGATCACCGAAGCGATCCCCTGCGACAGCGTGAACGAGGCGCTGGCGCAGCCCTGGCAGCCGCCACCGAGCCGGACGTAGGCGGTGTTGCCCTCGACGCGGTCGAGCTCGACCCAGCCGCCGTGCGCCCCGACCACCGGCGTCACCTTCTCGTCGATGACCTTCTGAACCTTCTGGCAGACCGGGTCCGCCCAGTTCGGCAAGGCCGCCGGGTTGTCGATCTGGAAGCCCGAGCCGGTGTCGAGGGCCAGGTAGTCGATCGTCGACCCCTCCATCCACTGGGCGGTCTGCGGGTCGAGGTAGACCGTGAACCCTGCAAACGGTAGGCGGGTGTCGTTCTCTTCGGTGTCGGCCTCGCGCACCAGGTGGATCTGGTAGCGGAAGGTGTGGGAGCCGACCCGTGCGGCCCGGATGCGCACGCCGCGGCAGTCCGYGCCYGCCTCGGCGACGAACTCCCCGACCTTCTGGCGCGCCGATTCGGTCAGCGTGATCATGACGAGCCTCCTCCCGTCGAGAGTCTAGTACGGACCRCCGGAGAAGTCGCGGCAGGGCGTGTCAACCCGGTTGCCTGGCGAACGTCACAGCGGGCGTGGAAGCGGAAGCGGGCGAGGGCAGCAGCCCCGACTCCTAGATTGCCTCTGACAGCGCGGCCTCGAAGCTCGACCCGAGCAGTTCTCGCCGCCACCCGGAGAGGCCGGCGGCGTCGAGGGCCGCGCCGGCGCCGGGGGCGGCCGCGATCGCCTGCAGCATCGCCCGCGGACAGATCAGTCCGCCCTGGAGGCCGAGGCGGGCAGCGATCTCGTCGCGAACCTCGGCCAGCCGCTGCAGGCGGCGGCGTTCCGCGACGCTCGGTGGGGAGACGTGCTCGCCGCGCTGGTGCTGTGGCGCACCGCGCGGGTGCTCGAGGCGGCGCGACACCTCGGCCCCCCAGCGGCGGGCGAAGCGCGGGCCGAGCCCCGGAACGCGGGCGAGCTCGGCCGGGCCGACCGGTGGTGAGGCCGCCAGCTCGAGCATCGGCCGGTTGCCGAGCACCTTGAACGGCGGCAGGTCGAGGCGTCGAGCCTCCTCGTCGCGCCAGCAGTAGAGCTCGTGGAAGCGGTCGCGGGCGCGGCCCCTGAGCGCTCGCGCGCCCTTGACGCGCTCGAAGTCGAGCGGGTCGGGCGCCGCCTCCTCGTGCCGGACCGTGGTCAAGCGCGCGCACTCCTCGATCGCCCAGCCCCAGCGGCCGAGGGCCTCCAGCCGCTCGCGCAGCCGGCCCGCGAGCTCGAGCAGGAAGGCGGTGTCGGCCGCCGCATAAGCAACCAGTTCGGTCGCCAGCGGCCGCGCCCCCCAATCGGCCCGTTGGTGCCGCTTGTCGAGCTCGATCTCGAACTCGCGCTCGAGCAGGAAGGCAAGGCCGGTCCGGTCCTCGCCCAGCAGCTGTGCCATGATCTGGGTGTCCTCGAGCCGGCCGATGCAGGCACTGTAGTCGCGGTCGAGGATCCGCACGTCGTAGTCCGCGCCGTGCATCACCACTGTCACCGCCGGATTCGCGACCACCCGCCACAGCGGGTCGAGGTCGGACGCCAGCAGCGGCAGGGGGTCGATGACGGTGTGTTGATTCGCGGCCGACACCTGGATCAGGCAGACCTTGTGGAAGTAGGAGTGCAGCGAGTCGGCCTCGGTGTCGAGCGCGAAGCGGCCGGCCGCGGCGCACGCAGAGGCGGCGCGGCGGACGGCGTCGGGGGTGTCCGCCCAGACCGGTCTCAGATCCGGGAGCATGGTTGGATGGTAGCAGAGCCGTGCTAGAGTAAGCGCGTGAGACCGATTCTCGACATCCGCACGGCTAAGATCGCCGTCGAGCTCACCAGCCGCTGCAATCTGCGCTGCGGGATGTGCCCGATGGGCAACCTCGGCCGCCCCGAGGACGACATGCCGTGGTGGCTGGTCGAGAAGGTGGCGGCCGACTTCGCGGCCAACGGCATCCGGGTGCGCTGGCTCCACGAAATGGGCGAGCCGCTGCTCTACCCGCGCCTCGCCGAGGCCATCGACCTGTTTCCCGGGGCCGGCGTCTCGACCAACGTCATGATGCTCGACGAGGCCTACGGCCGCGAGCTGCTGGCGAGCTCGCTCGCCCGCATCCGGCTGTGCGTCGACACCATCAACCCAGAGGTCTACCCGCAGATCCGCCGCGGCGGCGACTTTGCAACCGTGGTCGCCAACATCCGCGGCTTCCTCGAGCTGTCCCGGGGGCGGGACATCCGGGTCGAGATCCAGCGCATGGTCGCGCTGCAGACCGCTGCCGAGAGCGCCCATGACCTCGAGGCATTCTTCAACCTCGACCGCTACCCGCAGGCGACGGTGATCGAGAAGACCTGCGAGGGCCTCGACACCGCCGACGCCACCGACTTCCACGAGGCCTACTACGGCTGCTTCCAGGGCTACCCGTTCCGCTGGTTCGTGGTCTTCGCCGACGGCCGCGTCACCCACTGCTGCTACGACTGGGACGGCTCGCAGCCGATCGGCGACATGAAGACGCAGACGGTGCGGGAGATCCTCGCCGCCAACACTGTCGAGCGCTACCTGGCGGCCTTCAAGGCCAAGGACTGGCAGACCCTGCCCCGCTGCGGCGAGTGCTACCGCAACAGCTCCGGCAAGGCAGTGGTCATGGACCAGTTGCTGCAGATCGGCCACAAGCTCGAGCGGGTGCTGCCGGTCAAGCAGGTGGCGCGCCGGATCATCAATCGCTCGTAGCGTGGAGGCATGGGCCTCTCGGCGTTCTCGTGAGTGTGGTGTGTGGGGCTGGCCTCTGCCCCACGCTCCGAGAAGGATGCGCTGCGCGCATCCGAAAGCGGTAGAGTAACGGCATGGGCATGGCCGAGTGGGGAGCCGATCCCGAGTTCTTCGGGCCGCGCCACGCGCACCGCGAGGGCCGCATCATCGGCACGCTGCGCCGCTTCGCGCCCGGCGCCGGCCGCCACCTCGAGTGCGCCGCGGGCGTCGGATCGCTGTCGTGCTCGCTCGCCCGGCGTGGGCGCGAGGTGGTCGCCGCCGACCTCTCGCTGCGCTCGCTCGTCGAGCTCGAACACCGCGCCCGGCAGGCCGGGCTGCGCGCGCGGGTCCTCCCGGTGGTCGCCGACATCACCCGGCTGCCGTTTGCCGACGACAGCTTCGCCTCGGCGACCAGCGCCGAGACCCTCGAGCACTTGCCGGACGACGCCGCGGCCGCCGGCGAGCTCGCCCGCGTGCTGCGGCATGGCGGCTGGCTCGTCGGCACGGTACCCGCCAACCCCGGCCAGTGGTCGGACTGGGACGACTGGGGCGGCCATCTGCGGCGCTACGCCGCGAGCGGCCTGCGCGACCTGCTGGCCGGTGCCGGGCTCGACGCCCGGGTCATGGTCTGGGGCTGGCCCTTCCAGCGGCTCTACGACGAGCTGTTCCTGACCAGGGTCAACCGCCGCCGGCTGCACGCCGACGGCCCGCTCGACCAAGACCCCGCGCTGCGCCGGGTGGCCGGGCTCGGCCGCTCGCGGTGGCTGGTCGCGGCGGTCCGGGCCGTCTTCGAGCTCGACCGGTTGTTCGACGGGCTGCCGTGGGGGGTCGGCCTCATCTTCGCGGCGCAGAAGCCTCCGGAGGCGGTGGTCTTACGTCCGGCACGGGCGATCGACCGGACAGCGCCCGCCCCGACCTGTCCGTGAGCGCGGGCCGCCGCGCCGCCTGCCGTCACCACGCGATCGGCCGGCCGTCGCGGAAGAACGAGCCGCTCGGCCCGCGGTCGGGCAGCGTGGCCGCCCACACGATCCCGGCCGCCCCCTCCTCGACGCTGCGCGTGGCGCTGCTGCCGCCCATGTCGGTGCGCACCCATCCCGGGCACACGGCGTTGACCAGGATGTTGGCGCCGCTCACCTCCCTGGCCACCAGCCGGGTCACCGCGCTGAGCGCGGTCTTCGAGATCCGGTAGGCCGGCCAGCCGCTCTCCATGTCGTCGAGCTGGCCCATGCCGCTCGACACGTTGACCACCCTCCCGTAGCCGACCCGGCGCATCACCGGCACCACCGCCTGGCAGAGCCGCAGCGGCGCCAGGGTGTTGACCTCCAGGGTCTGGCGGACGGTCTCGATGTCCACCTGCAGCGTCCCCCGGTCGTCCGCGGGCCGCAGGGCCACGGCGGCGTTGTTGACGAGGACGTCGATCCGGTCGTAGGTGCCGTCAACGTCGGCGATCAGCCGCTCGACGCTCAGCGGGTCGGTGACGTCGAGTTGGTGGGCGACGACCCGGAGCCCGGACTCGCGGAAGGCCGCCGCCGCGGCCTCACCGGGCTTCAGACTCCGGCTCGTCAGCACCACCTGGTACCCGAGGACGGCGAGCTGGCGACACGTCTCCAGACCGAGACCGCGGTTGCCGCCGGTCACGATCGCAACGAGCCGCTCGTCGGCTCGAACCGTCTGCTGGCTGCTGCCCATGCCCCGCGGCCTCCGAGACGATCCTACTTCAGGATCTTGGCCATGAAGGAGGCGTCGGCCCTGGCCACCACCTGCATGGCCGCGCCGACCGTGCCGCCCATCACCTTGGACATCATCGCGATATTCATGTGCGCGATCCACACCGAGCCGTCGGCAAGCTCGTAGACCGACCACGTACACGGCATGATGGCCGACAGCTTCGGGGTGTCGCCGAGCACGCGGGCGGCGACCGGCGGCAAGCACACGGAGTACTGCCGGATCCGCGCGACGTTGGGCGGCAGTGCGCCCTTCTCGGCCAGCTTGGCCGACATGTCGAAGGCCGGCCGCGGAAAGCCCCAGCCCTGGGCCTCCCCGACGACCTGCTCGACCCGTGCGCAGGTCTCGTCGAACGAGTGGGCGCTGCGCTCTGGCAGCACCATCTTCGATCGCATCATCGACGCACCGATCGCCGCCGCGGCAACCAGGCCGATGACCACGCCGGCTGCGAACACGATCAGTCCCATCGCCATGTCAACCTCCTGCTGTGGCAGCTCGTTCGTGCCACGTTGCTCTCCATGTCACCCCCGCCGCCACCGACCACGACCGTGCCCCGCGCTGCGCAGCCGCGATGCGGCTGTGCATCACGGGTCGCCCTCGCCGGGCTCCGGGTCGCTGGTCGCCCTGGCGATCCACCGCCGCGCCCCGGCGGCCGACCGCACCTCGCCCCGGACCTGCGCGAGCTGTAGCCGGCGCAGCACGCGGCCGAGGCCGGGCCCCGGACCGAGCCCGCAGCGGGCCGCGATCTCGTCGGACGGCAGCAAGGCCGGCGGGCTGGTGAGGAGCGCGCCATGCCGGCGCCACTGCATCCACCAGCGTCGCCAGGCGGGCGCCGCCGACCGGTCGCTGCCGGCGATCGCCGCGGCTGCCGCGAGCAGCACCGGGAAGTCGGCACCGGCGAGGTGGATCAGCTCGCGGCGCTCGACGGCGTGTCCTCCCACACCAGCGATCGCCCGCTCGAGCAGGCGGGACACGCGCGTCGCAGCCGCCCGTTCGTCCCGCGGCCACGAGTACTCGGCCACGCGCTCGTCGTCCGGGCAGCCCCATCCGCGCAGCAGCAGCGCGAGTGGCGCTGCGGGTCCCGCCTGCTCGATCGCCGCCGAGACCGGGTGGCGCCGCGACCCGGCGAGGCGGCCGACGGCGGCGGCGTGATCCTCCATCCAGGCTGGATCCGGGGCGGAGCCGGGCGGGGCGGCGTGCCGGAAGGTGCCCAGCTCGAGCAGGCTGCGGAGGCCCCGCTCGGCGCCGCGCGCCGCCAGCAGCTGCCGCAGCTCGTGGCCGGCGCGGGCCCGCGGAGCGTGGGCGAGGGCGGGCGCGAGCTCACGGATGAACGTGGCCGTGCGGTGGTCGAGCTCGAGGGACTCGAGCTGGGCCAGGAAGCGGGCGGCGCGCAGCAGCCGCAGTGGGTCGTCCTGGAGGTTGCCGCGTGACACTGCGGTCAGCCGGCCCGACCTGAGGTCGTCGAGGCCGCCGACGTTGTCGATGAGCGGGCCGTCCGGCACCTGCCAGACGAGGGCGTTGCACGTGAAGTCGCGGCGGAGGATGTCCTCGTCGATCGTCAGCGAGCCGAGCGGCCACAGCTCGACCGACAGCTCCTCGGTGTCGATGCGCCAGACCGCGCGAGGCTCCCGGCCGAGCAGGTGCGGGCGGGTGCCGCGGGTCGCGGCGAGCTGCCGTGCGGGTGCCGCAACCGACTCGACCGTGCCGGGCAGGGTGAAGTCGAGGTCGGTGCTCGGCCGGCCGAGCAGGCGGTCGCGGAGGTAGCCCCCGGCCACGAAGCACGTGGGCCGCCCCATGTCCCGCCACACCCCCAGCACGAGCGGGTCGGATCGCAGCGTCGCTTCGGGTGCGAGGCGCATGGCGGCATCAGGATAGTGCATCGTCGGCTCATGCCCGCAGTCCTTTTCCAATCCCGCTTCCGCGCCCGGGGGGCGAGGCGAGTACGAGGAGATCGCGTCCTGCGGGCGTGCCATCTTTGGCGATTTCGGAACGACGTCCTGCCTGACACACTGCGTGAGATCAGAAATCGCCAAAGGTGGCTCCCTCGGGGAGCGCCTCCAGAGAATCGGCGCGAAGCGCCCTGGAGGTCGGAGCGAACGAGCGGGAACGGGAACGGGAACGAACACGCGCAGGCGCGCGGGGCGCGGCTGTGGTAGAGTCCCCGTCCCGCCGCGAGGCGGCATGTCCCGGCTGGAGGAATGGCATGCCCGAGGAACGACTGCAGAAGCTCATCGCCCGCTCCGGGCAGTGCTCCCGGCGCGACGCCGAGCAGCTGATCCGCGAGGGCAGGGTGACGGTGAACGGCCGGGTCGCCGGGCTCGGCGACCGCGCGGACGGCGAGCGCGATCACGTCAAGGTCGATGGCAAGGCGCTGCGGCGCTCCGAGCCCCTGCGCTACCTCCTGCTCTACAAGCCACGTGAGGTGATGACCACCTGCGATGACCCCGAGGAGCGGACGACGGTGGTCGATCTGGTGCGGCCGCACATCCGCGAGCGGGTGTATCCGGTCGGGCGGCTGGACTATCACTCGGAGGGGCTGATCCTGCTCACCAACGACGGCGAGCTGGCGGAGCGGGTGAGCCATCCCAAGCACGGGCTGGTCCGCGAGTACCTGGTGAAGATCCGCGGCGACCTCGACGACGCACAGCTGCGGAAGCTCATGGCAGGCTCGGTCGTCGAGGGCCGGCGGGTGCGTCCGCGCTCCGCCCGGCGCCAGTTCGCCAGCCGCGGCGGCACCAACTCCTGGTGGCGCGTCGAGGTGACCGAGGGACGAACCCACGAGGTCCGCGAGCTGTTCTTCAGGGTCGGCCACCCCGTGCAGCGGCTGCGCCGGACCGCGATCGGCCCGCTCCGGGACGACCGGTTGCGGCCGGGTGACTTCCGGGCGCTCACCGAGGATGAGGTGCTCTCGCTCATGCTCGACCGCCCGCTGCGCCCGCCGCGGCGACCGCGCCCGCCGCGCGGCGGCGAATCCCAGCGCCGCCCGGCGAAGGCCCGACCGCAGCCGTCGCGTGCCGGGCGCGCCGCGGGCTCTCCCAAGAAGCGCCCCCGAAGCGGTTCGCGGACAGCATCCTAACAATCTGAAAAATATGATCTTATTGAAATTCGCGAAGCGGATTTCCATGGTACAATCGCGCGCCGCGGAGGTCGTGCGTGAGCGATTCGGACAAGCAGCAGCCGCTCGAGACCTTGATCGCGAATCGCCGGGCGAAGCTCGATCGGCTGCGCGAGCTCGGCGTCGACCCGTACCCGACGCGGTTCCGGGTGAGCGCGTCGATCAGCGAGGTCCGCGAACGCTGCGGCGGTCGGTCGGCCGAGGAGCTCGAGGCCGAGCAGCCGCGGGTCCGGCTGGCCGGCAGGGTGCGCGCGATCCGCGGCCACGGCAAGCTGTCCTTCGCCGACCTCTCGGACGGAGCACAGCACATCCAGCTCTACCTGCGCCGCGATCGGCTCGACGACGGTTCCTGGGTCGTCCTGTCGGAGGTCGACCTCGGTGACTTCGTGGGCGTCGAGGGCAGGGTCTTCCGGACCCGTGCCGGCGAGCTGAGCGTGGCTGTCGAGTCGCTGGCCATGCTCGCCAAGGCGCTGCGGCCGCTTCCCGACTCCTACCACGGTTTGACCGATCGCGAGGCGCGCGCGCGCCGGCGCTACCTCGACCTGCTGGCGAACCCCGAGTCGCGGCGAGTGTTCGAGGTCCGTTCGGCGGTGGTCAGCGGCGTGCGCCGGTTCCTGGATGCTCACGGCTTCCTCGAGGTCGAGACGCCGATGATGCAGCCGATCCCGGGGGGGGCCACCGCGCGGCCGTTCGTCACCCACCACAACACGCTCGGCCTCGACCTCTATCTGAGAATCGCCCCCGAGCTCTACCTCAAGCGCCTGCTGGTCGGTGGCTTCGAGCGGGTCTACGAGATCAACCGGAACTTCCGCAACGAGGGCATCTCGACCCGCCACAACCCCGAGTTCACGATGCTCGAGTTCTACTGGGCCTACGCCGACTACGAGCTGCTGATGGACTTCACCGAGGAGCTGATCACGACCCTGGCCGACGAGGTGGCCGGCACCCGCGCGCTGGAGTGGAACGGGCGCCGCATCAACCTCGAGCGCCCGTGGCGCCGGCTCACGCTTCGCGAAGCCGTGCTCGCCCACTCGGACCTCACCGCGGGCGACCTGGCTTCCCGGACCACGATGGAGACTGCGGCGCGTCGGCTCGGCGTGGAGCGGATCGAGGAGCGGTCGGACGGCCAGCTGCTGGCCGAGCTCTACGAGGTGACGGCCGAGCCGCTGATGATCGACCCCACCTTCGTCACCGACTTCCCGAGGGACATCTCCCCGTTCGCCAAGTCGCGGCCGGACGCCGCGGGCACGGTGGAGCGCTTCGAGCTGTTCGTCGGCGGCATCGAGCTCGCGAATGCCTTCACCGAGCTCAACGACCCCGACGAGCAGCGGCGCCGGCTCGAAGAGCAGGCCGCGGTCGGCGGGGGCATGGTCGACGACGACTACGTGCTGGCGCTCGAGCACGGCCTGCCGCCGACCGGGGGCGAGGGGATCGGCATCGACCGCCTGGTGATGCTGTTCGCCGGCGCCTCGTCGATCCGGGACGTCATCCTGTTCCCGCTGTTCCGGCCCCGGGAGTAGGGGCGCGTGAAGGCGGAGCTCCACATCGCGCGCCGGTACCTGATCGGGCTGCGGCGGCGTACCCACGTCGCCACCGTGACGCTGATCTCGCTGGTCGGACTGGCGCTGGGAGTGCTCGCGCTGGTGGTCACGCTGGCGCTCCTCGAGGGTTTCCAGTCGGGAATCCGCAACGAGCTGGTGGCGAGAGCCGCCCACGTGCGGATCGCGCCGGCGGCGGGGCGCCGGCTGGAGCAGCCGGAGCGGTTGGCCTCGGTCTTGCAGTCGACGCTCCCCAATGTGGAACTGGTGCGCGTCGTTGAGGGCACCGGGCTGGTCTCGTCCTCTGCCGATGCCGTTCCGGCATCCGTCGTGGGCCGGTCTGACGCGGTCGTGGCCGCGGTCGACCAGCTGCTGGCGGCCAAAGTCGGCGTCGGAGTTGGCGACGAGGTGGAGGTGATCTCGCCGCGCCACCGCCTGACTCCGATGGGCCTGCTGCCGGTGCGAACCCGTCTCAAGGTTGAGCAGATCCGTCCCCCGCCGTCGGGCAGCGAGTCCGGCACGATCCAGCTGCCGCTCGACGTCGCGCAGCGTCTGTTGTGGGGGGAGCCGGCGGTCGAGGCGCTCGAGCTGCGAGATCCCGGTGACCCCTGGCACCTGGCCGCCCGCGTGCGCCGCGCCCTCGGCGACGATGCCGCCGGCCTCAAGATCGAGGGCCTCGAGGAGCTGCACCGTCCGCTGCTCCTGGCGCTCGCCCTCGAGCGAGTGATGATCTTCGTCGCGGTCGGCCTGATGCTGGTCGTCGCCGCCCTCAATCTGCTCAGCAACGTGGCCATGGTGGCGGCCGAGAAGCGCACCGACCTCGCCGTGCTGTCCGGCCTCGGGCTGCCGCCGTCGTCGCTGCGCCGGCTGTTCGTGCTGATCGGCCTCGGCATCGGCGCCACCGGCGCCACGCTCGGCGCGGTGCTCGGGGTCGCGGTGGCGACCATCCTCGACACCACCGGCGCGCTGCCGCTGCCGCGCGGCGTGTTTCTGGCGTCGTCGGTCCCGTTCCGCGTCGACCCCCGTATGGTGGCGCTGGTGGTCGCGCTGGCGCTGGTCCTCGCCGCGGCCGTGTCGTGGCTCCCATCGCGGATGGTCGCGCGGCGCGAGCCGGCGGAGGGCCTCCGCTATGAGTGATCGGCCGATGGTGCGGCTGCGGGGCGTCGGCAAGGGGTATGGGTCGGCGGCAACGCGGGTGGAGGTGCTGCGGGGCCTCGATCTCGACGTCAACCGTGGCGAGCTGCTGGCCGTGATCGGGCCGTCCGGCGTGGGCAAGAGCACCCTGCTCCATCTGATCGGCCTGCTCGATCGGCCCGAGGGCGGCCGCCTGGAGCTCGACGGCGACGCGGTCGGCGAGCTCGACGGCGAAGCCAGGGCCGGGATCCGGAACCGGCTCATCGGCTTCGTCTTCCAGCACCATCATCTGCTCGATGAGCTCGACGCCCGCGACAACGTCGCCCTGCCCCTGCGGATCGCCAGGTGGCCGGCGCGGCGTGCCCGCGCCCGCGCCGACGAGCTGTTGGCTTCGGTCGCCCTCACCGAGCGGGCCAGCCACTTCCCCGATCAGCTGTCCGGCGGAGAGCAGCAGCGGGTCGCGGTCGCTCGTGCCTTGGCCGCATCACCCCGCCTGTTGCTCGCGGACGAGCCGACGGGAAACCTCGACTACGCGAACGCGGAACAGGTGTTTGCGCTCATCCGTGCGCTGCATTTGATGGTCGGTCTGACTTCAATTATAGTGACCCACAACGAGGCGATGGCCCGCAGGTGCGATCGTATCTTCCGGCTCGCGCCGCCGGGCGAGCGTTCCGATTATGTTCGAACGATTTAACGAGCACGTCCGGCGAAGCCTGTTCTTCGCCCGTTACGAGGCGAGTCGCTCCTCGAGCCGCGCCATCGGTACGGAGCACGTGCTGCTCGGAATGCTGCGCGAGGCGGACCCGGCCCTGACCGGCCTCCTAGAGCGCGTCGACGCCAGCGTCAAGGACCTCCGCAGCGAGCTGCTCGGCGACCGGGTGGCGCTCGAACGCGCCAGCACGTCGCCGGATCTGCCGCTGGCCGAGGACACCAAGAAGGCCCTGGCGTTTGCCGTTCACGAGGCCGAGAGCATGGGCCATGGCTCGGTCGGCACCGAGCACCTGCTGCTGGGCCTGCTCCGCGTTGAGAGCTCGACCGCCGCCCGCTACCTAGGCGCCCACGGGATCGAGCTCTTCCAGCTCCGCGAGGAGGTCGTGCGGCAGGGCCGCGAGCGCGAGGCCGAGGCCTCCTCGCAGGCGACGCCCCACATCAGCGAGTATGCGCGGGACCTCACCGCGCTGGCGGTGGAGGGCGGCTTCGATCCGCTGATCGGCCGCGACGGCGAGGTCGAGCGGGTGATCCAGATCCTCTGCCGGCGCACCAAGAACAACCCGCTGCTGCTCGGAGATGCCGGCGTCGGCAAGACCGCGATCGTCGAGGGGCTCGCGACGCGCATCGTCGAGGGCAACGTGCCGTCGCTGCTCGCGAACCGGCGGATCCTCGCCCTCGATCTCTCGCTGCTGGTGGCCGGGACCAAGTACCGCGGCCAGTTCGAGGAGCGGCTGAAGGGGTTTCTCAAGGAGTTGCAGCAGCGGCGGGAGATCATCATCTTCATCGACGAGATCCACTCGCTGATCGGCACCGGCTCGGCCGAGGGCTCGCTCGACGCCGCCAATATCCTCAAACCGGCGCTGTCGCGCGGCGAGATCACCTGCATCGGCTCGACCACGGTGCGCGAGTACCGCAAGTACGTGGAGAAGGACCGGGCGCTGTCGCGCCGCTTTCAGGCCGTCAACGTCCTCCAGCCGACCGAGGACCAGACGGTCGCGATCCTGCGCGGGATCCAGTCGCGGTACGAGGAGTTCCACGGCGTCCGCTACTCCGACGAGGCAATCCGGACCGCGGTCAGCCACGCCGGTCGCTACATCACCGACCGGTCGTTCCCGGACAAGGCCATCGACGTGGTCGACGAGGCCGGCGCCCGGGTCAAGCTGCGCCGGGTGTCGTCGACGTCGGCGCTGCGCCACGTCCAGGTCGAGATTCGGCGCGTGGTCGGCGAGATGAAGGACGCCATCTCCCGCAAAGAGTTCGAGTCTGCGGTCGAGCTCCGCGAGGAGGAGCTGCGACTGCGGGAGGAGCTCGCGATGCTCGAGGAGACGCACGCTTCGCAGCCGAACGAAGCGGTGGTCGTCGAGCGGTCCGACATCGAGGAGGTGGTGTCGTCGTGGACCGGGGTGCCGGTCACCGCCCTCGAGGAGGACGAGGCCGACCGGCTGCTCCGCATGGAGGAGATCCTACGCCAGCGGGTTGTCGGCCAGGACGAAGCGATCAAGGCGCTGGCGCGCGCGATCCGGCGCAGCCGCCTCGGGGTCACCAGCCCGTTCCGGCCGATCGGGTCGTTCATCTTCCTCGGACCGTCGGGCGTCGGCAAGACCGAGGTTGCGCGCCAGCTCGCGCAGTACCTTTTCCAGGACCACCGGCGGCTGGTGCGCTTCGACATGTCTGAGTACATGGAGAAGCACACCGTCTCCCGCCTGATCGGGTCGCCGCCCGGCTACGTCGGCTTCGAGGAGGGCGGCCAGCTGTCGGAGCAGGTGCGGCGCCAGCCCTACTCGGTGATCCTGCTCGACGAGGTCGAGAAGGCCCACCCCGACATCTACAACCTGCTGCTGCAGGTGCTCGAGGACGGTCGGCTCACCGACAACTACGGCAACGTGGTCGACTTCACCAACACCCTGATCATCATGACCTCGAACCTCGGCACCCGGGACTTCGCGGACTCCGACCGGGTCGGTTTCGCGAGCGAGCGGCCGGGCCTCGAGGCGGCGCGCGTCCGCGAGGTGGTCGACCGCCAGCTCCGCCGACACTTCCCGCCGGAGTTCCTCAACCGGCTCGACGACGTCATCGTCTTCGACCCCCTCTCGGAGGCGAGCATGCTGCGGGTCGCCGAGATCCTGCTCGCTGAGACCGCTGACAACCTGACCCGGCAGCGCGTGACCATCACCTTCGACAGGGAGGTGCCGGGATGGCTGCTCGCACAGTGCGGCGTCGACCCGCAGGCCGGCGCGCGCCCGCTCCGCCGCCTGGTCAAGCTGTGGGTCGAGGACGCGGTCGCTGACTACCTGATCCTGAACCGCCACGGTGACGAGGTCACGCTCAATCTGGTCCTGCGCGGGGGCCAGCCCGTGGTCGAGGCGAACGACGTGGTGCACCACGGAGAGGGGCGGCAGTGAGGCTGCGCCTGCTGGTGGCTCTGCTCGGGCTGGCGCTGCTCGGACCCGGTGCGCTGGCGAGGCCGGCGTCGGCGGCCGACGAGGGCGCCGAGACGCTGATCGCCGACGTCGTTGTCGAGGGCGGCATCACGGTGACGGCCGACACGGTGTCGTACTACCTCGGGCTGGGGCCCGGCGACCCGTTCGACGCCGAGCTCGCTGCCGAGGGCTTCCACCGGCTGTGGGACTCCGGGCTGTTCGAGGACGTCCGCCTCGAGATGGAGCCGACCGAGGACGGCGAGGTCATCGTCTATGTCGTGATCGTCGAGCGGCCATTCGTCACCAACGTCGTCTTCGAGGGCAACAAGAAGATCAAGGAGTCGGACCTCAAGGACAAGCTCGACGAGCGCGGTATCGAGGTCCCGCGCAACGTCCCACTGCGATTGTCCGAGCTCGAGAGGATCGAGACCGCGATCAAGGAGATCTACGACGAGTCCGGGTACCGGTCGGCGCAGGTGGCATTCCGCGTCGACGAGGTTGCGGCCAACAAGCGCCAGGTGACCTACACCATCGAGGAGGGCGGCAAGGTCAAGATCTCCGAGATCGACTTCGTCGGCAACGAGATCTTCGCCGACTCCAAGCTGCAGGGGGCCCTGAAGAAGACCAAGGAAACCGGACTGTTCCAGATGTTCGGTGACAAGACCGTCTACTCCGATGCATCGTGGGAAGAGGACCGCGACAATCTCCGCAAGTTCTATCTCGACCGCGGCTACATCGACGTCAAGATCGGCGAGCCGCAGATCGAGATGGTCGCCGACAATCCCGACGCCGAGACGCTCAAGAAGAAGGACTTCAAGCTGGTGGTCAAGATCCCGGTGGAGGAGGGCGAGCCCTACACCATGGGAACGCTGACCGTCGAGGGCACCGAGGCGTATCCGGGCGAGCGCCTGACCTCGTTCTTCGAGGTCCAGCCGGGCCAGACCTACAGCAACAAGGCGGTCGAAGACGGCATGACCAAGGTGCAGGAGCTGTACCAGAACACCGGCTACTTCTACGCCTACACGAACCAGGTCTGGAAACCGCGCGAGGGCGAGGAGCGGGTGGTGGACGTGGTGGTGGACGTCTTCGAGGGCGACCGGTTCAGGCTCGGCCGCCTCGAGTTCGCCGGCAACACCTCCACCCGGGACAAGGTGCTGCGCCGCGAGTTCCGGATCCCGGAGGGCGCCTACATGAGCACCGGGGTGTTCAAGTCCTCGGTCTTCAAGGTCAACGCCCTGGGTTACTTCAAGCTCGAGGAGGAGCCGGTCGAGTTCGACATCGACAACGAGGAGAAGAAGATCAACGTCATCGTCAAGGGCCAGGAGGTGGGCCGCAACGACGTCCAGTTCGGCGCCGGGTACTCCGAGCTCGACGGCTTCTTCGTGCAGGCCCAGTTCAACACCCGCAACTTCCTCGGCCGCGGCAACTCCTTCGGCGTGTCCCTGCAGTCGGGCAACCGCTCGGACTACTACACCATTTCCTACACCGAACCGTACTTCCTCGACCGCCGGATCATGCTCGGCGGCTCGATCTTCAAGACCACCCTCGACGCGTACCAATTCAATCGCGAGACGACCGGCGCCACGCTGAGCACCGGCCTCGGCGTCGGCACCTTCTCGTCGGTGAGCGGCGTCTTCGCCTGGGAAGACGTCTACTCCGAGTTTGCGATCCAGCGCGGCGGTCTGGTCGGCGATCCGACGGGGGGGCACGGCCGCCCGGTCGATTTCCCGCCCATCGAGCCGGGGCCTCGCGAGTACGCGGTCGAGGTCTACGAAGGCCAGACGTCGTCGTTCACGCCGAGTTACATGTTCGACAGTCGGGACGACCCCTTCGACCCCAACAAGGGGAAGCGGTTCAGCGGCCGGCTCCGGCTCGCGGGCGGGCCGCTCGGCGGCGATTTCAGCTACGTCCGCCCCGAGGTCAGCTGGCTCCAGTTCGTCTCGCTGAACAAGAAGTTCGTCATCGCCTACCGCGGGGAGGTCGGGCAGTTCTTCCCCTACAGCAACACCGAGGTCCCACTGTACGAGCGCTACCGCCTCGGCGGCGACCGGACGATCCGCGGTTTCGAGTACTACACCATCCTTCCCCGAACCGCGGAGGGGCGCTACTTCCTGACCGCAGGCGGGTCGCGGATGGGTGGCGACCGCTACTGGCTGGCCAATTTCGAGCTACAGTTCCGCGTGGGAGGTCCGGTCAAGGTCGTGGCGTTCTTCGACACGGGCAACACCTATCACGAGGACCAGGGCTGGGACCTCGGTCTCTGGCGGAAGTCGACCGGCCTGGAGATGCGAGTCTTCCTGCCGATCTTCCAGGCACCGATCCGGTTCATCTACGGCATCAACCTCGATCCCTTCCCGGACGAGGATTCGAGCGACTTTTCGTTCTCGATCGGGACCACGTTCTGACGCCCGCGAGAACGACCCATCAGGAGGTTTTGGGAATGAAACGAACGATGATGTGTGGTGTGTGGCTCGTCGCGCTGGTCGCGCTGGCACTCCCGGCGGCAGCGCAGATCTCGGTGGCCGTGATCGACGTGCAGCGCGTCGTCACCGACTCCGATCCCGGCAAGGAATCTCTCCAGCGGCTGCGCACGCTTCAGGATGAGAAGATCGCCGAGGGTCGCACCCTCCAGAGCGAGCTCGAAGGGCTGCGCGATCAGGTCAACAAGCAGCGGCTCACGCTCTCCGAGCAGAAGCTTGCGGAGATGAGCGGCCAGATCGAGGACAAGACGATCGCGCTGCAGCGCTTCGAGGACGACGCGAAGCGGTCCCTCGAGGAGGCGCGGCGCACCGCCCTCGGCCGGCTCGAGGAGCGGATCATGCCGATCATCAACCAGATCGGCAAGGAGCGCGGCCTGACGCTGATCTTCAACAAGTTCCAGTCGGGCCTTGTCTACGCCGATGACGCGGTCGACATCACCGACGACGTGATCCGGCGCTTCAACACCGCCGAGTGATGCGCCTTCAGGAGCTTGCCGACCGGCTCGGCGCGACCCTGATCGGAGACGGGGAGCGGACCGTCGTCGCGGTCCGGCCGCTCGATGCGGCAGGACCCGACGACCTGTCGTTCCTGCACAACCCGAAGTACGCCGCCCAGGCCAGGGCCTCGCGCGCGGGAGCCATTCTCGCCCGCGATGCGGAGACGCTCCCGGGCCGCGTCGTGCTGGTCTGCGCCGAGCCGTACCTGGCGCTGGCCAAGGCCATCGGGCTGCTGCACCCCGCGGAGGCCGCGGCGCCGGGGGTCCACCCGACCGCGGTCGTGGCTGACGACGCCGTCATCGGCGCGGGAGCGTCGATCGGACCGTGCGCGGTGGTCGGCCCCGGCTGCCGGATCGGCGGCCGCTCGGTGATCGGCGCCGGCTGCGTGCTCGGCCGCAGGGTGGAGGTGGGCGAGGGGTGCCTGCTCCACCCGCGAGTGGTGGTCGAGGACGGCTGCCGGGTCGGCAGCCGCTGCATCTTGCACGCCGGAGTGGTGATCGGTTCTGACGGCTACGGCTTCGCGACGGTCGCCGGGGTGCACCACAAGGTCCCGCAGGTGGGCATCGTGGTGATCGAGGACGACGTCGAGCTCGGCGCCAACGTCTGCGTCGATCGGGCGACGCTCGGCGAGACCCGGATCGGGCGGGGCACCAAGGTGGACAACCTCGTCCAGATCGCTCACAACGTGCAGGTCGGCGAGGGCTGCCTGCTGGTCGCCCAGGTCGGCATCTCGGGCTCGACCACGATCGGGCACCACACCGTGTTCGCGGGCCAGTCCGGAGCCGCCGGCCACCTGCACATCGGCGACCGGGTCGTGGTCGGCGCCAAGAGCGCGGTGTACAAGGACGTGCCCGACGGCGAGTTCGTGACCGGCATCCCGGCGCGACCCCACCGCGAGTGGCTGAAGGCGAATGCCGGACTGCAGCGGCTCGACCAGCTGCGGGAGCGGCTTGGGCGGCTCGAGGAGGCGGTCCGGCGGCTCGAGGCTCCGGAAGAGGGGGGTGACCAATGATGGACATCGAGCGGATCCTGGAGGTGCTTCCGCACCGCTACCCGTTCCTGCTCATCGACCGCGTCCTCGAGCTCGACTCGACGCGCGTGCGGGCGATCAAGAACGTGACCGCCAATGAGTCGTTCTTCGTCGGCCACTTCCCGCAGAAGAAGGTGATGCCGGGTGTGCTGATCGTCGAGGCGATGGCGCAGGCCTGCGGCTGCATGATGCTCAGCCCTGCGGGGTCGCAGGAGGGCAAGCTGATCTACTTCACCGGCATCGACAACTGCCGGTTTCGTAGACCGGTGGTTCCCGGCGACCAGCTGGTCATCGAGGTCGAGCTGGTGACGAGGCGATCGACCGTCGCCAAGATGCATGGGCGGGCAACGGTCGATGGAGAGCTGGTGTGCGAGGCGGACCTGATGTCCGCCGCGGTGGAGGCATGATGGCAATGAAGATTCACGGGACGGCGCTGGTCGATGCCAAGGCCGAGCTCGCCGCCGACGTCGAGGTCGGTCCGTACGCCGTCATCGAGGCCGGCGTCGTGATCGGTGAGGGCACCTTTGTCGGCCCGTTCTGCAGGCTGGCGGGGCCGACCACGATCGGGGCCGGCAATCGCTTCGAAAGCCACTGCGCGATCGGCGGGCCGCCGCAGGACCTCAAGTACAACGGTGAGCCGACGCGGCTCGAGATCGGCGACCGCAACACGTTTCGGGAGTTCGTGACCTTCAACCGCGGCACGCCGGGCGGCGGTGGCGTCACGACCGTCGGCAGTGACGGCCTGTTCATGGCCTACACCCATGTCGCCCACGACTGCCACGTCGGCTCCCGGGTGATCTTCGACAACTGCGCGACGCTTGCCGGTCACGTCGACGTCGGCAACGACGTCACCGTCGGCGCCTTCTCCGCAGTCCACCAGTTCTCGCGCATCGGCGACTACGCCTTCCTCGGCGGCTTCACCACCGCCACCAAGGACTGCCTGCCGTTCATGAGGACCGTCGGCGCCCGCCCGGCGAAGTGCTACGGCCCGAACACCATCGGCCTCGAGCGCAAGGGCTTCTCCGAGGAGCGCCGCGACGCCCTCAAGAAGCTGTGGCGGATCCTTCGCAGTCCGAAGCTGACCACCACCCAGGCGGTCGAGCGCGCCCGTGCCGAGCTCGCCGGCCAGCCGGATGTCGATGCCGTGCTCGCCTTCATCGATGGTACGCAGCGCGGCGTGATTCTGGCTCGCGAGTAGGCCCGGTCGGGACCCACCCCGGTGGGAAAGACACTCGTGAACGTTCCAGCCGCTGCCGTGCGTGTCGTGGCAGTCGCGGATGGAGTGCAGCTGCAGCTCCGGGTCAAGCCGGGCGGCCGCGCCGACCGGCTCGTCGGGCCCCACGACGGCGCGCTCAAGCTCGAGGTGCGGGCAGCGCCGGAGCGCGGCCGTGCCAACGAAGCCGTGATCCGCCTGCTCGCAGGGGTCCTCGGCGTCGGCCGCTCCCAGGTCGCGGTCATCGCCGGGACCACCGGCCGGGACAAGGTCGTGTCGGTGAGCGGGCTTTCGGCCGTGGATGTTGCCCGCCGGCTCGAAGCCGAGGGCATTCCCGCTGCGGCGAGGGGATAGGGGTTGGGGTTGCGCCCGGCCCGTGCCCGTATCCGTTACCGTTCCCGTTCCCGCTCGTTCGCTCCGTCCTGGAGATCGCTTCGCGACGATTCTCTGATGGCGCTCTCCGAGGGAGCCACCTTCGGCGATTTCAGYTTCGAGCACYTCTTCAGGGAGAACGACGTCCCGAAATCGGCGAAGATGGCAYGCCCRCAGGGCGCCCTCTCCTCGTGCTCGCCTCGCCTCCCGAGCGCGGAAGGGGAAGCGGGCCCGGAGACGGGCAGGGGACCGTGAGAGATGCGGGCTAGAAGCGATACGCGGCGCCGAGGCCGACGACTATCGGGTCGAGGTCGATTTCGACGGTGTCGAGCGGCGGTCCCGACGACTCCAGGTCGACGTCGACCGGGAGATCGAGCCACTTCACATCGAGGGTCAGCATCCAGCGGTCGTTGAAGCGATGCAGCAGGCCGACCTGGCCGACAAAGCCGTACCCGAAGTTCGACTCCACGCTGTCGACGCCGAGGTCGCCCGCTTCGTCAGTGGTGTCCGACTCGAAGAAGTAGGTGCCCGCGACCCCCGCGCCCAGGTACGGACGCCAGCTCCCGAACAGCGGCACGATGTAACGCAGGGTCACCGTGGTCTCGGTGATCCACACCGTGCCGACGTCGAGCCCGTCGAACTGCCCGGAGTAGGCGCTGAGGTCATGCTGCGCGGCCATGGCCATGAGCTCGAGCCCCCAGTTGTGACCGAGCATGTAGGTGGCGTCGAACTCCAGGCCCAGCGCGCCGTCCACCGCCAGGCGGGAGGTGGTGTCGAGCACCGGCTCTGAGAGCGCGTCGGTGTCGACGAAGACGGCTCGCATCCCGAGGTGCCAGTCACCCTGCTGCTGCGCCGCGGCGACGCCGGCGCCCGCCACCAGCACCACGATTGCAAAACCCGCGAGCATTCCCTTCGTCCGAACTGTCTGCGACATCAGAAGACCCTCCCCAGCCGATCGAGCACGATGTCGGGATCGCCGACGATTTCGAGCAGCGATTGCGCCTCGCTGCCGAGCGCGTGGATGACGTCCATCGGCCCCGCGACCGACCGACCCCCGACAAGGTACATGGGTCCGCCGTTGGGGTCCAGGTAGAGACCGTCCCGCGGCTCGGTCGCTTCGAGGCCCTCGTAGCCGGCCGGCGGCTCGACCGCGCGTACGAGGGCCCACACCGGTGGGTCGAGGTGCACGATGTCCACCTTCTCCGCTTCTTGATCGGCTTGCAGAACCTGCCACCCCGGCGCGGTGAGGGCGCCGCGCAGCAGCCACAGTCGGCTCATGGGGGAATGATACAGGGGCCTGTGCCCTACACGCTCCTACGCGAGGCCCGCGTTCTCCCTGCGCTTGCGCGCGAGGTGGCGCAGCCGGTTCGCGATGGCGTGCGCCTCCTGCGGCACGACGATGTCCGCCACCTGGTCGGCGAGCTCGTCGAGCGCCGCGGCTTCCTCGGACGCGCGGGTGCGGAGGGCCTCGGTCATGGCGTTGAACGGGGCCTCCAGCTCGCGCAGGTTGTCGCCGCCGCGCAAGTGCAGCTCGGCATCGAGGCGACCCTGGCGGACCAGCTCGAGCCGGCGTCGAATGGCGAACGCCGCGCCGGAGGTCCGGTGGGTTTCGATGATCGTCAGGATGAAGACCCCGCCGATGATCACCAGCGAGGCGAGGAAGCCGACGATCAGCTCGACGCGGGCCCGTGACTCCATCAAGGGCTTGAGCTCGGGGTTCGAGGCAGTGATCGTGGCGGCCTCCTGTTGGCGGACGGTGTGCAGGCTGTAGTTCAGCGGGACCAGGAGCAGCAGCACCACGACGACGACGAGGAACGCCGATCGCAGCTGCTTCTCACGGTTGATGACGTACTGCCGTCGGGGGCTGAACTGCCAGGCGAGCCACCGGAGGACACCCATCTTGCCCGGATCGTTGCCGGTGGCCGGCGAGACGTTGTCGGGCTGGTCGGCATTCGGCGTCGTGGCCACGGTCGGGGTTGGGTTGGAGGACATCGTCGTCGTCATGACGCCTCTCCTCGGTTCTTCCACCGTCTTTGGTACCGGAGACGGCCGCTGTCAGTACAACTCCATGATAACGCCGGGGCGGCAGCGGTGGTCCGGGGGGCGGCGGCGAGCCGCGCCCAGGCAGTGCCCGATCAGTGATCAGGGGTCCAGGCGCCGGTCGATGGCCGAGAGCGCCTCCAAGGCGCCGGCGGCGATCCCGATGTGGGCGGGCGGAGCCTGCGGCTCGCGGAGATTGACGCGGACCAGGACCGCGCCGAGCGCGACCGCCAGGCGTTCCGAGGTCATGCGGACGGTGGAGACGGCGGTGCCGGCGCCGAGCTCGACGATGGCCAGGGCCGCGCCGCGGGTGCCCTCGAGCCAGCGGGTGAGGCGTGCGTGCTGGCCGTGCGAGCGGTGGGGCACCCAGCTCGCATCGCCGAACATCAGCACGTTGGGTCGTGCGATGCAGCCGCAGGCCGGGCAGAGCGGCAGCGGAGGCCGCGCCCGAAACGTCGTCGGGTCGATCTCGAGCGCGACCTCGACGGCGTCCCAGATGCGGTCGCAGCACGGGATCGAGCACTGGAGGTGGTGGATCGACCCGTGGCACTCGGCCACCCGCTCGTCGTCGAAGCCCGCCTTCTGGAACTGCCCGTCCACGTTCGAGGTGAAGACGAAGCCGCCGCGCGGCCTGGCGGCAGCCCAGCGGCCGAGGATGGCAAAGCCGGCGTGCGGTGTGGTCGTCCGGTAGAGGTGGAGGCGGTGCCCGTAGAAGCCCCACGCCAGCGTTGGGTCGCGGTCGAACCACTCGGGGTTGGCGAGGTCGACGAACGACAGGCCCAGCGAACGAAACGGCGGGTAGGCGCGCCAAAAGCCCTCGTCGCCGCGGAAGTCGGGCAGCCCGGAGTCGACGCCGAGGCCGGCGCCCGCGGTGATCAGCAGGGCCTCCGCGCGGGCGATCGCCGCTGCCGCCTGATCGAGCCTCGCGTCGGCGTGCTCCGACACCACGGCGCAGTATACTGCCAGCAGAGCATGAAGCTGCGCCGCGACGAGCTGCCCCTGCACTTCGAAGGCCTTCGCCTCCGGCGGTGGATCGTCGTCGCGGGCTGGCCGCTGGCGCTCGCCGCCGCGGCCCTCGGTGTCGTGCTCGTCGGGACCTCGGCCCAGCCGCTGGTCGACGCGATCGGGTTGGTGGTCGGCGTGCTCGGTGCGGTGCTGATCGCCGGGCTCGTCCGCTGCCGGCGCTTCGAGATCGTGGTCGGCGCCCGTGTCGTCACGACCACCGTCGGACCGCTGCGCCGCCTCGTGCCGGTTGGCCAGCTCGAGCACGGGGAGGTTCGGGAGGCCCGCTCCTGGCGGCGCCTGTATTCCGACCACGAGCTGGCGTTCGCCCCGCCGGCTCCGGCCCGCACCGTCATCCTGCCCACGGCCGAGCCTGAGGCGCTGCAGGCGGCGCTCCGCGACGCGAGGAGCGTGGTGAGGACGCGTCTGCCGGATTGACCGGCCAGGATCCCGGGAGTGTTCCGGCCGCCGAGGCTGATTCTCAAGCGGGCGAGCGAGAGCCTCTAACTCCTGGCCCCGAGCCCTTCGCCCCTGCGCACGGTCACTCCTCGCCCATGAACGGGTAGGCGAAGTGCTTGGGCGGCACGAAGTTCTCCTTGATCGTCCGCTGCGACGTCCAGCGGATGAGGTTGAGGTAGGAGCCGGCCTTGTCGTTGGTGCCGGACGCCCGCGACCCGCCGAAGGGCTGCTGGCCGACCACCGCGCCGGTCGGCTTGTCGTTGATGTAGAAGTTGCCGGCGGCGTGGCGCAGCCGGTTCGCCATCTTCACCGCCGCCGCGCGGTCCTGGGCGAAGATCGCGCCGGTGAGCGCGTAGGGGCTGGTGGTGTCGCACAGCTTGAGAGCGCCGGCGAGGTCCTTGTCGTCGTAGACGTAGACCGTCAGCACCGGGCCGAAGATCTCCTCCTCCATGAGCTTGAAGTACGGGTCGGTGGTCTCGACCACGGTCGGCTGGATGAAGTAGCCCTCGGAATCGTCCCAGGTTCCGCCGGCGCGGATCTTCGCGTCGCTCGACCTCTTGGCGTAGCGGATGAAGCCGGTGATCTCATTGAACGCGCCGCGGTCGATGACCGCGCACATGAAGTTGCGGAAGTCGGTGGGCGGCCCGACCTTGATCTCCGAGATCTGACCAACCAGGAGCTTCTTGAGCTGAGGCCAGATCGAGCGCGGGATGTAGGCCCGCGACGCCGCCGAGCACTTCTGCCCCTGGTACTCGAACGCGCCGCGCACCAGCGCGGTGGCRAGCGCCTCGACGTCRGCCGAGGGGTGGGCGAACACGAAGTCCTTGCCGCCGGTCTCGCCGACGATCCGCGGGTAGGTGCGGTAGCGGGCGATGTTCTCGCCGATCGTCTTCCACATGCCGTGGAACACCGCAGTCGAGCCGGTGAARTGGACGCCGGCGAAGTGCGGGCTCGCCAGCACCGGGTTGCCGACCTTGCCGCCGGAGCCCGGGATGAGGTTGATCACCCCCGGCGGGAAGCCCGCCTCCTCGAACAGCTTCATCAGCCAGTACGCGGTGTAGACGGTCGACGACGCCGGCTTCCAGAGCACGGTGTTGCCCATCAGCGCCGGCGAGGTCGGCAGGTTGCCGGCGATCGAGGCGAAGTTGAACGGGGTGATCGCGAACACGAAGCCCTCGAGCGCCCGGTACTCGACGTAGTCCCAATGGCCGAGCTGGCTTCCCGGCTGCTGCTCGTAGATGAAACGCATGTAGTAGGGGTTGAAGCGGAAGAAGTCGATCAGCTCGCAGGCCGCGTCGATCTCGGCCTGGTACACGGTCTTCGACTGGTTCAGCATGCAGGCTGCGTTGAGGGTGTCGCGCCAGGGGCCGGCGAGCAGCTCGGCCGCCTTGAGCAGCACCGCGGCGCGGTGCTCCCAGGGCATCTCCGACCACTCGGCCCAGGCCTTCTGCGAGGCCTTGATCGCCTGCTCGACCTCCTTCTCCCCGGCCATGTGGTAGCGGCCGAGCACGTGCCGGTGGTCGTGCGGGCACACCGCATCGGCCAGCTTGCCGGTGCGCACCTCCTTGCCACCGATGACCAGCGGGATCTCGATCTCCTGCTTGAGCAGCTCGTCGATCCTCGCCTTGAGTGAGGCCTTCTGGGGCGAGCCCGGGGCATAGGCGCGGACCGGCTCGTTGATCGGATCCGGGACGGGGACGATTCCGTTGGGCATGACGACCTCCGCGGGATGCGATTGCAGGATGCCGCGGCCGCTGGGGCGCCGCGGTGGCATCGTAGCCGGTCGCTGTGCGGACCGCAATCGGGAGCGAGCATCGGTAACGGGCACTTGGACGCACACAGAGACAGTCGCGGCCTTGTAGGGTGGCCATCTTGGCTGCCCGCGGAAGCGGAAGCGTTTGGTGCAGCTACACTGTGCCTCGTGATCACCGCAGGGGGCGATCCCATCTATCTGGACTACAACGCGACCACCCCGGTCGACCCGCGGGTCGCCGACGCAATGCTGCCGTATCTGACCGGCTGCTACGGCAACCCGTCGTCGTCGCACCGGCTCGGCCGGCAGGCCCGTCAGGCGCTGGATCACGCCCGCTCCCAGGTGGCCTCCTGTCTGGGCTGCGATCCCGACGAGGTGGTCCTGACCTCAGGCGGGTCGGAGGCGAACAACGCCGCGATCCGCGGCGTCGTCGCGGCAAGAGGCGGCGGCCACGTCATCTGCTCGGCGGTCGAGCACCCCGCCGTGCTCGAGGTGGTGCTGGCGCTCGAGTGCGAAGGACGGATCGAGCTCAGCATCGTCGGCGTCGACCAGTGGGGGAGGGTTGACCCGGACGAGGTGGTGGGGTCGCTGCGGCCGGACACGGTGCTGGTGACGATCATGCTCGCGAACAATGAGGTCGGCACCGTGCAGCCGGTGGCCGAGCTGGCGGCCCGCTGTCGCGAGCGTGGGGTGCTCTTGCACACCGACGCCGCCCAGGCCGTCGGTAAGATTCCGGTCGCCGTCGGGCGGCTCGGCATCGACCTGCTGTCGGTGGCCGGCCACAAGCTCTACGCGCCGAAGGGCGTCGGCGCCCTCTACGTGCGGCGAGGGGTCGCGGTCGAGCCGCTGATCCGCGGCGCCGGCCACGAGCGTGGCCGGCGGGCCGGCACCGAGAGCCTGCTCATGGCGGTCGGGCTCGGAGCAGCCTGTGCGATCGTGCGCGCCGAGCTCGCGGACGAGACGGAGCGGTTGACGGGCCTGAGGGACCGGCTCGAAAGCCGGCTGAGGGCTGGCGTGCCGGGGCTCGCCGTGCACGGCCACCCGACCGAGCGGCTGCCCAACACGCTGAGCGTCGCGCTGCCCGGGGCCCACGCCCACCGGCTGCTCGAGCGCCTCGGCGACCGGGTGGCGGCCTCGCCGGGCTCCGCCTGCCACGCGGACAAGGTCCAGGTCTCGCACGTGCTGTCGGCAATGGGCGTCGAACCGGCCCTCGCGCTGTCCACGATCCGCCTCTCGGTCGGCCGATTCACGACCGGGGGCGAGGTCGACGGCGCGGCTGAGTTGATCCTCGCCGAGGTGGCAGGGACAAGGGCGGGTGCGGGGTTCCAGCGATGATCCTGCGATCGCCGGTTTGGAATCGGCATGCTGTCGTACCCTGGGCACCGGTGATCTGCACGTGACCTCCGCCCGGCCCGCGATCGCTGTCCTCGCCCTCGCCGCTGTCGCCTCTTTGGCCGCCTGGCGCTCGGCCCCGCCGCGGCCACGGGGAGCGGACGCGCCGAGAGCGGGGTTCTCGGCGGCCCGCGCGGAGGAGGTCCTGCGCCGTCTGGTCGGGGAGGAAGCTCCGCGTCCGCTCGGAAGCGCCGAGCACCAGCGCTTTCAGGAGAGGCTCGTCGCCGAGCTGTCACGCCTGTCGCTGGCGGCCGATCTCGAGCAAGGGGTGGCCTGCTCCCCGGACGGCTCGTGCGCTCAGCTGACCAACGTCGTGGCCGAGCTTCCGGGAACTCTCGCTGGGCCGGCGGTGCTCCTGTCGGCCCACTACGAGTCGGTGGCGGCGGGTCCCGGAGTGAGCGACGACGCCGCCGGCGTGGCCTGCGTCCTGGAGGTCGTGCGGGCGCTGCAGAGCTTGCCCCGACGCAACCCGGTCCTGCTCCTGTTCGACGACGGCGAGGAGGCGGGGCTGCTGGGGGCTGAGCTCTTCATGGCCTCGCGGCAGGCGCGTTCCATCGGCGCCGTGGTCAACCTCGAGGCCCGCGGCACGAGCGGAGCGAGCTTCCTGTTCGAGACCAGCCGCGACAATGCCTGGCTGGTGCGGCGCGCGGTGAGCCGGATGCCGCGGCCCGTCACCAGCTCGGTCTTCAGCTTCGTCTACGACCAGCTCCCCAACGACACCGACCTGACCGTGTTCAAGCGCGCCGGCGTACCCGGGCTCAACCTGGCGTTCTTCGGCTCGGCCGCGCGCTACCACACCCCCCGAGACTGCCTCGCCAACCTGTCGCGCGCGTCGCTCCAGCATCACGGGGACAACGCTCTCTCGCTGGTGCGGGCGCTCGCTGACCAGGACCTCTCCGCAGCTCCCGCTGGAAACGCCGTCTTCTTCGACCTTGCCGGGCTCACCGTCCTGTGGTGGCCGAAGGGACTGACGCCCGTGCTCGCCCTGCTGGGCCTCGCGCTGGTCAGGGCGGCGGTCGTGCGGCGGGGCGGGCGGCCGCTGCCTCGCGTCAAGGTGCTGCTGCCGTTCCTCGCTCCGCTGGCCGGCCTCCTGGCCGGTGTCCTGCTCTGGCAGATCCTCCGTCTTGCCGGCGCCTTCCCGGTTGGCTTCATCGCCCGCCCGCTGCCGGCGATCCTGGCCGTGGCGGCCGCGGCGGTGGCGGCGGCCCTGGCGGCGATCGGCGTCGAGTCACGCTGGACCGGGTCGCCGGCCGATGCCTGGGAGCGGGTGTGGACCGCGAGCGCGCTTGTCGGCCTGCTCCTCGCGATGACTGTGCCGGAGGTCTCCTTCCTGCTCGTGGTGCCGACCCTCGTTGCCGGCCTCTGCCGGCTGGTGCTGCGGGGAGCGGTCGCGGCCTGGGTGCCGTTCGTCCTCCTCGGCCTGCTTCTGCTGCCGCTCGCGCTGCGGATGCCGGAGGCGCTGGGGCCGGTCGGGCTGCCGCTGGTGGCGCTCGGCCTCGGCGTCACCGTCGCGTCGCTGCCCCTGGAGTCCGCGCGCGGAGCGGCACGCCGGCCGGTCGCCTTCCTCACCGGGCTTGCCCTGGCGGCGTCGGCCGGAGCCCTGCTGGCGCCCGCGAGCACCCCGCGCGAACCGGAGCACGGCTCGATGACGGCCGCCGCGGAGGAGGGAGCCACCGGTGCGGCGCTGATCATCCGGCCAGAGTCGGGGCGGCTTCCCGTCGGCGTGGCGCAGGCCGCTCCCTTCGAGCGGCGGGCGGCGGCCTTTCCGTGGGCGCGGCCCGCTCCGGCCTTCGTGGCGCCGCTGCCGCC
>PQAJ01000069.1 GCA_003105185.1 Holophagae bacterium
AGCTGAAATGCGGAGGGCGCAGAGCACGTAGAGGGAAGCTCACGAGCCGCTCGCGCTCGTCTCTGCAATCTCTGCGGCCTCCGCGGTGCAACGGGTGGGAGGGGGAACCTCCCCCCCTTCTCACTTTCCTTCAATGAACTCGATCCGGTAGCCGTCCGGGTCCTCGACGAAAGCCAGCACCGTGGTCCCGTGCTTCATCGGCCCCGGCTCGCGCACGACCTTGCCGCCGAGCCGGCGCACCCTGTCGCAGGCAGCCTCGATGTCGTCGGTTCCGATCGCGATGTGGCCGAAGCCGGTTCCGAGGTCGTAGCTCGCGGTGTCCCAGTTGTGGGTCAGCTCGATCACCGCACCGTCCTCCTCCGGACCGAAGCCGACAAAGGCGAGAGTGAACGAACCGCCGGGGTAGTCCTGCTTGCGCAGCAGCTCCATTCCCAGCCCCTCGGTGTAGAACCGGATCGACCGCTCGAGATCACCCACCCGGATCATGGTGTGCAGAATGCGCATGGTCCTCTCCAACAGCCCTTTGCTCCGCTTGCTCGCGGCCGCGGCCGCCAGGAATGGACGGACGCGGGCGGGAGCCGAGGAGCCCGACCGAAGGTCGGCTCAGTAGTCACTCGTCATGATGAAGGTCGGCAAGCCGGCGAACCGCGTGTACTGGGGCCGCAGCCGGCCGGGGTTGTAGAACTTGCCCACGTCAACGACCTTCTTGCGGCTGGTCACGACGTCGATCGGCACGTGGTCGTAGCGGCCGTTGCGCACGCACACCAACCGACCCGAGACCCCTTCGAGGATGAGGTCCATGGCGAGGTTGCCGAAGGCCATCGGCACGATCGAGTCCAGGGCGTCGGGCTCGCCGGCACGGACCAGGTAGCCGAGCCGCTGGTTGATGGAGTTCACCCGCCGTCCGCCGTTGTACTTGGGGGACACATCCCGCAGCGCTCGCGACACCAGGTCGCCGATCCCGCCGAGCTTCTTGTGGCCGAACATGTCGGTTTCGTGGTCCTGGTAGGTCATTTCGACGGAGCCCCTCAACGTGGCGCCCTCGGACACCAGCACCACGCTGTAGAGGGAGGGGTTGCGCCGACGGTCCTCAGACAGCAGCTCGCACAGGAGCTCGATGTCGAAGGGGTGCTCCGGGATCACGCAGCGGTTGGCGGCGCCGGCCATGGTCGGCAGCAGCGCCGTGAAGCCTGCGTAGCGACCGAACACCTCGATCACCAGGAAGCGCTCGTGGCTACCGGCCGACGTGCGCAGCGCGTGGGTCATGGCGATGGTCCGGGTCACGCAGGTGGAGAAGCCGATGCAGTAGTCGGTGCCCGGCACGTCGTTGTCCATGGTCTTCGGGATCGCGATCACCGGCACGCCACTCTTGTGCAGCTGCACCCCGTACGACAACGTGTCGTCGCCGCCGATCGGGATCAAGACGTCGATGCCGAGATGGCCGATGTTGGCCAAGACGACCTCGGTCAGGTCATTGGTCTCGCCATTGAAACGCTCCCTCAAGTGGTCCGGGACGTTGGCGAGCGGGACGCTGCTCGGTCGCGTGCGCGAGCTGTGGAGGAAGGTGCCACCGGTGCGGCCGGCCTTGTTGACCACTTCCTCGGTGAGGTCCATCACCCAGTCGTCAGCGCCGTCCGCGGACGGGTTGCACTCGATCAGGCCGGCCCAGCCCCGGCGGATTCCGAGCACCCGGTAGCCCTCACTCAGGGCGCGCACGGTGAGTGCCCGGATCGCCGGGTTGAGCCCGGGGACATCGCCCCCACCGGTCAGGATGCCGATCGTCCCTCTCCTCGTATTGACGTTGGCCATCTTTCTCTATCTCCCTCGTTGCCGCCCTCTGACGGCGTCGCCTAGGGTACGTGAAAGCGGCTCGCAGTGCCAAGCGGGCGCGCCGAGGTTCCGGCGCGGAGGCGACGCCTGGACCGGCGCCTACCCGCCCTCCGATCCGGCGGCGACGCGCCACGCCACGGCCTCGCCGGCGCGCATCGGGACCACCACGTCCTCGCCGAACGGGCAGCTCGCCGGCACCTCCCACGGCTCCCGGACCAGGGTGACGGTGCCGGCGGGCCGGGGCAGGCCGTAGAAGTCGGCGCCGCGCAGCGACGCGAACGCCTCGAGACGGTCGAGCGCGCCGGCCGCCTCGAAGGCTTCCGCGTAGAACTCGAGCGCGGCCGGGGCGCTGAACACGCCGGCCGCGCCGCAGCCGCACTCCTTGCGCGAGCGGGCATGGGGCGCGCTGTCGGTGCCGAGGAAGAACTTCGGGCTGTCGCCGGTCGCCGCTCGGGCCACGGCCTGGCGATGCTCCCGGCCCTTGAGCACCGGCAGGCAGTAGTGGTGGGGGCGCACGCCGCCGGCGAGCAGGTCATTAACGTCGAGCAGGAGGTGCTGGGGGGTCACCGTCGCCGCCACCCGCGGCGGCGCCGCCCCGACAAACTCCACGCCCTCCCGCGTGCTCACGTGCTCGAGGACCACCCTGAGGCCCGGCCAGCGCTCCACGAGCGGCGCCAGCACGCGCTCGAGGAACACCCGCTCGCGGTCGAAGATGTCGACCGCAGGGTCGACGACCTCGCCGTGCACCAGCAGGGGCAGGCCGCACGCCTCCATCTCGGAGAGGACATGGGCGATGCGGCCGACATCCGTCACCCCGCGGTCCGCATGAGTGGTCGCGCCGGCCGGGTACAGCTTCGCTGCAACGATCGCGCCGCTCGCCTTCGCGGCCCGGATCTCCGCCGGTGGGGTGGCGTCGGTCAGGTAGAGGGCCATCAGCGGCTCGAAGTCGGACCCCGGCGGCAGCGCGGCGAGAATCCGATCGCGGTAGGCGACCGCCTGGCCGGTGGTCACGATGGGCGGGGCGAGATTCGGCATCACCACGGCGCGCGCGAAGACGCGCGACGAGTGGCCGACGACATCCGCCATCCCGGCACCGTCGCGGAGGTGGAGGTGCCCGTCGGTCGGCCGCGTGATGGTCAGGCTCTCCGCCATGTCGCCGGCTCCGAAGCTCCAGTCGTCGCGCCAGATCATCGCACATCCGGATGTGCGGCAGGGTGCCGCCGAATCGTCTATCATGCCTGCAAGGCCCGAGCGGCGCCGTGCCGCCGGTGCGGAGCGATGGCGTGGCGAGACAGCTGACCCCCGATGAGCTCGAGAAGGCCGCCCACAACCTGGAGCGGATCGACAGCTATCTCGCGCCCCGCTCCCGGTGGACCGTCTCCCCGGCACACCTCGACACCCTCGCCTCCATACGGCGTTCCGTCTCCCGCCTGATGAAGCTGATGCACACGCCATCGTCCACCGGGCCGCCGGCGCCGACCCGCGACGTGCGGGCGGCCGCGCCCCTCGACCCGGCCGAGCTCGACGGCGACCAACTGCACGGCTTCGCGTCCTTCCTGGAACGGCTCGACCGCTGGCTCGAGGCCAGCGGCGCAGTGCCGCCGACCAGCGGTGCCAGCGAGCTGATCGCCCGGATCGTCGTCAGCTTGCAGGCCACCGGCCGCGCCCTCGAGGAGCTCGGCGCAGGCCCTGTGCCGGAGGCGGCCCGCCCCGCCGCCGCGGCGCCCGCCG
>PQAJ01000070.1 GCA_003105185.1 Holophagae bacterium
CGCCGCTCCGGCCGCGACCGCCGCATGCAGCGGGTGCGCGTGCCGCGCGAGCACCGCCGGTCGCCGCGCCGCTTCGAGGACGTGGCGTCGGCCTACGTGACCCGGATTGATGGGCCTGGCGCCCGTCCAGGGGCCAGGGGCTAGATCAAGCGGCTGGCCCCCCGCCCGCTCCTGTCACGGTAAAGCTGCAGGCGAAGCCGGATCCGCGCCCGCTTCCGTGCCCGCTGAGCTTCCGCGACCGACCTCGCATCCTCTCCCGCGTCTCACCCCCTTCGTCTCACTGGTCGAGGTCGGGCGGCCACGCGCCGAGGAAGCCGCTCGTGAAGAAGATCGGGTCCGAGGTCCCATTGTCGTTGACCGCCACGTAGGGGTACCAGTAGGTGCCGCTCGGGTTCTCCAGGATCTCCAGGTAGAGCGCGGTCGTCGAGGTGTTGAGATTGCCGACGCCGAGCGCATCGAAGATGTTGTTGCGCTGCCACATCCCCTCGAAGGGGCCGAACTCCCGGCTCACTGGTTGTGCGAGATCGGGCCCGAAGAGGGTCACGCGCACCCTCGCTGTGGCGCCCGCGTTGTCCCAGGGCACGAGCCCGAGGTTGGTGCGGTAGGCGCCGTTGCGCAGCCCGTAGAACGCGGCCGAGTACGCGGTCCCGTCATAGTAGTAGCGGACCGGGACCTGCATCCCGAAGCTGCCGGACGGCGCCTGGTTGTAGACCTTGTTCTGCAACCAGCCGCCGCTCTTGAGGTAGCTGTAGTACTGACGCCGGACGTCGAAGTAGCCCTTCTGGTCGCCAGCGACCCCGAACAGGCCCGCGTTGCGCAGCGCATCCACGAAGTTGACCGTGCCGTAGGGCGGGATGTCGATCCTCGCCACCGCGTCCGGGACCCCGCTCGCGTTGCCTTCGCGGAAGTAGTCCAGCTCGAAGTTCCAGGTCGTGTGGGTGCCGTTGACGAGCAGGGTGTCGGTGCGCCACTGGCTGCCGCCGCTGCCCGGCAGGTGGGCGATCGACGGCACCACGACCTTCGTGTAGCACCCGGTCGAGCCGCCGAAGTCGCACATCGGATCGAAAGCGGCAGTCAGGTGCACCGGCGCGCCGCCGGGGGTGGTGAAGCGCAGCGAGAAGTACTTGTAGAGGTTGTCCGGGTTGGGGTCGTCGGGCGGTCCCAGCTGCGGGAAGCTGTGCTTGAGCAGGATCAGGTTCCAGCCCTGGTTCAGGGTCGCGGTCTGCTGGTACTGGTCGACAAGGTAGGAGGCCGGGCCGCCGCTGGTGCGCGACATCACCAGTCCGCCGTTGATCCAGAGCTTGAAGTAGTCGTGGGCGCCGAGGATCGCCCGCACCTGCTGCGCGGCGTCCGACCGCACCCAGGTGTAAAAGTACATGGTGACGTTGGTTGCGAAATAGGTGCAGTCCTCGTCGTTCCACGCGTACCAGTAGCCGGTGTACCAGGCCGGGTTCGCCCAGTAGCTGGCATAGACCCAGGGCGCGGCCGGATCGTCGCTGATCGGCGTGCACGAGCAGAGGCCCTGAAAGCCCGCCTCGCCGATCAGATCGTCGTTGATCCCGCCCGACATCACGTTGTTGGTGTAGACCCAGTGGGTGATGAACTGCTCCTCGTCGAGGTCCTGCAGCACCGCAGCCTCCGGCACCGGAACCGTCCAGCCTGGCGCCGGCGCGGACTGAGCGCCGGGCGGCATCGGAGCGAACCCGGACGGACCGATCGCCCACGGGGGCGGGGCTGGTGGCGGAGACTGGGCAGCAGCCGAACCGACCACTGCGAACACACACAGCAGTGCGAACGAACAGGCTCTCATGGCGTTCCTCCAGTCGATGATCCGTTTGTCGAGATTCTCTCTCAGGAAGCATAGCACTCGAGAGAGCTCGGCTCTGTCAAGACCGCCGTCGGGCCCACCGGGAACGGTCGCGCGATCGATGCCTGGCCGGCTCGGTACCACCACCCCCGGCCGGCAGCGCCGCGGCGCTTCGGGTCAGTCCGCCGCGGTCAGGGCGGCAGGCCGGCGTTCGCCTGCCGGGACGGTCGCGGACCACTCAGAGGTGTCGCCGGACTCGAAACCGTCGGCGAAGATCGGGCCGAGCAGGCTGTAGTAGAGGAAGTTGCCGACGGTGTCGTCCCAGTTGGTGACCGTCATGTCCGGCGCGTTCGACCAGCGATAGGAGACCTCGAGCGAGGAGGTCGGCGCGACTGCGGTCGTGATCCAGCCGTCCCGGTGCAGGGTGTACGCGTCGGCCGCCAGCGGCGTGCCGTCGAGGCGCACCTCGAGCACCTCCTGGATCGGCCGCCGCGCCAGCTGGAAGAGGTGGCCGCCGGTCGCCGGCAGGCTCTCGACGGCGGTCTGCAGGCCGTCCCGGTCGACGTCGCCGAAGCTGATCTTCTCGACCACCGAGGTCACCGCCGAGCTCCACTGCGGGCTCCCCGGCAGGCCGCTGCCGTCGTTGAGGAAGAGCCGCGTGTTGTCCCACCAGGCGCCGGTGGCGAGGTCGAGATCGCCGTCGCCGTCGACATCGGCAAGCGCCACTGCCGACGCGTAGCCCTCGAGGTAGCTCCAGCCGACCGTGGTCGAGAAGAAGCCGGCCGCCTGTCCGTCGTACTGGCGGAAGCGCCCGCTGCCGCCGATCTGGTTGTTGTCGGCGACGATCAGGTCGACGTAGCCGTCGCCGGTGACGTCGCCGCACGCCACCATGATCGAGTCCTGGTTGGCGCCGTCGGTGGTCGACCACGAGGCTGTGGTCTCGAGGGTGCCGCCGAGGTTCGCGTAGACGCGGGTCTGGGAGCCGCTCGCCGCGCCGACCAGATCGAGCCATCCGTCGCGGTTGGCGTCGCACCAGGTCACCCCCTGCAGGTGGTCGTCGTCGTCCGACATCCACGAGGCGCTCGAGGCCAGCATGCCGCCGGTGTTGATCCACACGTAGTTGTTGAAGAAGTGCTGCGGGGAGTACGCCCAGCCGGTGGCGGCGGCGAGGTCGGGCCGGCCGTCGTTGTTGACGTCGCCGAAGGCACAGCCGAAGGCGTTTGCGAGCTCGTTCGACTGCCAGTCCGGCAGCGACGACAGGGTGCCATTGTTGTTGAGGTAGAGCTTGGCCGCGTGGTCGATGGTCGAGAACTCGCCGAGCACCGCCACCGCCACGTCCGGCCAGCCATCACCGTTGACGTCGGCGACGTCGAGGTGGCCGTGGAACGCGGTGTCCGCCGACTGCCAGTCCGGGGTCGGTGGGAAGGTGCCGTCGCCCTGGTTGTAGTAGACGGTGACGGGCTGTTGGGCCATGTCGTTGCCGTTGGCCACCACCAGGTCGAGCCAGCCGTCGCGGTCGAGGTCGACCAGCGCCCCGCCGGTGCTCACCGGCGTGTCGGCCGAGACCCAGTCCGGGACAGTCGGGTAGACCTGCTGAGCGCCCGCGGGCGAGACCAGCAGCAGCATCGTCGTCAGGGCAGCGGCAGTGATGAGGATGGGGTCCTTCATGGCTCTCTACTGTACCGCGACCCGGGGCGAATCCGCGTCGCGGGGCCCTGCTCCGTTCCCGGGCCCGTTCCCGTCCCCGTCCCCGTACCCGCTCACTCCCTTCATCTTCGAGAGCGCTTCGCGCCGATTCTCCGGATGCGCTCCCCGAGGGAGCCACCTTTGGCGATTTCAGGTCTCGAGCACCTCTTGAGGAGGAACGTCGTCCCGAAATCGCCAAAGATGGCACGCCCGCAGAACGCCCTCTCCTCGTACTCGCCTGGCCGACCCGGGCGCGGAAGCGGAAACCAGGAAGGGCCGGCTTGCTGTTCTCTCCGTCTGAAGTCGAACCCTGATATCGTCCGGCATGGAGAATCCGCCCCATGCACGCCACCGCCGTCGCCCACCCCAACATCGCGCTGGTCAAGTACTGGGGCAAGGCCGACGAGTCGCGGAACCTGCCGGCCGTGGGCTCGATCTCGATCACCCTCGACACCCTGGTCACGACCACCAGCGTCCGCTTCGACCCGGCGCTCGGCGAGGACCGCTTCACCCTCGACGGCCGGCCGGCGCCGGACCAGCTCGAGCGGGTCCGCGCCTGCCTCGACCTGTTCCGGGCCCGGCTCCCCGGCGTGCCGCACGCCGAGGTCGCGAGCGTCAACAGCTTCCCGACCGCCGCCGGACTGGCGTCCTCGGCGTCGGGATTCGCCGCCCTGGTGGTGGCGGTTGACCGCGCGCTGGAAGCGGGGCTCGATCGCGCCGAGCTCGCCGAGCTGGCGCGGCAGTGTTCGGGCTCGGCGGCGCGCTCGATCTTCGGCGGCTTCGTCGAGCTGCGCCTGCGCCCCGACGGCTCGGGCTGTGACACCGGCCAGATCCGCGCCGCCGCCGACTGGCCGCTGCAGGTGGTGGTCGCCATCACCTCGGCGGAGGCCAAGGCGATCGGCTCGACCGCCGGCATGCTGCACACCGAGCGGACCTCGCCGTACTACCCGGCGTGGCTGGCGACGTCGAAGACCGACCTGGCGGCGGCGCGGCAGGCGGTCGAGGACCGCGACTTCGCCGCGCTCGCCGCGGTCAGCGAGCACAGCTGCCTCAAGATGCACGCGGTCGCGTTTGCGGCGCGGCCCGGCCTGCTCTACTGGAACGGGGCCACGGTCGAGTGCATCCGCCGCCTGCGCGAGCTCGCCTCTGCCGGCGTCGGGGTCTTCTTCACCGTGGACGCCGGCCCGCAGGTCAAGGCGATCTGCCTGCCCGAGGCCGGGGACCGGGTCGCCGACGCCCTGGCCGAGCTGCCCGGCGTGGCGAAGGTGCTCCGCTGCGGGCTCGGCGAGGGCGCTCGCGTCGTCGGGGTGTGAGCATGCGGCTCGCCCTGTCGGCCCCCGGCAAGCTGGTGCTGCTCGGCGAGTACGCCGTGCTCCACGGCGCGCCGGCGGTGGTGATGGCGGTCGACCGCCGCGCCCGCGTCGAGCTCGCGCCCTCCAGCGACGAGCTGTGGTCGGTGACGGCGCCGCCGCTGACCACCGAGGCGCTCCGCTGCTCGCTCGCGGCCGACGGCAGCGTTGACTGGCGCGGCGCTCCGGGCGACGCCTCTCATCGCCCCGAGCTCTTCGAGCGCTTGATCGGCTCGATGGCCGCCGCCGGCCTGCTCGACCCCAGAGGCCTGTCGCCGGCCGCGGCGGCTCTCGACACACGGACTCTGTTCGAGGACGGGGCGGGCGGCGGGACGAAGCTCGGCCTCGGCTCGAGCGCCGCCCTGACCGTGGCGCTGGCATCGGCGCTCGCGCGGTGGGGCGGCCGCGAGGAACTGCTGGCCGAGACGTCGCGCTGGCTGGGAGCCCTGGTCGGCCTGCACCGGGAGCTCCAGGGCGGCCGCGGCAGCGGCGTCGATCTTGCCGCCAGCCTGCTCGGGGGTGTGGTCTCCTACTGTCTCGGCCCCGACGGCAGCGTCGCCGCCGCCGATCCGCTGCCAATGCCGGCGGGGCTCCACCTGGTCGTGGTCTGGACCGGCCGGGCCGCCGACACCGGGAGCATGCTGCGGCGGCTCGAGGAGCTTCTCGTGGGCCGCGACAGCGCGGTCGAGACCGCCCTCGGAACGCTCGCGCTCCTGTCGCGAGCCGGCAGCGAGGCGTTCCGGCTCGGCAATATCACCTCGGTGCTCGAGACCGTCGACTCGTTCTGCGAGGCCATGGAGGCGCTCGGCAGCGCCGCCGGCCTGCCGATCGTGTCCGGCGAGCACGACACGCTGCGGCGCCTCGCGCGCCGTCACGGCGCCAGCTACAAGCCGAGCGGCGCCGGTGGCGGAGATCTGGGGATCGCCTTCGCAGCCGATCCGGACGCCGCCCAGCAGATGGCCTCCGCCGCGGCCGCCGCGGGCTTCCGCATCGTGCCCCTGCGCCTCGACCCGCGCGGTTTGACTCGACACGCGTAGCCCCCGCCCGTCTCCGCTTCCCTGCCCCCTCCCTGCCGGAGGCGAGGATCTGGGGGCGATGTAGGGGCTCGTTTCCCCACCCCGTGCCCATGCCCGAATTCGCGCTTCACGGTAGACACACATCGGGAACGGAGACGAATACGGAAACGGGCACCGAAACGGCTTCTGCGGCAGGGCAGGGGCCGGCACGATCCCCGGCCAGCCGTTGTTTTCCACCCTGCAACGCGTTACAGTGTGGCGGCAGAGTGTCGCGGCCATCGTGGTCGCATCGCGAGCGGTCTTCCGCAGCAACTTCGGTCCTGCGATCACGATGCGGTTCGCGTCGCGGGCGCTCACTCGCCCGATCCGTAGCCGGCAAGCGATCAAGACCGGACTCGGGGGCGGATGAAGGAGATTGCACACGCTGTGAGCAGGTCCACCATCCCGTCGTTTCACAAGCTCACCGTTCCCGAGCGCGTGCGCGCGGTGCGGGATCGGGGCCTGCTGTCGGCGCAGGATTACAAGGCCCTGATCAACGGCGAGGCGACGCTCGACGTCACCAGCGCCGACGCAATGATTGAGAACGTCATCGGAGTGATGGGCCTGCCGGTCGGCCTCGCCCTCAACTTCCTGATCAACGGCAAGGACTACGTCGTGCCGCTGGCGGTCGAGGAGCCGTCGATCGTGGCCGCGCTGAGCTATGCGGCCAAGACGGCCCGCTCAGCGGGCGGCTTCACCGCCTCGAGCAGCGAGCCGATCCTGATCGGCCAGATCCAACTGGTCGACGTGCCGCACCCGGTCAAGGCCCGGCAGCTCCTCGAGCAGCGCAAGGAAGAGGTCCTCAACCTCGCCAACAGCCTGCACCCGCGGATGGTCGCGCGCGGGGGCGGCGCCGTCGACCTCGAGGTCGTCCTCCACCCGGCGACCAGCGACAGCGTCGAGATGCTGGTCGTCCACCTGCTGGTCAACACCTGCGACGCGATGGGCGCCAACCTCGTCAACACGATGTGCGAGGGCGTCGCCTCGTTTCTGGAGAGCCTGACCGACGGCACCGTCTTCCTACGCATCCTGTCCAACCTCACCGACCGCTCGCTGGTGCGCGCCTCGGTGACGATCCCGGTCGAGCACCTGCGCAGCAACGGCTACGACGGCGAACAGGTCCGTGACGGCATCGTCATTGCGAGCCAGTTCGCGAGCGTCGACCCCCACCGCGCCGCGACCCACAACAAGGGSATCATGAACGGCATCGACGCGGTCGCTCTGGCGACCGGCAACGACTGGCGGGCAGTCGAGGCCGGCGCCCATGCCTTCGCCGCCAGGGGGACCCGCTACACCTCCCTATCCCGCTGGTCGAAGGCCTCGGACGGCGCGCTGGTCGGCACCATCGAGCTGCCGCTGCGGGTCGGGATCGTCGGCGGGCCCCTCCAGACCAACCCGTCGGTCGCGGTCAACCTCCGGATCATGCAGGTCGAGTCGTCGCGGGAGCTCGCCGAGGTGATGGCCGCGGTCGGGCTGGCCCAGAACTTCGCCGCCCTGCGGGCCCTCGCCACCGAGGGCATCCAGCGCGGCCACATGACCCTCCACGCGCGCAGCGTGGCGACCGCGGCCGGCGCCACCCCCGAGATCTTCGACACCGTCGTGGAGCGGCTGGTGGCCTCCGGCGAGGTCAAGATCTGGAAGGCCCGCGAGCTGGTCGCCGAGGTCCACGAGGAGATCGGCCGCTCGCTGGTGCGAGACGTCGACGAGCTGGCGGCCGGCCACGGCAAGATCATCCTGCTCGGCGAGCACGCGGTGGTTTACGGCAGCCGCGCCATCGCCGCTCCGGTCCCGCTCGCCGTGCGGGCCCGCGTGCTCGACGAGGATGACGGCGTCTGGCTGGTCGTCCCGCGCTGGGGCGTCGAGCAGCGGCTGCGGTCCGATCCCACGATGCGGCGCTCGTTCGAAGTGCCGGCGGCGCTGATCCTCGAGAACCTCGGTCTGATCGATCGCTCGATGCGGATCGAGGTGTTTTCCGAGATTCCGCGGGCGATGGGTCTCGGCGGCTCGGCGGCGGTGGCGGTGGCCATCATTCGCGCCCTCGACCGGCACTTCGCGCTCGGGCTGGCCGACGCCGAGGTCAACTCGCTCGCCTTCCAGTGCGAGCAAGTCGCCCATGGCACGCCCTCCGGCATCGACAACACGGTCGCCACCTACGGCAAGCCGCTGCTCTACCGCGCCGGCAATCCGCCGGTGATCGAGGCCCTCGAGCTGCCCGAGCCGATCACCTTCGTGATCGGCATGACCGGCGTCGAGAGCCTGACCGCGAAGACGGTCGCGCGGGTGCGCCAGGGCCACGAGCGCAACCGCGACGTCTACGACACCATCTTCCGCGGCATCGACGCGCTGACCGTGCAGGCCCTCGAGGCGATCAGGCGCCTCGACCTGCAACGCCTCGGCGAGCTCATGAACGTCTGCCAGGGACTGCTCAACGGCCTCCAGGTCTCGAGCTGGGAGCTCGAGGAGCTGATCCAGATCGCCCGCGAGAATGGCGCCCTCGGCGCCAAGCTGACCGGCGGCGGCGGCGGCGGATCGATGATCGCGCTGTGCCCCGACAGTGCAGCCAGGGTCGTCTCCGCGATGCAGGACGCCGGCTACCAGGCAATGACGGTACGCATTGGCTGACACCACGGGGCACCCAGCCGACCAGGTCGTGTCGTCGGAGGACGAGCTGCTCATCCTCGTCGACGAGCACGACCGCGAGCTCGGCCACCTCAGCAAGCGCATCTGCCACGACGGCGACGGAGTCCTGCATCGCGCCTTCTCGCTGTTCGTGTCCAATCGCAGCGGCGAGCTCCTGCTCCAGCGCCGCAGCGCCGACAAGCGGCTGTGGCCGCTCTACTGGTCCAACACCTGCTGCAGCCACCCTCGTCGCGGCGAGACGGTGGCAACCGCCGCCGACCGACGGCTCCTCCAAGAGCTCGGCATGACCGCCGATCTTCGCCACCTGTACACCTTCTCCTACCACGCCCGCTACGGCGATGCCGGCTCGGAGCGCGAGGTGTGCTGGGTATGGGCCGGAGTCAGCGATGACACCCCCCGTCCGAATCCCCACGAGATCTCGGGCTGCCGCTGGATCACGCCGGATGAGCTCGACCGCGAGACCGTGGAGCGCCCGGAGGACTTCACGCCCTGGTTCCTCATGGAGTGGCCTCGCGTCCGAGAGTGGCGAGGGAGTGTGATGGGTAATAGGTGATGGGGGGCACCCGCCCGGTCCATCTCCGTGCCCGGGGAGCCTGCCCTGAGCGAGCGGCGCCCATTCGACTCGGAGCCCCGGTGGGCTCCTCGCTCAGGGCAGGCTCCAGCGCCGCGAGTCGAAGGGTCCCCGTTTCCGCTCACATCCCCGGGCACCGCTCGACCCTCAGCTCTCGCCGACCACCTTCCGCCGCACCATGACCAGCGTCCGATCATCGGTCGCCGGGCTCGCCCCACAGAAGGCGTCGACCTCGCGCTCGAGCCCCCGCGCGATGACCTCGAGGGCCTCGCCCTGCAGACCTGCGCAGCTTTCGGCGAGGCGGTCGCTCCCGAACTCCTCGGACTGAGCGCTGAGCGCCTCGGTGAAGCCGTCCGTGTACAGCACCAGCAGGTCGCCCGGGCCGAGCGCTGTCTCCAGGGTACGGTACTCGGCGCCTTCGATCAGGCCGAGCGGCAGGCCGGTCGGTTCCAGCCACTCGCGGACGCCGGTGCTGCGGATGAGGAGTGCGGGGTCGTGGCCGGCGTTGGCCCATTGCAGCTGCCCGGTCCCGAGCTCGATCGCCGCCATCACAACGGTTGCAAAGCGGTCCGGCGGCGTCCGGCGGTAGAGCGGCCCGGAGATCTGATTGAACACCTGATGCGGGGCGAGGCCGGACTCGATCGCGACGGAGGCCATCGCCTCGAGGTAGCCGGTGAGCAGCGATGCCGACAGCCCCTTGCCGGAAACGTCGGCCACCATTACCACGCACTCGGCGCCGCCGGCGCGCTCGATCACCTCGTAGTAGTCGCCCGACACCCCGCGTGATGGGATGTTGCCGGCATAGACCTCGTAGCCGGCAAGCTCGGGAAGCTGGTGCGGGAACAGCCCGACCTGGATGCGCCGCGCCTGCTTCAACTCCCACTCCAGGCGCTGCCGCTCGGCGGCCCCCTCGGCGAGTGCCACGTTGCGGATCCGCATCGCGGCCACCGACGCCAGGGTGACCAGGAGCTCGAGGTCGTCGTCGGAGAACTCGCGCATCGCCGCGTTCGAGCACAGCACCATGAAGCCGAGCGCACCCTTCGGATCGAGCAGCGGGGCCGCGATCAGGCTGCGAACGCCGGCGTTGAGCATGCTCGCCGCGCCGGCGAACCGCAGGTCGGTCTGCGCGTCGAGCACCAGCGCCGCCATCCCCCGTTCGGCAACCTCCTGGACCAGCCGCTCCGAGCAGACCAGCTCGCCCGCGGCATTCGGCACCGAGCGGCCGGCCGCGCGCTCGTATCCGCCCCGCTCCTTCTTGAGGAAGATCGCCCCGTGCTCAGGGCGCAGGTGCTGGAAGACGCGATCGAGGATCAGGTCGAGCAGCTCGTCGAGGGTGATGGGACCGGCCAGCGCATGGTGGACCTCGTTGATGATTGCGAGCCGGTCCGCGTAGCGCCTGAGCGCCGCGCCAGCAGTCCTCTCTTCCACCGGGGGCGGCGTCGCGAGCTTCTGAAGGACATCCGACGCCAGCCGCAGCTTGGCCTCGGTCGAGACCGAGTCTTCGACGCCGTCATGACCCACGACCTCGACCCGGCTCGAAGACATCGTCAACACGTCGCCCGGTCGGATCGCTTGCGGCCGGTCGACGCGACGGCCGTTGACAAAGGTGCCGTTGCGCGAGCCCAGGTCCTCGATCAGCCAGCTCTCAGCCTCCCTGTGCAACCGCGCGTGACGGCGCGACAGGAAGCGGTCTGGAATCGACAGGTCGCACTTGCTCGACCGCCCGATGACCAGCTCCTCAGAGCCGACCTCGCGCTCGAAGGGCGGACCCTCGGCCGGAGTCACGCGCAACGTGATCATGTATTTTCGTCATTATCTCACGGAGCCGACCGGCAGTCACCGGCGCGGGCGCCGGCCCGACCCAGGGGCGCCCAAAGCCGACGGCCGGACAGGTGGGCTACCGCGATTCGACCTGGTAGCGGACCTCGAGCGCGACCGCGAGGGCGTCGCGGCCGGCCCGCCCGCCGACGGCCGCCGAGGGCTTGCCGCGGCAGGCGGCGAGGAAGGCCTCGAGCTCGGAGGCGAGCGGCTCCTGCTTCTCTACCTCTACCGTGCGGGGGGCGATCCGCGGCGGTCCCTCGTCGCACCGGACGAGCTGCGCCGCCGAGACGCTCTGCTCGGCGTAGTCCACCGAGAAGTAGGAGTCACGCGCGAACAGCCGCAGCTTGCGGATGCGCTCGGCCGAGACCCGGCTCGCAGTGAGGTTGGCGACCAGCCCCGAAGGGAACTCGATCCAGGCGTGGCAGAGGTCCACCTTGTCCGTCAGCACCGGGACCCCGACCGCACGGATCTCCGACGGCGCCTCGCCCGCTACGGCCATCGTGATCTGCATGTCGTGGATCATCAGGTCGAGGATCACGTCGACGTCGACCGAGCGCGCCGTGAACGGTGACAGGCGCTGCGCCTCCAGGTAGCGCACCTGTTCGGCGAGACGGAGCGCCGCCTGGACCGCGGGGTTGTGAAACTCGACGTGTCCGACGGAGAGCACCACGTCGTGCACCAGGGCCAGTGCCAGCAGCTCGTCGGCCTCGGCGAGGCTGGAAGCGATCGGCTTCTCTACCAGCACGTTGCAGCCGGCCTCGAGCAAGAGCCCCGCTGTCTCGCGGTGGTTGACCGTGGGCGTTGCCACGACCACGGCGTCGGCCTCGCGGGCGGCCTGCAGATTGGGCAGGGCGGTCACCCCGTGCTCCGCCGCAACCGCCTGCAGGCGCGCGGGATCCGCGTCATAGGCGCCCAGGAAGCGGACGCCCGGCATCTGACTGAGGATGCGAACGTGGTGGCGCCCGAGGTGGCCTGTTCCGACGACTGCCGCAGTGATCGTGGTTCCGTCCATGGCGCGAGAGCATAGCGCAGGCGGCCAGGCGGAGTACAATTCAACCCGCAGCGCCGAGCCCGAGGACGGCCGCGAGGCGCGTGACGGCTCTCGCTGCATGCCTGCCGAGCGGAGGCGGAGATGTTCGACGTCACGAGGCTCCTGACCGACGTGTTCGACCCGCAACCCGGCGAGATCGCCGCCGTGGTGGTCGACCTGCCCCACGAGGGGATCCCGGACACCGCGGCCTGGGCTGCCCGCCGGGAGATGGCGGAGCGCTGGCGCGCCGCCCTCGCCGCGCTCGGACGCGAGCGCGGCTTCCAGGTGCTGCCGCTCGTGACCTACCCCGCGACCGGCGCCAACAACGCCGACCTGCCGGCTACCGGGTGGCTCGGCGGTGAGGCGGTGGACCTCGGCGAGCAGCTGTCGGCTTCGACCCTCGTCATCGCGATGACCCAGTTCTCGGCGACGGCACCGCTCGGACACGTTGCGAAGGCCAACCCTGACTTCCGGGCTGCGTCGATGCCCGGCGTCGAGGAGCGGATGGAGGGCACCGCGCTGTCCGCCGACTACCGCCGGGTCGCCGCTCGGTGCCGCGCGATCGCCGCCGCGCTGGACGGGGCGGTGCTGTGCGACGTGACCTTCTCCACCGGCCACCGCTGCTGGTTCGACCTCCGACACCGGCGCTGCGAGATGGACGACGGGTCGCTGCTCCGCTCCAAGGAGGGCGAGCGGGTCATCAACCTGCCGTCGGGCGAGACCTTCATCGTGCCCTACGAGGGCGAGTTCGAGGACGTCCCGTCGTGGACCGCCGGCACCATCCCGGTCATCGAGAACGGCGAGCTGGTGCTGTTCCACGTGGTCGCGAACACCGTCGTCGTGGTCGAGGGCGAGGGCCCGGTCGCCGATCGCTACTCGGCGTTCTTCGATGACGACCCGGCGCGCGCCAACATCGCCGAGGTCGCGTTCGGGGTCAACGACAAGGCCCAGGTCACCGGCGTGGTGCTCGAAGACGAGAAGGCGGGATTCCACTGGGCGTTCGGCCGCTCCGACCACCTCGGCGGCGTGGTCGGCGTGGCAGACTTCGACAGCCCGCGCACGGTCGTGCACCAGGACATCGTCTACGCCAAGGGAAACCCGATCCAGGTCGAGCAGGCCGATGTCGTCCACCCCGACGGCACGCGGGTCACCGTCATTGCCCGCGGCGAGTACCTGATCTAGAAGCGCGCAGGGCATCGGCCCCCTGTGCGCGTTTGATGCCAATCTGACAACAATCCCGCCCGTCCCACGCCTCGCGCAGCACCAGTTCCTGGTACGCTGGTACCCGGGCAGGAGGTGAGCGATGGCCGACGTGACGACCCTCAAGCAGGCGGTGGCCGAGAGTGGCCCCTACGCGGTGTGGAAGCTGATGGATGAGGACGAGCGGCGCGCGGCCGCCACGGCGCTGTGGCAGAACTCCGACCGGGAGACGCGCATCGCGCTCGAGCAGACGCTCGCCAAGGAGATGAAGTTCCGCCCGCAGACGATCCACCGCCTCGCGCTCGACAAGCTGGTGGGCCGGCTGGTGCGCCTCGCCGAGGACGTCCCGGAGAACGTGCTCTTCCAGTACCTCTTCCACCTCCACATGGCCGATCGCCGGCCGCTGCTCGGCGAGTTTCTGGACGGTGCGGGCATCCCCCACGAGGACGGCGTCCTCGACCTGCCGGAGGACTTCGAGGGCCCCGATGCCGAAAAGGTCGGCCGGGCGGCCACCGAGCTCGTCGCCGCCCACGGCCACGCCGCGCTGGTCTACCTCGCCACGCTCAAGGTGGCCGACAAGGAGTTCTGGAAGGGGCTCGACGACGTCCTCGAGGCGCACGCCCCCGATGGGATGGCGGTGGGCGCCGCTTAGGAGCGAGTCGGGCAGAGGCCCCTGAGCGCGCTCCTCATGAGGTCGTGGTGGGTGGCCTCTGCCCCACCCGCTCCTCGGGATGCGCTGCGCGCATCCTGATGATGGGAAATCTCTTCTCATTATTCTGGATGGCACGAAGGTCGAGGCGAACGCGAGCAAGGACCAAGCGATCAGCTTGTGAACATTCCCCTCTCCCAACGAGGAGCGCCCGCGTGAGAGCGCCAGTTTCCACACCGTCTGCAATGCCAAGACCCCGCGACCTTCCATAACCTCCACCGATCAGCCGTCCTGTCACCACCCTCCAGAAGGAGTTCGCCCCGCAGTGGCCGCCTGACAACGCTTCGGGCCATCACGCCCGCGGAACAGGCCGATGCGGCACGAACTCCTAGCGATAGCTCGCGCTGTTGCGCTCGGTCTCGTGGATCGTGACCACGGCCAGGCGGACGTCGGCGGGGAGCGCCGGCGCGATGCGCTCGAAGAAGGCCCGCGCCAGGTTCTCCGCGGTGGTGTTGATCCCCGCGAGCCAGGGGACCTCGATCGAGAGGTGGCGGTGGTCAACCTCGTCGACGACGGCGCGGCGGATGATCTCCTTGAGCACCTTCATGTCGATGAGGTAGCCGGTCGCGGGATCGACCTCGCCCTCGACCGACACCTCCAGCACGTAGTTGTGGCCATGGCCGTGCGGGTTGTTGCACTTGCCGAACACCCGTCGGTTCCAGTCTTCCGACTGCGCCGGGTTGTGCAGCCGGTGGGCGGCCTCGAAGTACAGCTTGACGGTGACGGTCGTGGTCATCGCATCTCCCTACCCCTCCAACGAACGGTACAGATCGAGCCGTCGATCATCGAGGAAAGGCAGGCGCTGCCGCAGCTCGCGGGCGCGCACGGCGTCGACCTCTCCGGCCACGACGCCCTCCTCCCAGGCCAGGGTTTCCACGGCCTGTCCCATCGGGTCGACAAGGGAGGTATCGCCGCGGTGGGGAACCCCATAGGGGTCGGTGCCGACCCGGTTGACGCCGAGCACCCACGCCACGCAGTCGATGGCGCGGGCCGCAAGCAGGGTCCGCCACGCGAAGCTGCGGCGATCCGGCCAACTCGCGATGACCACATAGAGGTCGGTGCCGGTCGCGGCCGCCCGGTAAATCTCCGGGAATCTGAGGTCGTAGCAGATCGTCGGTGTGACGCGGACGCCCTCGACGTCGGCGGTCACCATCGCAGCGCCCGCTTCATAGTGCTCGTGCTCGCCCGCCAGCGTGAAGGGGTGGATCTTGCGGTAGTGGAGCGCCTCGTCGCCGTCCGGAGTAAGCAAAGAGCAGGCGTTGTGCGGCCGACCGGCGCCCGGCTCCGCATACCCGGCCAGAAGCCAGACGCGATGGCGGCGGGCGAGCCCCGCGAGCGCGCTCCGGATCCCTTCGGCGTGCTCCGCCATCGCAGCCGCCGCCATCGAGAAGCCGGTGGCGAACATCTCCGGCAGCACCACCAGCCGCGCCCCGGCGGCGGCCGCGTCCGCGACCCGCGACGAGACGCGCGGCAGGTTGGCGGCCGGGTCCTCCCACGCCATGTCGAACTGGATGCCGGCAACCCGCACGGTCACCTCCCGCGAGGAGCCTAGCACGGGCCGGTCCCCCTGCCGCGTCTGCGATAATGACGCCGGCCTTACCCGACGAGGAGCCACGAGTGGACCAGCAATCCGACCCGTACAGCCCGGATCCGGCGCCCCGCGAGCTGCCCGCGCGCGCGCCCGCGTTCCACCAGCGTCGGCTGCGCGCGTTGCCGGTGATCGTCGGCCTCAACGCCCTGGTCTTCCTGGCGTGGCAGGTCGCGGCCCAGGGCTCCGAGCTGTGGTCGGCGCTCGCCGTCAACTTCATGGTCAGCACCAACCGCCTCCAGCACGGCCTGTGGTGGACGCTGCTCACCGCGGCCTTCTCCCACCAGGAGCTGTGGCACTTCCTGCTCAACATGATCGTTCTGTGGAGCTTCGGGAGCGTGCTCGAGCGACTCCTCGGCAGCCGGCTGTTCGTGGTGTTCTACCTCGTGTCCGCGATCTTCTCCTCGGCCAGCCACTGCCTCGTCTCGTCGTTCCTGCTCGGCGATGATCGGATCGCGGCGCTCGGCGCGTCTGGCGCAGTCAGCGCGGTGCTGATCGCGTTCGCCCTCGCCTTCCCCCGCCACAAGATCCTGCTCTTCGGAATCGTGCCGATCCCGGCCCTGATCGGCGCGGCGCTGTTCGTGGCGATCGATCTCTGGGGCCTCTTCGCCCAGACCCGGGGAGCGGCGCTCCCGATCGGCCACGGCGCCCACCTCGGGGGCGCGGCGTGCGGGGCCGTGCTGTGGGCCCTGCTCCTGCGCGGCCGGCTGCGCCCGGCCGCCTCCCGTCCGCGAGAGGTCACGCTGTCGGTCGACGAGGTGGCCGCCTTCGACCGGATCCGCGCCAAGCTGAACGCCGAGGGCCCGCAGTCGTTGACCCCGAAGGAGCGGGCTTTCTTGCAGCAGCTCCGAGACCGCGCCCTCGCCGACGACCGCTAGGAGTTCGTACCGCATTGGCCTTTTCGGCGAACGTGGTTGACCCAAGCGTTGTCAGACGGCCACTGCGGCACGAACTCCTTCTGGAGAATGATGACAGGACGGTCGATTGGTGGAGATTACGAAAGTGCGCGCGCTCTTGGCGTTTGAGGTGATGTGGAAGCCGACGCTCTCATGCGGGCTCCCCTTGTATGGATAGGGGGACGTTCACCAGCTTGAGGAGGTTGCAGCACAGGCACACCAAGGTCACCGCGTCGGCAACGATGACCTGTGCGACAGTAACTCGCCTCGGACCATCAATCATGAGAAATCACTTCACTTCGTCAGGATGCGCGCAGCGCATCCCGAGGAGCCTGTGGGCAGAGGCCGACAACAGTGACCACGCCAGGAACGCGCTCGAGGGCCTATGCCCGACAGGCTCCTAGGGCGGTGTGCAGCCGAACCCCGGCAAACCGGGGCGGGAAGAGGGCCGGCGGGGAAACCGTTCTCCGATATGATCGTAAAGTCCGGCGGGGGGCAACCATGAGGCGGCTTCCGACACACTTGATCGTCGCGGCGGCGCTGGCGTTGACGGTTGCGCCGGCGCTGGCGCAGGAGTCCACCGGCCGGTTCGCTGGCGAGACGACCGTCAACGTCATCGAGGTCCCGGTGCGGGTGATCGATTCGGCAACCGGGCAGCCGGTGACCGACCTCGGGCTCGCGGACTTCCGAATCCTCGAGGACGGCGTCGAGCAGCCGATCTCCAACTTCTCCGAAATCCGCAGCACGGTGGCCATTCGCCCGGCGGCGGAGCCAGCGGCCGATGACCAGGTGCCGGGTGCCGCGGCCGCCAAGCCGCTCGAGATCGTCTACTTCTTCGATCTCTTCCTGATGTACCGGGGCGATCGTGACCGCGCCGTCGAGGGCCTCGAGGCGCAGTACCGGCAGGCCGTGCCCGACGGCGAGAGGGTGTCGCTGGTGGCCTTCGACGGCGAGCTCGAGACCTTGACCGACCGCAGCCGCGATCGCCAGGAGATTCTCGACGGGCTGAACGCGATCCGCAGCATCGAGGCCAACGGCATCAAGCAGCGCATCTCGTTCACCCAGGAGCTCTCCGAATCGGCGCCCACCAACCAGCGCGACGTCGGCTTCTACGAGCACCAGCAGCGCAACGCCGAGTTCATGTACGAGCTCGAGCGCAAGACCGCCCAGGTCGGCAATGCCATCCTCGCGACCATGGCCCGCTACGGCACTGCAGACGGCCGCCGCGTGCTCGTCGCCATGACCCCCGGCTACCCGAAGACCGACTGGTCGCCGACCTACAACGCCCTCGACTTCCTCGACGCCAGTGTCGAGTACCCGCAGGAAGATCTCTGGCGGCAGATCTCCCGCCAAGCCGCCGACCTCGGCTTCACGCTGTACACCGTCGACACCTCGGGGCTGAGCTCGTCCTTCCCCTCCGACGTGACCATCGGCATCAACGACTCGGTCGGCCAGATCGTCCAGGACTCCCTCATTCAGGACAGCGCCGACGGCGGCGCGAACGCCGACTTCGAGGACCCCTCCGGACCGCGCGGCAGCACGACCGGCGGAGCCGACCTCAACGACACCTCGCAGAACCTCGGCCAGTGGCTCGAGCGGGCGCGCAAGAACCTGCTCATCACCTCGGCCGCCGACACCGGCGGCAGCGCGGTCTTCCCCGCCGACGTCAACCGCGCGGTCGGCGAGATCCGGCACGAGCTCGACCAGTACTACTCCATCGGCTACGTTGCCCAGCACTCGGGAGACGGCGGCACCTACGCGATCGAGGTCCAGCTGCCCGGGCACCCCGACTACCGTCTCATCCACCGCACCGCCTACATCGACCAGCCGGCCGCGACCCGCTCCGCCCAGGCCCTGCGCTCGGAGATGCTGTTCGGCGCCGACGCCAACCCGCTCGGGATCCGGCTCGAGGTGGGCGAGCTCGACAGTCGATTCCGGCTCGGCGCGGCCGGCTCGAAGCGGGTCCGCGTCCCGCTCGAGGTCAAGATCCCGTACGCCAGGCTGGCGATGATCCCGCGCGGCGACCTCTACTGGGGGAAGGTCGTGATCACCTTCTTCGGCGAGGACGCGAAGGGCAACCAGAGCGAGCTGGCGAGCTTCGAGCAGCCGATCACGGTCGACTCCGCCCGCTACGACGAGGCGGTTGCCAGGGGTTACTTCAAGTACACCGCCACGGTCGAGGTCGAAGGCGGCGAGCAGCGGGTGTTCGTCGGCGTCCAGGACACGCTCGCGGGCCGCACCAGCATCATCCCGCACGACCTGGATTACTGAGGCGGGGGCCGGGCCGTGGTCAAACGCATCGCGCTCTACATCATCCTTGCCGGCGTCGCGTTCCTGGCCTGGGAGAACCGGCACTACTTCAAGGAGCTCGCCGGCCTCGACAGCAACCAGCTGCGGATCGAGGGCGAGTGGTACCAGGTCTCTTCCAACATCAAGGAGTTCGACCGCTACACGTTCAACGACAAGATGATCGACCGCAACGGCGAGACCTACGGCGAGTACTCCTTCAACGGGAACAACCAGATCCAGGTGGTGCTCGGGTCCAACGCCGGAACGTACACCATCGAGTTCCCGGCTGCGGACGTCATGCTCTGGTACCAGGACGTCCGCGGCACGCGGACCCTGGCCATCCGCTGGGAGCGCTAGGAGCTTGAAGGGCATAGGCCCCTCAACGTGGTCCTGATGCCGTCGTGTCCGGTGGCCCCTGCCCTCCAAGCTCCTCACAGGATGCGCTGCACGCATCCTGAACCAGGGGGGAAGAGACCGCCTGCTCGCGTGCCATCGAACGGTCAGCTGTGCCGCCGTCGCCGTCGATGGGAGGTCGTGCCGCAGTGACCGTCCTGCCACGGAATCGGTCCACCGTACCCCTTCGGGAGGCCGATCCGGTACCAACCCTGAGCCACACATGCAACCCACTTACCGGCGCGCGCCGGGGACGCTGCACCCGACGCTTTACAATGGCCGCGCCGCAATGCGAGGACCAGGCAGCACGACCGCGATCGCCGGGGCCCTGCTGGTGGCCGCGGCGTGGATCGCCGCCGCGGCCAACCTGCCTGCCGCCTACTCGCCCGTGGTGGGCGTCCTCCCGGAGCTGCTCGCCCTGCTGCTGCTGGTCCTGGCGTGGCGCTTCCGGCGCAGCCGCCTGGCCGTGGCCGCCGCCGCCATCGCGATCACCCACCTCCTGCTGCGGGGGCCTCTGGCAGCCTCGCTCGGTCAGCGCGAGGACGCCGGCCTGGCGGCACTCGCCCTCCTGCTGCCCATCAACCTCGGCCTGCTCATCTGGCTCCGCGACCGGCCCCTCCCCCGCGCGTCGTCGCTGCTCCACCTGGTGGCGGTCGCCGTCCAGCCGTGGCTGGTCGGCGCGCTGATCCTCACCGCGGCGGGCAAGGGTGGCGGAGCGCCATCCGCGTCCGCGCTCGGCCTTTTCGGATCGCCCCAGGTGGCGCTGCTCGCGTTCCTGATGGCGGCGGTGTTCGCCGCCCTCGTCTTCGCCGCCCGCCGGTCCACCTTCGAGGTGGCGCTGCTCTGGGTGCTGGTGGCGGCGGCCCTTGCCGTCCTCGGCGACCGCGAGCTCGGTCCGCGCTCGCTGCTGCTGTCCGCGGCCCAGCTGGCGCTGCTGGCCTCGGTGATCGAGGACTCCTACCGCCTCGCCTACCACGACCAGCTGACCACGCTGCCGGGCCGCCGCGCCCTCGACGAGAGCCTGGAGCGCCTCGAAGGCAGCTACGTGATCGCCATGGTCGACGTCGATCGCTTCAAGGGCTTCAACGACCGCTTCGGCCACGACGCCGGCGACCAAGCGCTGCGCATGGTGGCCGACGAGCTGACCCACGTCACCGACGGCGGTCGCGCCTTTCGCTACGGCGGCGAGGAGTTCGCGCTGCTGTTCGCTGGCCGCACGCCCGACCAGGTCGGCCCCGCGCTCGAGCAGCTTCGCACCGCGATCGAGGCCCGCGTGTTCACGATCCGGTCTGCCGAGCGGCCGCGCAAGAAGCCGAAGGACCCGCCGGCCGCACCCGGCGGCACCGAGCACGTCACGCTCACCGTGAGCATCGGCGCCGCCGGACCCACGCCCAGCCACCCGCGGGCTGATGACGTGTTGCATGCCGCCGATGCCGCGCTCTACCGAGCGAAGCGCCGCGGCCGCAACCGGGTCGTCATCGACGGCGTCCGGGCGGCGTCGCGCAGCCCGGCGGCGAGCCGCAAGCCGGAGAACGAGGCGTGACGTCGCGGCCCGCGGTGGCAGGAGCGGCTCGATGTGCACCGTGACCGTGCTGCGCGGCGCGGACCGGCTGCTCGTCACGATGAACCGCGACGAGCGTCGGCGGCGAGCCGAGGAGCTCGCGCCGCGTCAGGCCGGCGGCGGCGGCCGGCCGGTGTGGATCGGTCCCGGCGACGGCGCCAAGGGAGGCACCTGGTTCGGTGCCAACGACCGCGGGGTCGTCGCCTGCCTGCTCAACGCGTACGCTGCCGGCGACCTCGCCCTGCTCGGCCGCGACGATCTGCCAAGCCGCGGCGAGATCATTCCCAAACTGCTCGAGCAGACGCCGGAGCAGGCCCGCGCGTGGCTGCGCAGCGGCTTCGACCCGTCGCCTTTCCCGTCGTTCAGCCTGGTCGTCGTCGCGCCCGGCTGGGGAGAGGCGTACTCGTGGCGCCTCGATCAGGGCATCGCGGTGAGCGCCATCCCGGAAGGCTGGTCGATGGTCAGCTCCTCGCTGTGGCGCAGCCGCGAGGTGGTGGCCTGGCGCCAGGCTCGCTTCGACGAGTGGCTGCGGGAGGGCGCCCCCGAGATCGAGGRGGTGCCCGCCTTCAACCTGCTCGAGGCCCCCGGCCGCCACGACTACTCGCCGCTGATGACCCGGCCGGTCTCGATCACCCGCAGCCTGACCCAGGTCGAGCTGCGCGCCGGCGAGACCCGGCTCACGATGCGCTACTGGCGCAGGGATGGTGAGTCAGCGATTTCGCCGAGCGAGCCGACGGCGGTGACGGAGCTCGAGCTCGCCACGAGCGCAGCCGGCCCCTGATCCGCGTTGCAGGGGCGCGTCGGCCCGATCAGAGCAAGGCCGCGCCGACCAGAGCGATCGCCAGCACCGTGTTGGTGGCGAGGTTCCAGGTCACGTTGGCGCCCATCGCCGGGATCGGCACCGGCTGCATCGGGTCGGAGACGACCCAGCGCATCGGCGCCGCGAGCAGGAGGGACGGCAGGCAGGCCGCCAGGGCGAGCGGCGGCAGCACCGACATCGCCACCGCAACCACGATCGACAGTGGCGTCGCCGCTGCGGCGGCGGCCCAGATCCATGCCGCCGGCCGCCGGCCGAAGAGCAGGACGAGGTTCTTCCGGCCGCCGGCCCGGTCCGCCGCCTCGTCCGGAAACTCGTTCAGCAGCAGCAGGTTGAAGGTCATGAACGAGGCCGGAACGCCGGCCGCCACGGCGGCGGCGCCGATCTCGCCGCTGTTGACCAGGGCGGCGCCCACCACCGGCAGCCCGCCGAGGCCGAGCCCGGCGGCGACCTCGCCGATCCCCAGCCTCGCCAGCACCTCGGTGTAGATCAGCACGCAGATCGCGCCGGCGACCATGATCGGCAGCAGCACCGGTCCGACGCGGCCCACGAAGTAAAGCCCGACCGCGAGGCCCACCGCCGAGCAGGCGATGCCGAAGAGGAGCGCGGCGCGCAGGCTCATGCCGCCCGCCGGCAAGGTGCCGCTGCCGCCGGAGAACGGCGTCCGCTCCGTGGCGAGGTCGATCCCGGTTCGCATGTCGCTCCACTCGTTGAAAATGTTGACCGCCATGTGGAGCGCCACCAGCCCGATCAGGGCGAGCAGCGTCGACCACCACGAGAAGGCGCCCCCGTAGAACGCGGCGGCGGCCCCCGCCGCGATCAGGGTGACCGGCAGCAGCAGAAAGGGCGCGCGAGCGACACCGGCAAAGGCTTTGAGGTTCGGCATGGCGGGGAGTATAACCGCCACCCGCTTCCGCTTCCGCTTCCGAGCTCAGTCAACCACAGAGGCACATAGGCACGGCGAGGGGTCGGCGTTCAGGGAAGCTGCAATCTCCGAGCGGGCCGGCGCGTTTCCCGCAGTGGCGGTGCACACCGTCACCGTGCGGAGGCAACGATGACCTGGGCCTATCGGATCGCCCGAGTGTCGGGCATCGACATCAAGATCCACATCACCTTCCTGCTGGTTCTGCTGCTCGGCGGCATGGAGTGGGGCCGCCACCACGGCACCGCCGGGTTCGTGTTCGGCGTGCTGCTGATGCTCGCGCTGTTCACCTGCGTCACGCTCCACGAGCTCGGGCACAGCCTGGCCGCGCAGTACTTCAAGATCCCGGTGCGTGAGATCGTGCTGCTGCCGATCGGCGGCGTCGCGTTGCTCGGCAAGCTCCCGGAGAAGCCCCGCCAGGAGCTGATCATCGCCGCCGCCGGCCCGGCCGTGAACGTGGTGATCGCCGCGGCCTTGGCGCTGGTGGGAGCGCCGGTTCTTGCCACCCTCGACGGCCGCGGGCTGCTCGAGGGCGCGGCGCCGGCTCCCTCCCCGGCGACCTTCCTGTTCTGGCTGCTGGCCGCCAACGTCACGCTGGTCGCCTTCAACCTGATCCCGGCCTTCCCGCTCGACGGCGGTCGCATGCTGCGGGCAGTCCTCGCGATGTTCACCGACTACGCCCGCGCGACCACGATCGCCGCCACCATCGGCCAGGCTGCGGCCGTGCTGCTCGGGATCCTCGGCGTGATCAGCGGCAACTTCATCCTCGCCATCATCGCGGTGATGATCTTCTTCGGCGCCGGCATGGAGAGCTTCCAGGCCAAGGCCAAGACCGTGCTGACCACCCTGCGCGTCGGCGACGCCTACAACAAGCACGCCCTGTCGCTGGTGCCAGCAGACCGGATCAGCCGCGTCGTCGACTACATCCTGACCTCCTACCAGCCCGACTTCGCGGTGGTGCTCGGCGGCAACCTGCTCGGGTTCGTCACCAGGGACGACGTGCTCAAGGCCCTCGCCCAAAGGCCCGACGACCCCTACGTCGCCGAGGTCATGGAGCGCCAAGTGGTCCGGGTCGAGGCAACCGACTCGCTCGAGGAGGTCCAGGAGCGCATGAGCCAGGAGAGAGTGCGGCTGGTCGCGGTCTACTCCGGCGAGCGCTTCCTCGGGCTGGTCAGCGCCGAGGACCTGCGCGAGGCGCTGTCGGTGCTGTTCTTCGTCCGCCGCCAGGAGCGGCTCGCTCTCCAGGGCGCCTGAGCTTCGCCCGCGGGCCGCGGATCAGCCCTGAGGTGTCACGCGCCCATCACCACTGACGGCCCTCTCAGCGACCGCTGTCGCCGGAAGTGAGGGGCGGCAACAGTGCGACGACGCAGTCGTCGCCGACGCGGATCGTTCCGGTGCCGTCGTGGATCAGGTTCTGGCCGAACAGGACCTTGCCGTCGAGCAAGCGGTAGGTGGCCAGCGTGCGCAGCGGCTCGCGGCCGCGCTCGCCGGTGGCGTGGTCATGAACACGCCGTGGCGGTCGACCACCAGCCACTCGCGGTCATGGGCGAAGCCGGTGGCCGTCACCTCGGCGGCGTCGAGCGCGATCCCGCGGCACGACTTGACCGGGTAGATGAAGAGCCTGCTGGCCCGAATCACGGCCGGCAGCTTACCGCCCGACCTGGTCACGCACGAAGATGTAGGGCCCCTTCTCGGAGCCCCAGACCTGGTGGCCGCCGGCATCGAAGCCGCGGTCCCAGCTTTCGAGCCGGCCATCGCCGAGCGTCACCAGGGTCGTGGCGTACGCGGCGCCGCGCAGATCGCTCGCGCAAAGCGTGCCCAGCGTGCCGCCCGCGTACGAGTCGCCGGTCCACTTGAGATAGACGGCGCACCCTTCGCGGAGGGTGATGTCGCCCGGCGTCAGCCGGCCTCGCGCCGCCGCGTCGTGGCCGGCACCGACCAATCGCTCGGGGTCGGCGATGGTGTAGATCTCGCTCTCGACGAGGCCCTTCTCGATCTCGCGCAGCCGGTAGACCCGCTGCCGGTAGGGCGCTGCGAGACGGTCGGCCGCCGCCTGCTCGACGTAGAGCCAGCGGACGGGCTCGGCGCCAGGCCAGATCGGCGCCATCTCGAGCCGGATGTCGAGGAACTCCGGGTCCGCCGCGGCCTGCGCCGCGCTTGAAAACGACCCCGCCATCCAGGCCACCACGGTGTCCAACCCGGGCGGCTCCGCGGCCCCTGCCGGCGCCGCCAGCCCGGAGAGCACCGCCAGCACCACCGCCGCCCTGCTCATCGGAAACTCGCGCATCGCGCAGCTCCCCCTCGCGCCCTCGCTGCCCCTCGGCATTGTATCCTCCGCCCGTGCCCGTCTCCGTCTCCGTCTCCGCCTACGACCCGAACGATCCTGAGCGCGGTCCGTCACTCGGGCACGGGCACGGAGACGGGCACGGGCACGTGGCGACCCGCCTCGGTTTCCGCGCCCGCGCCCCGGCTATACTCGTGATGCCGTGCCCATCATCGACGACACCATCCTGATGACCCTGCTCGCTGCCGGCATTCTGGCGGTGGCTGCGATCGGCCTGATCCTGATTCGCCGGCACGCGCAACGCCTGCACGATCGGCTTGCGCCGGCCTTCGAGCTCGGCACGAGCCGCCGCGCGAGCACGGTGCCCCCTGCGGTCGAGGGCCTGTTCCACGGCTACACCTGCCGCTACGGCATCGAGCAGCGCTCGCAGTACAGCGCCGGCGGCGCCAACCTCAGGATCCGGGTCGCGAGCCCGCTCAGATGGAGCGCCTCGCGCAAGGGCGTCGGCTCCGCAGTGCTGGCCTCGATCGGAATCCTCAAGGACATCGCAATCGGMGACGAGGAGCTCGACCGCCGGCTGCGCCTCGCGTCCGGCGACGCGCCGACGCTGGCGTCGACGCTCGGCCGGCAGCAGGCYCGAGACGCGCTGCGCGCGCTCGCCGACACCGAGGGCTTCGCGTCGATCTCCGTCCGCGCCCGCCGCGCCGACCTCAAGTGGACGCCTCGCCGGCCCGAGCTCGACGAGAATCCCGAGGTGCTGSGGCGCCGCCTGGCCGCTGCCGTCGACCTGCTCGCCGCCTGCGGCTGCCCGCCGCTGATGGGATAGCACACTGGGGTGCGGGCCGAGGCCCACGCCGGTCGGCTACGAAGCCCGCCCTGCAGCACTCCCCGTGCCGGCCGATGGGCCGACTATGATGAGAAGGGGTCCCAACATGTACTGCAGCAATCCCGACTGCCCAGACTTCCTCGCGACCGGCGCCCACGGCGAGTTCGTCGCGGGTGTGACCAGCTGCCCCTACTGCCGGCAACCGTTGGTTGAGACGATCGAGGCTGGTGCGCTGCCGGGACGCGAGCCCGACCCGTCGACCGAGCCCGAGCCGGTGCTCGAAACCTCCGACCCCGCCGAGCTCGAGATCGTCAAGTCGATTCTGACCGGCGCCGGCATCCCCTTCCTGGTCCAGGGGTACGAGCAGTACAAGGCGTTCCGCGGCGGCCACGCCGCCTTCCGCTTCAACCCACGCGCCGGCGCCCTGGTCTTCCTGGTCCCGTCCGAGCGCGCCGAGGAGGCCCGCGCCCTGCTCACCGCGACCGAGCCGACTGAGGGAGCCTGAGGTATCCTCCGGTATCCGCAGGGGCGTCACAGACCTGCGCGCAGAGGTGGCTCGACGTGGGCGGACGACGACGCACAGAGATGAGTGGAGCGGCAGCGCCTGGCTGGCGGTGGCCCGCCGCCTTGACCCCCGCGGCCCTGGCGCTGCTCGGGCTGCTCGCCTACAGCGGCACCTTCGACGTGCCCTTCATCTACGACGACTACAGCGCAATCGTCGACAACCCCCACGTCCGTTCACTGTGGCCGATCACCACGGCAATGTCGGCGCCCGACGAGTCCACCGTCGCCGGACGGCCGGTCGTGGCGCTGTCGCTCGCCCTCAACCACGCGGTCAGCGGGCTCGATCCCTGGAGCTATCACCTCTTCAACCTTCTCGTCCACATCCTGTGCGCCATCACCCTTTACGGCATTGCGCGCCGCACCCTGGCGACGCCGCGCATGGCGTCGCTCCTCACGGCCCGGTCGGAGGCCTTGGCCTTCGCCATCACCCTGCTGTGGCTGCTCCACCCGCTCCACACCGAGGTCGTGACCTACGTCTCGACCCGAACCGAGTCCATGGTCAGCCTGTTCTACCTGCTGACCCTTTACGCAGTGATCCGCGGCAGCACCAGCAACCACCACTCGACCCGCTGGTATGTGGCCGCCGTGGCGAGCAGCGCCCTCGCGATGGCGACCAAGGAGGTGGCGGTTTCCCTTCCGGTCGTGGTGCTGCTCTACGACGGCATCTTCCTCAGCGGCAGCTTCGCGGCCGCGCTCGCTCGGCGGCGAAACCTCTATGTCGGGCTGGTGTCGACCTGGTTCATCCTGATCGCTCTGGTTGCGGGAAGCCCGCGCGGTGAGACGGTCGGGCTCCACTTCGAGGAGCTCACGCCGCTCGACTATCTGCGGACACAGGCGGCAGTGATCTGGCATTACCTCCGCCTCGCCGTGTGGCCCCACCCGCTCTGTCTGGACTACCACGACTGGCCGATTGC
>PQAJ01000071.1 GCA_003105185.1 Holophagae bacterium
CCGCGCCCCGGCGAGAGCGGCCCGTCATCCACAGCGGGCCAAGGCGTTACCCAAGCGGCCCCTCGCCGGCGAACCCGCCACCAATGGGAGGTGCGCATGTCCCCGAAGACCGAAGTGGAGCCCGGCGCGAGCGCCATCGTGGTGATTGATTTCGTCAACGATTTTGTGTTCCCGGGAGGCGTCATCGCCGATGCCGGCGGGGCCGGCTACCAGGCGCGCGTGCAGGCGATGCTGCCGACGCTCCAGAGGCTGCTCGATGCCGCCCGCGAAGCCGGCGTGACCGTCATTCATGCTCCGGACGCCCACACGCCGGAGGACGTCGAGCTCAGGAAGTGGCCGGCGCACGCCATGAAGGGCACCGAGAAGGCCGCGATCGTGGCCGCGATCGCTCCGAAGGCGGGCGATCTGGTGATTGAAAAGAGCACCTACAGCCCGTTCGTGAGCACTGACATCGACGCGCAGCTCAGGCAGCGTGGAATTTCGCGGCTCTACATCACCGGGCTGCACACCGACTGCTGCGCGCGCCACACCTCGGGCGACGCCTTCCAGCGCGGCTATGAGCTGGTCTGGATCAGCGACGCGCTGCAGGCGTTCACCGAGGAGGCGCACCGGCAGGGGCTCGAGTACTTCAAGACCTGGTACGCGAGCGACCCGGCGGCCCAGATCAAGACCGCCGACGAGGTCATCGCAGAGTGGCGCGCTGCAGCGGCGTAGCGCGACCAGCTCGCGGTCATCGGCGAACGCCGCCACGTCTGAAGGCCGGTTGCCCCAGCGCCCTCGGTGCGAGCCGACTCGCCTGCGGTGCGGCGTGCGGACAGAGCCGGCCGAGCTGAGTCCGGGTCCGCGGCCCGGTTACTGCTCGCGTTCTTCGATCCAGGCTCATCGGCCTGCGTCGCAGGACGGGGAGATTCCCCGATGGGCCGCAGCGGCGCAGTTGACAGGGAGAAGTCTCAAAACTACGATTCGCGACAGGACAAAATGAAATCCCTGCGCCTCGACTCTGCCGTTGCGGTCGCCCGCGCCCTCGGCCATCCGGCCCGCCTGCGGTCAGTGGCCATGCTGCGCTCCGGCGAGCTGTGCGTGTGTCAGATCACGGCGGTGCTCGGGCTGGCGCCGTCGACCGTGTCCCTCCACCTGAGGGAGCTCAAGCGGTGTGGTCTCGTCGCAGAGCGGAAGGATGGCCGCTGGGTCCATATCGCGCTCGCCGACGAATCCGAGGCGAGGGCCTGGCTCGAGACCGCGCTCGCCGCGGTGGTCGACGATCCGCAGCTCGAGAGCGACGCTCGGCTGGTCGACGAGCTGCGCCGGCTGCCGGTGGAGGAGCTGTGCCGCACCGGCCTGGACGGAGCGAGGAGAACGTCACGCGGGGGGAATACGGCAACACGCCGAAAAGGCCGCGGTTGAAGGAGACACGATGAAGGACCACGACGGAGTCGCCCAGAAGCTGTCCCTGCTCGACCGCTACCTCACGCTGTGGATCTTCGCCGCGATCGGAGTCGGCGTCGGGGTGGGCTTCATCTGGCCCGGCATCGCTGACTTCTGGAACCGCTTTTCGCTGGGCACCACCAACCTCCCGATCGCGGTCGGGCTCATCCTCATGATGTACCCGCCGCTGGCGAAGGTCCGCTACGAGGAGATGGGGCGGGTCTTCCAGAACAAGCGGCTGCTCGTCCTGTCGCTGCTCATGAACTGGGTGATCGGACCGATCGTGATGACGTCGCTCGCGATCCTGTTTCTGCGCAGCTATCCGGAGTACATGATTGGCGTGATCCTGGTCGGTCTCGCGCGCTGCATCGCCATGGTGATCGTGTGGAACGAGCTCGCCGGAGGGGATCGCGAGCTGGCGGTGGGGCTGGTGGCCTTCAACGCGATCTTCCAGGTCCTGTTCTACGCGGTCTACATCTACCTCTTCGTCACGGTGCTGCTGAACTGGCTCGGTCTGGTCGAGGGCCTCGATGTCCACGTGTCGATCGCCGAGGCGGCGAAGACGGTGTTCGTGTACCTGGGGATTCCGTTCCTCGCCGGCTTGACGACCCGTCTCGTGTTGCTGCGTGCCAAGGGCCGGGACTGGTACGAGCGGGTGTTCGTGCCGAGGATCAGCCCGGTCACCCTGGTGGCGCTGCTGTTCACGATCATCGTCATGTTCTCGCTCAAGGGCAAGGTCATCGTCACGCTGCCGCTCGACGTCGTTCGCGTCGCCGTCCCGCTCGCCATCTACTTCGTGATCATGTGGTTCGCGGCCTTTTGGCTGGCTCGCCGAGCGGGCGGCGACTACCGCCAGACGACGGCCGTGTCGTTCACCGCGGCGTCCAACGACTTTGAGCTCGCGATTGCGGTGGCGGTGTCGATCTTCGGCATCAGTTCGAACCAGGCCTTCGCAACCGTGATCGGCCCGCTGCTCGAGGTGCCGATTCTGATTGCGCTGGTGAACGTTGCACTTTCCTTGCGGAGGCGATACTGGCCCGGGGCGAGCGGACCCAAACCTGAGGGGGCGGCCTGAGCGCACGCCGTCGCTGGAGCACGACATGAGTGTCGATCGGGTGCGGGTCGCCAGGGGGGGCGCTGTGGAGCGGGGAGCCGTGCCGCTGTACCCGGAGATTGAGACGTACCTTTCCGAGCTCATCCCCGAGCTCGGCCGTATCCCGGCCGGGCGGTTGGAGGCGCTCGACCGGCTCGCCGAGTTCATTCGTGTGCGCGCCAGCGCGGGCCAGCCATCGATGCTCAGCTTCATCTGCACCCACAACTCGCGGCGCAGCCAGCTCGCGCAGGTATGGGCGCAGGCCGCTGCCGCCCACCTCGGCGTGCCCGGCGTCGAAACCTACTCCGGAGGAACCGAGGCCAGCGCGTTCAATCCGAGGGCGGTGGCTGCGCTCGTTCGCTCAGGATTCCGTGTCGAGCTCCGCGGCGAAGATCAGAACCCGGTGTATGCGGTCCGGTTCGCCGCCGGGGCGCCACCCCTTGCGTGCTTCTCGAAGGTCTATGACCACGCCCTGAACCCTGATCGTGGTTTCTGCGCGATCATGACCTGCTCGTCGGCCGATGCGGCCTGCCCGATCGTGCGCGGCAGCGCTGAGAGGATCTCCCTGCCGTACGACGATCCGGGCTCCTTCGACGGAACTGGTTTGGAGGCAGCAACTTACGATGACTGCTGCCGGCAGATCGCACGCGAGATGCTCGCCGCGCTCTCGAGGGTCTGCGGCTGAGGATCCCGCGGGGGCGGCTCGCACTGACAGCCGCGCATCGCTGGCGAGCTCGGTCGCTCGAGCTCGGCTGCGGCCGCTACTCCCGCATCAGTGCGAACGCCTGCCGGACATGGCCCACGTGTTCCCCGACCCAGGTCTCGAGACGTTTGAGATCGTGGTCGGAGATGCTCATGGCGCGGGCGGCCTCGCTCACCATCGACGCCTCGACGGACTGGAAGGAGGTGTCGGAGTAAGCGAAGCCGAGGAGCTCGAGCAGAGCCACGACCTTCGACCGCCGATCGGTGAAGCTGGCGGCCAGCTCGGCGACGCTCGCGCTGCTGTCCCACCCCTCGAGCTCGAGGTTCATCTCGCCGGAGAGCGCGCGCAGCTTGGCGGCTTCGCGGCCGACCACGGCGCCGTCGGCCGCCGTCAGCTTCAGCGCCAGCGCCGCAAATGCCCGCTTCTGGTCGTCATTGAGCATGTGCAGGAACATCGGCCGTCGACCTCCTTGGTTGATTCAGAATACTCCACAGCCTGGACGAGCATGCGCAGTCGCCCGTGCGTCGACCGTTCACAATTGGCGGTGCAGGGATGGACTGCGAGCCCCTGCGGAAATACAATGACTCCAAGACTGGTTCAAAGCGAAGATTGGGACCCACGATGATCGACGTATCGAGCCGCTGCGAGTTCGATCCGGAGGCGATGTCGCTCCGTTTCGAAAGGACCATCCCCGGCAGCGTGGACGCGATTCCGCTGGTGGTAGGCGAGGCCATGCGTGTGGTGCGCGAAATGGGCTGCGCTTCCGGCGCCGAGTTCGAGGTCGAGGTGGCGATCACCGAGGCCCTCGCCAATGCGGTCGCGCATGGGTGCGGTCACGACCCCTGCAAACTGGTCACCATCAGCGTCCAGTGCGACCCCAGTCAGGGGATCTTGATCGTCGTCCGTGATCCCGGCACGGGATTCGATCCCGCGAACATCCCGAGCCCGGTGGTGGGTGAGCGGATCTACGCCAGCCATGGCCGCGGCGTCTTCCTGATCACCGAGCTGATGGATGAGGTCCGCTACGAGAAGAACGGTACCGAGATCTGGATGCGGAAGAAGCCGTAGCCTCGTCGCCACAGATTGAGAAGCGCCGATCGCGTCCGGACGGGGGTCATGGCCCGCAAATGGCAGTTCGAGGTCGGCCGAGTCCGAGCGACGGCACGGCTCGGATTCGACTTGCTGCGATCACTGCTGCAACCGGTGCGGGGAAGCGCAACTCCTGACCGTTCCCGCGACGTGCCCTCGGTCGCGACGGACCTCGGCGCCGCAGTCGTGCGCTCGCTTCCAACGAAACTGCGGTTGCTCTCGTGGAACATCCACCGTAGCTACGACGCTCGAGGCGTAGTTGAGAGCCTGCGTTCGTTGATGACCGACCGTGACCCGCACCTGCTGCTGCTGCAGGAGGTGCCGGTGTATCCGCACGGCCCGTGGTGGCTGGAGCCGGACGTCCGGGAGCTGCTCGGGGGACTCTACCTGGTGTCTGCGGCGATGCACCGGGTGGCCCGGCCGACCGCCTACTACCCGTTCCGGGAATCGGGATTGCTGATCGGGGTGCGGACGCGGCCGGCTTTCCATCGCGCGCTGCGGCTTCCGGTCGCGAGCCAGCCCAAGCTCGGCCGGAACCACCGGGTCGAGCGAATCGCGTTGGGGATCGGTTGCTGGGCAGGCGTCCGAGCGCTGGAGGTTTGGAACGTGCACCTCGAGAACACAGCACGGCCGTCCGGCCGGACGCGCCAGGCGACAGCCTTTGCGGCCGCCCTGAGCGATGGGCCGCTGATCGTCGGCGGCGACGTCAACACGCTGTTTGGGCCGCTCGAGGGGGTGGCGGGCGCGTTCGAGGCTGCGGGCCTGGAGCGCATTCCGCTGCGCTACGGGCGATGGCTGTCGCCCTCGATCGACCAGATCTTCGTCCGCGGTGCGTCCTGCGCAGCCGGCGAGGTGCTGCGCCTCAGAGGTTCGGACCACTTCCCGATCGTCGCCGAGGTCGAGTTCGCGGCTGCGCTGCCCGGCACCGGGTGAAGCCGTGCTGCGCGGAGTGGCGACGGCATGGCCGTCCACCGTCGTCAGCAGATGTGACGCGTCCTGCCACTGGTTCTCAGTCGAGGTAACCGAGCGCGCGCAGCTGCTCGACGGTCTCGTCATCGAGCTGCTTCGTCGACAGCCGGTCGAGGCTGCCGAGACCGCTGCTGATCTCGCCGATGCACCGGACCAGCTCCTCGCTCGGCGCGGAGTCCGGACGCACCAGCGTCTGCAGCTCACCCGGATCCGCGCCGAGGTCGAACAGCTCGCGCCGGTTGCCGTTGATGTGCAGGACCTCCTTGCGTTCGCCGTCGATGATGGCAACGTCGAGCAGGCCCTTGGAGCGCGCGCGGTCCGACTGGCTGGCGCCGTGGACCGCGCCGCGGTGGGCCTGGTAGCAGACGGCGCTGCGGGTCGACTGTGTGCGTCCGCGCAGGACCGAGGCCCAGCTGACGCCGCGGAACGAAGGCGGGACTGTGAGGCCGACGAGTTCGAGCACGGTTGGCGGGATGTCGACGATGTGTGCCGCCGCCTCCACCACCTGCTGCTCGACGGTGCCGGTCCAGGCGAATCCGAGCGGGATGCGTAGCCCCGGCTCGAAGAGATCGCGGCCGTGCCCCCACTGGTCGTGCTCGCCCAGGCTCTCGCCGTGGTCGCTTGCGAACACCATGATCACGCGGTCGCCCTCGACCCGGCGCTCGAGCCAGTCGAGGAGGCGCCCGATCTCATGGTCGACCGTTGCGATCTCGGTGTCGTAGCGATCGCTGCGCGGCGGGTCCTTGCCGTCGATGCCGAGGCGCTGGGCGAACTCCTGGTGGAAGACGTACGGGGCGTGCGGCTCGACGTAGTGCACCCAGAGCAGGAACGGCTGTTGCGCGCGCTGGTCGAGGTGCCTCCCCAGCCAACCGATGGCCTCGTTGGTGACGTCCTCAGCGGTCGCCTCGCTGTTGACGATGCCGAACCAGCGGCGGCGCGTGAACACCTCGACGTAGCTCTCGAAGTGCTCGCCGAGCCCCGAGACGTTGTCCTTCAGGGTCCAGTTGGCGACCACTGCGGCGGTTCCCCAGCCGTTGCGCGCGAGGATCTTGGGCAGCGAGTCGAGACCCGCCTCGACGCGCAGGCCGTTGCGCGATGCCGCGTGCTCGTGTGGCATGAGGCCGGTCACCATCGAGGCCAGGGCCGGGTTGGTCAGCGGCTCGATCGTGCGCGCTTGGGAGAACCTCGTGCCGCGCGACAGCAGGTCGTCGATGTGAGGTGACGTTGGACGTTGGTAGCCGTACGCGGACAGCCGGTCGGTCCGCAGGGTGTCGACCGTGATGAGCAGCACCGACGGAGGACGATCCGCCGCCGCGAGCGGACCCGCAGCGCCGCCGGCCGCGATCCCGGCGGCAAGCATGGCGACGAACCAGGCTGGCATGTGTGCGTTTCGGAGCATCCCCGATCCGCCTCCCAGACAACAGTCGGCAGGCGGATTGTAACCGGTGGCGTCCGACCCCGGCGTCGCTGGCGGGAGATCGTTTGCGCGGGCCGGTGACGCCGGTCGCCGGTGGAAGAACCGATCCGGCACGGCGAATCGGCACGCCCGCCGTGCCCGTCAGGCTCGGCTTTCAGGCCTTTCTCGGGAAGCCGCTTTCGCCCGGGGCGCTGGTCGGTCTGCTCGACGGCTGAGCAGCGCGCTGACGCCATCGCGCTGCAGCGGACCGGCTCCGTCCACGCTACACTGAGGACGGCGTGAGCACCTTCGATCGCAACTGGCGTGAGCTCCAGCTCGAGACGCTGGTCGACATGTCGCTCACCATCGGCGGCGTGCGCCCCGAGGAGGAGCTGGTCGAAGAGCTGTTGCAGCGCGCGGTTGGCAACCTCGACGCTGGCTCGGGCTTCGTTGCAACCCACTACCCCGGGGGCCACGAGGCGGTGGTGCGGTCGATCCGGCTGCCGTCGAGCCTGGCCTCGATGCGGGCGCTGTTCGAGCCCGATCTCCTCGAGGAGCTGGCAGCGGGCCGGGTGGTGCGGACCGTGCGCGAAGGTTCCGAGCCGCCCTACGAGTTGCTCGCGGCGCCGCTGCGGGCCGGTCAGGAGGCGCTCGGCGTGGTGGTGATCGGCGACAAGGAAACCCGCGGCGGACGGGCGCCGTTCACGGACAGCGACGCTCGATTCCTGTTGTCGCTGGCGAGCATGGTCGCGCCTGCCGTGAAGACCTGGCGCCAGATGACCGCCATCGAGCGCGACCGCCAGCGGTTGCGCGAGGAGAACCTCGCGCTGCGTGGCGTGGCTCGGCGCGAGGGCTTCATCGGAGAGTCGCAGCAGATTCGCGACCTGCTCGACCTGGTGCGGCGGGTCGCGCCGACCGGCGCCAACGTGATGCTGCGCGGTGAGTCGGGCGTCGGCAAGGAACGGGTGGCGCGGCTGCTGCACGGCTCGTCCGACCGCGCCAGCGGGCCGTTCGTGCCGCTGAACTGCGCCGCGCTCCCGGAGAGCCTGCTCGAGGCCGAGCTGTTCGGCATCGAGGAGGGCGTGGCGACCGGCGTGCAGCGCCGGATGGGCAAGATCGAGCTTGCCAACGGCGGCACGCTTTTCCTGGACGAGGTGGGCGACCTCACCCTCGCCCTCCAGGCCAAGCTGCTGCGGGTCGTCCAGGAGCGTGAGTTCGAGCGCCTCGGTGGGCGAGAGCGGATCCCGGTCGATCTCTATCTGGTGACCGCCACCAACCAGGACCTCGAGGCGATGGTGGAGCGGGGAGACTTCCGCCGCGACCTCTATTACCGGCTGCGCGTGGTGGTGGTGAGCATCCCGCCGCTGCGCGACCGCCGAGGCGATATCCCTCTGCTGGCTCGCCACTTCCTGGAGAAGTACGGGGAGCGCTTCGGTCGGCCCGGGATGAGCCTCGACCGGCGGGCGCTGGCGGCGCTGATGGCCTACTCGTTCCCCGGCAACGTGCGCGAGCTCGAGAACATCATCCAGGCGGCGATCGCGCTCGCACCCGGGGACTCGGTCACCGAGCAGGATCTCCGGCTCGAGCCGGCGGCGAACGAGGCGACGAGAGCCCCGGACCAGCTGGCGCTGCGCGACGTCGAGCGCCAGCACATCGAGCGGGTGCTGCGCTTGGTGGACGGTAACCGCCAGGAGGCGGCGCGTATCCTCGGGATCGACCGAAGCACTCTCTATCGCAAATTGCAGCAATTTGCAACAAATGGTGCAAATCACAGCTCTCAATCTAAAGCAAGATAATAATAAGTCTTGAAGATGAAGTTGGGGCCACAAGAGGTCTAATTCCCGTCAGTGTGTCGCTATTTGCATCAATCCGACCCTGCTCGATGGAGGTGAGCGCTGGCACGGAACTTGCCATGGAGAGGACCGGAGGTTGTTGATGAGGTCACTGGCTCTCCTTCGCCTGTCAGCAGCGGCCTGTGGACTTGCCGCCCTCCTCGCCGCTGCCGCGCAGGTGGCCAGCCTCTCCCTCTCCATCCCCGAACACCAGCTGCGGCTCGCCTGGACCCTCGCCCGCGTTCTGATACAGTTGTAGGCTCACCATGGAGGTCGTGCTGCACCTTCCGGTGGTGCCGAACGTGGAGCTGGTGGCCGCCAAGGCGGTCGAAGCCCTTGGCGGAGCCCTTGGGATGTCCCAGACGCGCGTGGAAGCCGCCTGCGTCGCCATCGTGGAGGCGTGCCTGAACGCCATGGAGCACGGTGGTGGCGAGGTCGTGGTCCGCTTGGCCGGCGAGAACTCAAGCGGCCGGCCGCGGCTCGTGATCGAGGTCGAGGACCACGGTGGTGGGTTCGACCCGGCTAAGGCGCCGCGCAAGACCGTCGCGCAGGTCCTGGGATGTGCCTCGAAGAGGGGCTGGGGGCTGACCCTGATCCGCGAGCTCATGGATGACGTGCAGATTCGATCGCGGCCGGGCCAGACTCTGGTGCGCATGTGCAAGTATGTGGAGGGCGGGCCATGAACGAAGAGCAGATCCACCTCACAGCCGACGTTCTCACCAATGGGGTCGGTCTGATCACGGCTGCCGGATACATCAACAACGAAGGTGGTCAGGCCATCGCTGACGCTGCCGGCGATCTGATGGAGCGCGGGTGCGGGACCTTGCTGATCGACCTTGAAGGGACCCGGATCATCAACTCGATCGGGGTCTCGATCCTGCTCGAGATCATGGAAAAGCTGCTCGAGGAGAAGGGACGGCTCGCCTTCTGCAGCCTCACACCGACGATCTCGAAGACCTTCGAGATCATGGGCCTCGTCCAATACGCGACCATCTACTCCGACCAGCAGGCTGCGCGCGCGGATCTCGAGGGCCATGCCTCCGGCTGATCTTCTCCACCTCGCCGAGCTCGCCCTCTCAGGTCACGTCAGCCCCCAGCTCACCGAGGAGATCCTGAGGGCGGTGGTCGAGGACAGCAACTCGCGCGCTGGCGTGCTGCGGCTGGGCGAGGAGGTGCGGGCGAGCTGGCCGCGGAGCGTGTCCCGGCAGGTCGAGGACGCCACCGCCGGCTGGACCGAGATCCCGTTCGGCGCCGACGGATCCCAGTGGCGGCTGCGGCTCCTGCTGCCGGAGCGCCTGGACCAGTCGGCGCTGGGCGCCGCGCGCATCGCGCTGCGGGCGGTCGAGCTGCGGGACGAGCTCAAGCGAACGCGGTTCGACGAGAGATTCCGGCTGTGGGAGTTGGAGACCATTCGCTCGATCGCCAACGACATCGGCGGCATCCTCGAGGTGGATCGACTGGCGCGGGAGCTGATCAACCACCTCGTCGCCCTGCTCGGCGTGCGCTCGGCAGCGGTCTACCTCGGCAGCGATCCGGCGACGGCGGAGGTGGTCGGCAGCTTCGGCCCCCTCACCCTGACCGCCGACCAGCTCGCGCGGGCGTGGGAGCAGTGCGTCTATACGGACGATGTTCTGGCGCTGCCGCTCGAGTCGAAGGACGGCACCCTGGGCGTGCTGGTGGCCGCCAGCAAGGAAGCCCGCGCCGGGACCGAGCCGTTCGCAGGCAACGACGTCCGGGTCATGGAGCTGTTCGCGGTCCAGGTGACCATGGCGATCGAGTTCGCCCGCCTCACGCAGGCTTCACTGGAGCGGGAGCGTCTGAGAAGGGAGCTCGAGGTGGCGGCCGAGATTCAGTCCCACCTCCACCCGCAGGTGTATCCCGAGTTCCCGGGCTTCCGGCTCGCGGCGCGCTCGTCGCCGAGCCGACAGGTCGCAGGGGACACCTACGACGTGCTGGTCAACGACCGGTGGCTCATGGCCATTGTGGCCGACGTCTCCGGTAAAGGGGTCGGCGCCGGCATGATCGCTGCCGGTATCCATGCCTCGGTGCGCCTGCTCTCCGAGACCGAGGCGTCGCTGGCCGGTGTCGCGTCGAGGATCAACACCTACCTTGTCGGCGCGACCGAGGACAACCGTTTCGTCACCTTCGCCATGGTCAGGCTGGATGCGGACGGCGGGCTGGTGGCGGTCAACGCCGGGCACTGCCCGGTGCTGATCCGCCGCAGCGACGGGCGTGTCGAGCAGATCCCCTCGAGTGGGCTGCCGCTGGGGATCCTCGCTGCCGCCGGCTACCGCGAGTCGACCGGGCGGCTCGAGCCGGGCGACCTCATGCTGCTCTTCACCGATGGCTTGACCGAGGCCGAGAACCCTGACGAGGAGGAGTTCGGCATCCACCGGGTCGAGCGCGTCGTGGCTGGACTGGCGAGCCCCACCGCGCAGTCGGCGTGCCGGGAGCTGCTGCGGGCGGTCGACGAGCACGCCGGCGGCAAGCCGCTTCAGGACGACGCCACCCTGCTGGTCGTCGAACGACTATCTGACGCCAGCTGAGCACCTTCTCCGTCCGTCCGTCTCCGTGCCCGTGCCCGTCTCCGTGTCCCTGCGCGAATCCGTCCGGGGGGGCCGGTGCTGGATCTGACTCTTCGATCCCCCTCGAGCCCGTTCCCGTGTTACCGGCGGAAGCCAGACCGTCCATTTCGGCGGCGGAAACGGAGACGGAGACGAGGCGTGAGCTGGATCCTACGAACGATGTTCCACCATCCCCGCCGACAGAAAGTCCATGAGCGGAGCGTGGAAGCGGGTCAGGTCGCCGGGGTCGTCGGCCAGCAGCCAGCTGTTGACGATCTCATCGACGGCGCCGAACACGACGTTGGTGGCAAAGCCGGGGCTCACATCGCGGCGGATCTCGCCGGCCTCCTGGCCTTCCGCGATCAGCGACCGCAGCAGCTCGAGGTACTCACCCAGCCGCCCGCGAGTGATCAGGTTCATGAACCGCCGCGAGTGGCGGGTCTCGATCTGGATGACGTGGGCGAGGGAGCGATCGGCGGCCAGCGTCTCGAGGTGCAGGCGGACGACGATCCGCAGCCTCTCGAGCGGGCTGGCAACGCCGGCGATCTCGGTCCGCGCACGGTCGATGGCGCGACTGAGGACATCGTCGAAGACGCTGACCAGCAGGTGCTCCTTGCCCTCGAAGTACAGGTAGAGGGTGCCGTCGGCCACGGCCGCGGACTTGGCGACATCCGCCATCCGGGCGGAGAAGTAGCCCTTGCGGGCGAACTCGTCGATGGCTGCCCTCAGAATCCGCCGTCGTTTCTCCTCGCGCTGGTCGGTCGGTTGCAGCTCGGCGCTCTCTTGCATCGTGCATCCCTCGGCTGAATGAATGCTCATTCAAGGTTCGACCTTGCGCCCCGCGGTGTCAAGTGGGGGGCTGGCAGTGCGGGAGCCGAGGCGTCGGCCAGCCGGAAGCCGGTTGTCGCGAGGCGCGTGCTCGTCCGCCTTGTGCCTTCTCGATGCGCCAAGTACCATGGCTCGCACCAGCCGGGAGGTAGCCATGACCGCAGGCGATGCTCGGGCGCAGGAGGAGCGGGTCCGGGTCTTCAACAGCTATCGAGAGCTGTTCGCTGACGCTCCGATCCGACTGATGAGCCGGACCGTCAGCACCATGCGGTCGATGGGCTACGGCGACCTTGCCACCGCCATCGGCGACCTCGACTGGCGGACCGTTCCGGCGGACGACCCCGAGGACCCGACCCTGCGCGAGCAATGGGGCGATCTCCTGGCCTCCGCCTTCGACCACATCAGCGGTTGGATCGCACAGCTGTCGAACCAGCCTTACAGCTACAACCTGGACTCGGTGGGCTACCCGGCGGTCACCGGCGCATGGTCGGGCCTCTGGTCGAGCCAGCTCGGAATCCAGTTCAAGAACCTGTCCGGGGCGCCCCCACAGGTGTTCGTCCTGCACGGGGGGAACCAGGCTGTTCAGGCGGCACTGCTCGCCATCGCCGAGGCCCACCGCGAGCGGACCGGTCAGGCGACCACGCCGACGATCCTGGTGCCGATCCCGACCTTCTCCTGTCCGCTCGATCAGATCGCCCTTCAGGGCATGCGGGCGGTGCTGCTGCCGCCGCTTGACCCCGGCATGGACCCGCACCCTGACGATCTCGAGCAGGTGCCCGACGACGTCAATGTGGACGGCGTCTACATGATGCCGATCAACAACCCAACCGGCCGCACGGTGCCGCCCGACCAGCTGCGCCGGTTCGTGGCCGCGGTCCTCGACCGGTGGCCTCACGCCGGGATCATCCTCGACTCGGTCTACGTCAGGCTGCACCCCCGCGACCGCGAGCTGATCGGGTGGTTCGACGACGAACCGCGCTTCGCCGACGCGCTGCTGATTGTCGACTCGCTGTCCAAGACGCACGGCGTGACCGGGTTGCGAGCCGGGGCCATCCTCACCCGCTCCGAGCGTCTGCGCGGCGGGGTCATCCGGTATGCGCAGAACGTCGAGGCCGGGGCGTCGTGCGCCGTGCAGGCGGTCATGCTCGCGCTGCTGGCGCCGTTCGCCACCGGCGACGCCGAGTTGGCCGCTCATCGCATCCGGCTCCAGCTCCGCATCGGCCGCCACCTCCAGCGCCGACGGCGGCTCCTGCTCGAGCGCGCGTTCGCGGACCACCGCGAGCTGTTCCACGAGGACCAGCCCCTGCTGCCCGACCCGGTCGGCTTCGACTGGGAGGGCTCGATGTACGCCGACCTCCAGCTCTCCCAACGCTGCCTGGACCTCGCGGCGGCGCGCGGCGTGTCGCCGACGGTGGCCTTCTACCTGGCCACCGGCATCGGTGGCGTGGCCCTCGACGGTTTTTGCCGAAGCCGGAACCTCGAGCGGCACGGTTTGCTCGTCAACGCCGGCTCGCCCGAGCTCCGGGCGATGCAGGAGCGCGCCGCCCGGTACGTGCGGCTGAGCTTCGGGATGACGCCGCCGCCGAGATGAGGCAGCCGCCGGCGGGCGAGGGTGGCGACGGCCGCCGCCAGGCCGCGGGCAGGCAGCGCCCGGCCCTCGCCGCGCTGTCCCCCGCCTCTGCTAGACTCCGGAGACTCAGGGGAGGGGCCATGCAGCGCCGTATCTGGCTGGTCTTCGTCGTCGGGCTGACGATCGCGGCGGCCGCGGTCGCGGCGGACGCGCCGCGGCCCTACCACGTCATGGTCACCAACGACGACGGCATCGACGCGCCCGGACTGGAGGCGCTGGTGCGGGCCCTGGCAGGCGACGGCGGCTACCGGGTCACCGTGGTGGCGCCGGCCGAGAATCAGAGCGTGGCCAGCAACTCCCACGTCACGCGGCGCGAGGTCGCGCTGCGCCCCCATGCGCCGGTCGCGGGGGCGCCGGCGTGGTCGGTTGACGCGACGCCAGCTTCGGTGGCCCGCCTCGGGCTGACGGCGGTCGTCGCCGACGATCCACCCGACCTGGTGGTGGCGGGCATCAATGCGGGGGAGAATGACGGCCTCGGTGCGTGGACGTCGGGCACCGTGGCGGCGGCGCGGGAAGCGGCGCTTTTCGGCATTCCGGGGATCGCGCTGTCGCTGGAGCTCGACTGGGACGACCCCAATCCAGACTTCGACATGGCGGCGATCTGGTGTAGGCCGGTGATCGACGCGATCCGTGTCCACGGCCTCCCGCCGGGCGTTTACCTCAACGTCAACATACCCCGCGACACTGGCGCCGTCCGCGGCTACCGGCTGGCGAGGATGAACCTCGCGCCGCCGACCGTCGCCCGCTTCGAGCAGGTGCGCGAGGAGCCCGGAGTGCGCTGGTTTCGCAGCCGGTGGCGCCCGCCGGTGGCCGCCGAGCCCGGCACTGACAGCGCGGCCCTGCACGAGGGGTGGGTCGCGATCGCGGCGCTGGGGATGGACCAGACGAGCTACCAGGCGATCCCCTTCCTGCTGACCCTCGAGCCGGTCGAGCCGGAGGCGCCGACGATCGAGCTCAAAGCGGTCGGAGCCCGCTGACATGGAGATCGCTGGCTGGCTGCCGCTGCTCGGACTGGCGGGCCTGCTGGTCGCGGTGGTGGCGCTGGTCGCCGTCGTGCTGCTGGGGCGGTCCGCCCGCGCCGCGGCCGAACGCAGGGCGGCGGCGATGACCACCGAGCAGGCCGAGACCCTGCGCTGGGTGAGCGGCCAGCTGACCCAGTCGCTCGACCGCTTCCACACCCAGCTCGCGGAGTTCGGCCAGCGTCTCGCCGACTCGCAGAGCAGCTCGTCCGAAGCGGTGCGGCGGGGGGTCGCCGAGCAGCTGCAGGCGCTGGGCACCACCGTCAGCACCCAGCTCGAACGCTCGCACAAGACGCTGGGCGAAAACCTCGCAGGCGCGACCGACGTGTTCGGCAAGCTGCACCAGCGGCTCGGCGAGGTCGCGGAGATCGCGGTCCGGGTCGAGCATATGGCGGGCAGCGTCGACGAGCTGGGCAAGATCCTGCGGGTTCCCAAGCTGCGCGGTCTGATGGGCGAGCAGACCCTCGAGACGATGCTCCGCCAGGTTCTGCCCGACCGCTTCTGGACGGTGCAGCACCGCTTCGGGGACGGGCGCACGGTCGATGCCGTGGTCCGCCTGGGCGATCGTCTGATCCCGATCGACGCCAAGTTCCCGCTCGAGTCCTACCAGCGGATGGCGGCCGCGGACGGCGACGACGCCCGCCGATCGGCGCGGCGCGAGTTCGAGCGCTCGGTGAAGGCGCGAGTCGACGAGATCGCCAGCCGCTACATCCGCCCCGGTGAGGGCACGGTCGAGTTCGGGCTGATGTTCGTGCCCGCCGAGGGCGTGTTCGGAGAAGTGGTGGGCGGCGGCGACGACCCGGCGGCCGAGAACCTGCTCGGGTACGCCCTGGAGCGGCGCGTGATGCCGGTCTCGCCGGCGACCATCTTCGCCTACCTGAGCGTCATCGCGTCCGGCCTGCGTGGTTTCGCGGTCGAGCGTCGCGCCGGCGAGATCGTGCAGGGGCTTGCCGCCGCCGAGCAGGAGCTCGGCCGCCTCGGGGAGGAGCTGGGGGTACTCGGCAAGCACCTGTTCAACGCGACCCAGCGCTTCGGCGAGGTCGAGCGAACGTTGTCGCGGGTCGAGGAGAAGCTGCAGCGGGCCGCTCACGCCGGCGAGGAAGCCCTGTCCGAGTGACAAGTGCCCGTCCATGCTCCCTCGCCCGCCGGCGAAGAGTCATGAGGTCGTCGTGAGGCGCTGGTTCGAGCGGATCACCGTGACGCCGGGCCGCGAGGCGGCGGTCGCCGGGGCGCTGGCCTTCGCTCTCTTCTTCGCCGGCACCGCCGACGTTCCGCTCCTCGGGCGCGACGAGGCGCGCTTTGCCCAGGCGGCGCGCGAGATGCTCGATCGTGGTGATCTCGTCGTGCCGACCTTCGCCGGCGAGGGCCGCTACCACAAGCCGATCCTCCACTACTGGTGCACGATGGCGAGCTACCGCGTGCTCGGTGTCAGCGAACGCGCGGCGCGACTGCCATCAAATCTCGCCGGCGCGCTGGTGATCGCGCTCGTCGCTGCGACCGCGCGCCGCCGCTTCGGCGCCGGCTCGGGGTTGCTCGCGGGCCTGCTGCTGGCGGCGACGCCGGTGGTGTGGGTGGAGGCCAGGGCGTGCACGGCGGACATGCTGCTGCTCCTGCCGACGGTCGCGACGATGCTCGCCTTCGAGCGGCTGCTGGCCGGGGATGGGAGGCGGCGCGACGCGCTCGTGTTCTGGGTCGCGATGGCGCTGGCAATCCTCGCCAAGGGCCCGGTCGCGCCAGCCTGGGTGGTGTGCACCGGCCTCGCGCTATGGGCGCTGGGGCGGCGGTGGAGGGCCTGGGAGGTCGCACTCGCGGCCGTGCTGCTCGGCCTCGGCTGGTGGCGGCTCGGACCCGTGGTGCTGGTTGTGCCGGCGGTGGCCGCCGCCGCGCAGCTGCTGCGCTCGCCCGGGGGCTGGCAGGCGGTGGCGCGCCTGCGCCCGGCGTGGGGCCTCCCGCTGCTGCTCGCCATCACCGCGCCGTGGGCGGTGGCCGCCAGCCTGGCCACCGGCGGAGCGTTCCTGCGCGAGGCGATCGGCACCCATGTCGTGGCGCGCGGGCTCAGTGCCTTCGAGAGCCACGGCTTCTTCGTCGGCTTCTACGTCGTGACTGCGGTGGTGGCCATGTTTCCGTGGGTCGGACCGCTCGTCGGATTGCTGCCGCCGCTGCAGCATTGGCTCGCTGACCGCCGGCAGCGCTTCCTGCTCGCTTGGTTGATCGGCCCCCTGGTGCTGCTCGAGCTCTATCAGACCAAGCTCGTTCACTACTGGATGCCCTCGTACGCGGCCGGCGTGCTGCTGGTGGTGGGCTGGCTGTGGACCGCGGCGCCGGCTCGCCGGGTCGGGCTCGGCGGGCGGTTCGTGCACGCGCTCGGCGGTGCGGCCCTGGCGGCGGCACTGCTCGCGCTACCGTTCGTGGTCTCGCTGCCGTCAATAGTCCCGGCGGGCGCGGCGGCAGCAGCCCTCGTCGTCGCGGCGACGGTCGCTGCGGTGGTGCTCCTCAGGCCGCGGCCGATCGCCGGCGCAGCCGTCGGCGCGCTCGGGCTCGTCCTCGCCCTGCTGGTCGTGACCGCGCTCTACCTCCCCGAGCTGGGACAGCACACACTGGGCCCGCTCGCCGCCAAGCGTGCAGTCGAGCTCAGGGGTCCCGACGAGAAGATCGTCGTCTTCAAGCCGCGCGACGAGGAGATTTTCTTCTATCTGCCGGCAGACGTTCGCACCTGTCGCGACGCCGGCTGCATGGCATCGCTCGCAGATGCCGGAGCTGCGCTGCTCGGTGTCGCCCGGCGTGACGACTTCGAGCGCCTGCGCGCGGAGTGGCGGGCGGTCCGGCTGGACGAGGCCGGCCGGGTGACCGGCGTCCACCTCGGCCGCGCCCGCTGGGACGAGCAGGTTCTGTTCCGGGTGAGCCGCACCCGACCGCACCGGGACGGCGCTGCCGCCAGCGTTGACAGGCGCCGGATGCGCCCCTAGAGTTGGGGTTCGCGCGGCGCCCGGCGGGGGTGCCAGGAGGAATCGCATGGGCCGTCGGATCACTCGCAAGCAGCTGAAGCAGGACGAGTTCATCTCGACTGCCGACACGTTGGTCCACTGGGTCATCGCCAACTGGCGGCCTTTCCTTTTCGGCCTCGCCGCGTTGTGCGTTGTGATCGTCGCGTGGTGGGCCGGGACCCGGTGGACCGGATCCCGGGCCGAGCACGCCTCTCTTCTCCTTCACCAGGCCACCGCGGCGGCCGACGCCGCCAGCCAGGGCGGGGATGCGGCGGCCGCACAGGCGAAGCTGCAGGAGGTGGTCGACCGCTACGGCCGTACCGAACAAGCTGACATGGCGATGGTCCTGCAGGCGCGACTGAGGATCGACGCGAACGACCTGGAAGGTGCGCGCTCGCTGCTCGTCGAGGTCTCCGGTCGGCGCGGTGGTGACGCGATCGGTCGGGTGGCGACGCTCGACCTCGTCCGCCTCCAGATCGCCACCGGGCAGGCGGCCGAGATCGCGCCGCAGCTCGAGGCGATGGTGTCCGGCGAGGACCTGCGGCTGCCCAGGGACGTCGCGCTCTACGAGCTCGGCGAGCTCTACACCTCGAAGGAGGATCCGGAGCGGGCCCGCTCCTACTACCAGCGGCTGGTCGACGAGTTCCCGGAGTCTCCGTACCGCCCCCAGGCCAGCCAGCGCCTGGCCGAGCTCGGGTAGCCTTCGCCCGGCGGCGCCGCGGCTGCCGCACCGGGTCGATTCGCGATGAACTTCGTCGAGGCGATCATTCGCAAGCGGGACGGCGGCAAGCTGAGCCGAGCGCAGCTCGACAGGTTTGCCCTCGGCGCCGGCGCCGGTGAGTTGCCGCCCGAGCAGCTGGCCGCGATGCTGATGGCAATCTGCATCCGCGGCATGGATGCAGACGAGACGCGCTGGCTGACCGAGTCGATGATCCGATCCGGCGAGAGCTGGCAGCTCGGGGCCGCGCGGCCGGACGCGGTCGACAAGCACTCGACCGGCGGAGTCGGTGACACGGTGTCGCTGGTGTTCGCACCGCTGCTCGCGGCGGTCGGCGTCCCGGTGGCGATGATGGCCGGGCGCGGGCTCGGGCACTCCCAGGGCACCGTCGACAAGCTCGACGCGGTCCCCGGCTTCAGGATGGACTGGTCCCGTGACGAGGCGCTCGGGCTGATCGATCGAGTGGGCGTGGCGATGCTCGCCCAGACCAAGAGGATCGCGCAGGCCGATCGGGTACTCTACGCGCTGCGCGACGTCACCGGCACCGTGCTGTCACTGCCGCTGATTGTGGCCTCGATCATGTCGAAGAAGCTCGCCATGGGGGCGGCCACTCTGGTGCTCGACGTCAAGTGCGGGCGCGGCGCGTTCCGGCACACGCCGGCCGAGGCGCTCGAGCTGGCCCGCGCCCTGCTCGAGCTCGGCCGCAGCATGGGCGTCCGCTGCCAGGCGATCCTGACCGACATGAACCAGCCGCTCGGCCCGGCGCTGGGCACCGCCTGCGAGGTCCGCGAGGCGCTCGCGGTGCTCGGCGGCGGCGGCAGCCGGGAGCTGCGCGAGGTGACGATGGCGCTCGCCCGCAGCGCGCTCGAGCTCGCCGGCCGCGACGCCGCCACGGCCGGCGTCCAGCTCGCGCAGGCGATCGACGACGGCAGTGCGCTGGCCGCCTGGGAGCGGCTCGTGGAAGCCCACGGCGGCGACCCGGACCCGGACCTCCTCGCGCGCCCACGGCAGGTCCGCGAGGTTGCGGCCCCGCGCTCCGGCTTCATTACCGGCGTTGCAGCCGCCGACCTCGGCTGGGTTGCGGTCGATCTCGGGGCCGGACGGCGGTCTCGCGACGAGGCGATCGACCACGGAGCCGGCCTCCTCATCCGCGCCCGGATCGGCGATCGCGTCGAGGCCGGCCAGCCGCTCGGCACGATCCTGATTGGCGAGCGCGTCGTCGACGCCGAGGCCGCCGAGCGCCGCGTCCGCGACGCCTTCGAGATCGGCGAGGAGCGCGTCGAGGCGCCGCCGCTCATCCTCGGTTCCGCCGACACCCTCGCGCTGTGACCCTCAAGGCCCTCCATCCGAGATTCTCGCCCAGCCCTCTTCGGGTGCCAGGTGCGGTGATTGACCAGGTGAGGTGATTGACCGCACGCGGAAGCGTTCGCGCACGCGTCACGACCAGAACATCAACCACTGTGCCTG
>PQAJ01000072.1 GCA_003105185.1 Holophagae bacterium
ACCTGCCGCGCGTGAGCGGCTCACGGCGGCGGCCCGTCGCGCGACCCGCGGGGTTCGCTGCTGGACGCCCGGGGCGAGTCGAGATGCTGGCGATCGCGCTGGCCGGCGTGCACGATCTCGGCCACGACCAGGAGGAGGTGCAGCACGCCGAACCCGGTGAGAGCGCCGCGCGCCGCGGGTGCGTCGAGGATCCAGGCGACGCGCAGCGGGAGCTGGGCGATCAGCAGACGCCACACGTCGGACCACGGCAGGATCACCATGAGCAGGCCGACCTGGACGAGGTACCCGATGTAGATGGTGGTGACGAGCAGGCGGGGGAGCCTCACGGAGTCATCTTATCGGACTGAGCTCAGCATGGACAGCGCGCGGTGTCGCGCGTGGAAGGGCGCCGGGAGGAAGCACCGCGCCCCCCGTTTCCGTGCCCATGCCCGGCGCCTGACGACGGCATCCAAGACGGATACGGAGACGGATACTGGGACGGAGACGAGCCCGGGCAGGGGGCGTCGGTCCGCCTTGACGACCGACCCGTGCTACCTTGGCCCGGTGAAGATCCTCTGGGCGTCGCCGCTGCCGCCCACGCGTTCGGGCGTCGCCGACTACGCCGTGGAGCTGCTCCCGGAGCTCGGCCGGCGGGCCCGGGTCCGGGTCGTTGCTCCGCCGGGAACGGTCCCGGCTGGGGGCGGCGCGACGGTCGCCGGCTGCCCGCTGGTGCCGGCGTCAACCACGGTCGCCGACGACGAGATCCAGCTCCTCCATCTCGGCAACAACCCCTACCACGAGTGGCTGCTCGACCGGCTCGGCCAGCCGCGGACCGTGGTGGTGCTCCACGATGCCGTGCTCCACCACCTGCTGGTCGAGGCAACCCTGGCGCGAGGCCAGCCGGAGCGCTTCGACACCCTCCTCCGCGAGGCCCATCCGGAGGCCGCGCCACTCGCGCGTGCGCGCGCCCTGGGGGTGACCGGGCGGCGGGATCCATTCCTGTTTCCGGCCCGCCGCGGCTTCCTCAGCAACGCCGTCATGGTGATCGTCCACTCGAGGTGGGCGGCACGGCAGGTCGCGAAGGACCTGCCCGGGACACCGGTGGTGCGAGTCGGCCTCGCGGTGGCGGATCCGGGCAGGGTGGATCGTTCCGCAGTCCGTCGGCGCCTCGGCATCGCGCCTGACGCCGTGCTCTTGGCTCACCTCGGTTTCCTGACCCCGGACAAGGGCCTGGTCGAGGTCCTCGGCGCCCTCGCGGCGGTGCGGGCCGCCGGCGTGCCGGCGCGGCTGCTGATTGTCGGCGAGGGCGGACACCGCGACGCGATCACCGCCGCGGCTGCCCGGATCGGCCTGGCCGAGGCAGCCGGCTTCACCGGTTGGATTCCGCCCGAGGAGTTCGCGCCGCTGCCGAGCGCCGCCGACCTCGGCATCGCCCTGCGGGATCCGTCAGCCGGTGAAACCTCGTCCGCCGCCATCCGCTTCTTCGCCTGCGGCACGCCGGTCGCGGTCACCGCGGTCCGCCAGTTCCTGGAGTGGCCGGAGGCGGCGGCCCCGCGGGTGACGCCCGGGCCGTCGGCCTGCGCCGATCTCGTGCGGCTGATCGGGGAGGTCGCCGACGGGCCGCGCTGGCTGGCGCGCCGCGCGGCGGCCCGGGCGGCATATGAGGCGGAGCATCTGCCTTCGGTCGCCGCCGATCAGCTCGTCGCCGCGCTCGAGACCGTGGCCGTCGCGAAGACGAGCTGAAGCGGGAAGGGCGATCCGGCTTCGCCTTTGGCTTCAGCGTGCCAAGAGCGGGCGGGCTTCCTAGCCCCGAGCCCCCAGCATCCTAGATTCCGGATGCCTCCCCGGTCACGACTCTCCCGCCGGCTTCACCGGCTCGGCGCCCTCGACGAGCAGCTCGGCGGCGCGGGCCGCCTCGGCCCGCTCCAGGTTGCGAACGATCGTCTCGTTGCCCGGTTGCAGGTCGACGGCGCGGCGCAGGATCTCGACCGCCTCGCCGTAGCGCTGCTGCTCGTAGATCGCGGCGGCAAGCAGGTTGAGCAGGGCGGCGTCCGAAGGGCGCAGCTCGGCCGCCCGCCGGAGCACCGCCTCGGATTCGGCGAAGGCTCCCTGCTCGAGCAGCAGCACGCCCTGGACGATGTCGCGGTCACGGCGCGGATCGGCAGGGATGTCGGCGAGCGCCCGCGCGGCCTCGGCGTGATCGCCGTTGCCGATCAGGTTCAGGACCCAGCTTCGCTGGACATCAAAGGGCCGGAAACCGCCATCGATGGCCGCCCGCAGGTGCGCGCCGACATCGCCGCCGCGGCCGGCGGCGAGCAGCGCCTGGCCGGTTCGGGCCTCGAGCTGCGGGTCGTCCGGGAGCAGGTTCTTCGCAGCCTGGAACGCGGCCAGGGCCTCGGCGGCGCGTCCCTGGGTCAGGAGCAGCTCGCCGTAGCCGAGCTGGACCTCGGGCAGGAGCGGGTTCTCCCGGAGCGCCTGCTCGAGCTCCAGGAGAGCGCGCTCGTGGTTGCCGAGCTGGGCGTCGAGCAACCCGAGTGATGCCCAGGCCCGGTCCGAGTGGGGGTAGCGCTCGGTGAGCTCGCGGAAGACGTCGCGGGCGGCGGAGGTGTCGTTCTTCGCGAGGTACACCCCGCCGAGGCGCAGCTGCAAGTTGAGGTTGTCGGGCTGAAGGCCGAGCGCGGACTTGAGCGCGAACTCGGCGTCCTGCCAGCGTCCGGTCCGCACCGCCGCCTCCGCCATCAGCTCGAGCGCGGCGACGTTGGATGGTTGGCGCGACACCGCCTCCCGGAGAAGCCCGAAAGCGGCCTCGGCGTCGCCCTCGTCGAGCAGCCGGTTGGCGCGGAGGATCAGGTCGGGGATCGACAGGCTGTCGACCGGGACCTGAAGGGCGCCCGAGCCGTAGGCCTGCAGGATGGTCTGGGCCTCGTCGTCGCGACCGAGGAGTCGCAACAGCTCGGCCCGCAGTGGCAGGAGCCGGCCGTCGCCCGGGTAGGCGACCAGCAGCTTCTCGACGTCGGCGAGCGCGCCCTCGAGGTCGCGGCCGGACTCGAGGCGCGCAGCGACCGCAGCCAGGGTCGCCTCGAGATCGGGCGGCGGGGCCGCGCTGCTGTCGAGCGCCGCGCTCCGGACGCGGGCCTTGGTCGAGTCGAAGAGCTCGATGAACTCCTTCGTGTAGTAGTCGGGGGTCAGGCTCAGCTCGGGGTCCTCGACGAGCGCTGCGCGGAGGTGGGTGTCGACCTCGCCCTGCCGTCCGAGCGCAAACAGAGTCCACGCGATGCTGACGTGCAGCTGCGCGCGGTGGGCGGGGTCGTCGCTCTCGGAAAGAGCCCGGGTGTAGAGCTGCACCGCGCGGCTGAACGATCCCTCGCGATAGGCCTGCAGGGCCGCCTCCTCGCTGGGCGTGGCGTGCTGGGCAAGGGCGGCGCCGGCGGCAGCGAGGACGGCCAGGAGCAGCGCCGGAGCGATCAGCGAGGGGAAGGCACGATGCGCCATGCGGAAACTCTACCCGCCCCGGGGAAAAGCGCAAGCATCGTGGCGGGCGCCGTGCGCGGTGACGGTCACTGCGGCGGCGGGGCGACCGGAGGCAGCCGGAGCTCGCTGGGCAGGAGGGGCACCTCGATCAGCTGCTGATAGGGGCGGTCGAATCCTGGCCAGCGCACGGTCAGCATGTGCTTTCCCGCGGGGACCTTGTAGCGGACCAGGGGGACCGGCCCGATCTCGCGACTATCGAGGAAGGCGACGCCGCCGGGCGGCGCCATGGTCGGATCGACCATGACCGTCAGCATGCCGACCTCGAGCGTGAGCGAGATCGCGGAGGTGCCGGGGTTCACCTCGCGAGTGACCGTCCGCTCGGGGAAGCCGGGAAGATCCAGCGTGAAGGTATGGGGGCCGGGGAGGAGCTGCATGACGCCGCCGGAAACCCGGCCGCTGCCGAACGGTTGGCCGTCGACGCGGAGGGTTGCGGGGGGGTCGACGATGATCTGCACCGTCACCAAAGCCGGCGTCGGGACGACGGTCGGCGTCGGGGTTGTCGTGGGCGTGGGCACCGTGGTCGGGGTCGCGGTCGGGGTCGGCGTCGGCACCCATGGCGCGCCACGGCCGCCGAAGACGACGCGCTGCACCTCCGGGGAAAAGTAGAGGGCGGCGGCGGCGACGACGAGCACCGCCAGCAGGGCCAGGAAGGTGGCCAGGGCCGGCCGGCGGCGAGGCCGGTCCGAGTCGTCGGGGTGCGCGGTGTGCTCGATCGGGGCGTGGGCAGGCCGCGACGCCCGTTGGGGCGGCGAGATGCCGGCGGTCGGCGCCTCGTCCGAGACCGGGGGTTGCGGCGCGCCGTCCATCCTGTTCACGGCGTCGCGGAGGATCCCGGTGGTGGTGTCGCGCGAGGCCTCGGCCTCGGTAATCTCGGCGGCGGCGATCGCGCGCAGTGCATCGTACAGCTCGGCGGCGCTCTGGAACCGCTCGTCGGGCTCCTTGGCCATCGAACGGGTGATCAACCGCGCGAGCTCGGGGCTGCAGGCGGGGTTCACCTGACTGGCCGGCGGCGGCTCGTCGTGAAGGATCTTGTAGAGCACGTTGCTGAGCGAAGCGCCCTGGAACGGGCGGACGTGGGTGATCAGCTCGTACGCGACGACGCCGAGGGCAAAGATGTCCGTGCGGGCGTCGATCAACCCTCCCTGAATCTGCTCGGGGGCGAGGTAGCCCGCGGTGCCGAGGGCGATGCCGGTCTGGGTGAGCTTGTGGCTCGCCTGCTGCGACTTGGCGATGCCGAAGTCGAGGATCTTGACCGTCCCGTCCTCGAGGACCCGGATGTTGGACGGCTTGATGTCGCGGTGGACGATGCCCCGGCGGTGGGCGAAGTCGAGGGCCTCGCAGACCTGGAGGAGGATTGCGACAACGGACCGCGGTTCGTCCAGAGTGCCGGCCGCCGCGAGCTGGTCGAGGTCGAATCCGGTGAGGTACTCCTGGACGATGTAGGGCACGCCGTTCTCGACGCCGTAGTCGAAGACCAGGGTGATGTTGCGATGGACCAGGTTGCCCACGAACTGGGCCTCCTGCTCGAACCGCCGGCGCACCTCCTCGTCGGGAGTCAGGCAGAGCTTGATGGCCACCGGGCGCTTGATGAAGGGGTCCCAGCCCTTGTAGATCACGGCGAAGCCGCCACTGGCGATCTGCGAGACCACCTCGTACTTGCCGATGCGGCGGGGCTTCTCCATGACCGAATACTGTAGCGAATTTGCCGCGATCGCGCGAACCGGCGGGAGCGAGGGCTCAGCGCGAGGGGGCGGTGTTGGTGATGTGAAACGAAAGCTCTTCGAGATGGACCTTGAGGTCGACGGTCTTCACGTAGACGCCGTCGGGCGCCTTGACCCGGGTCGGCGCGAAGTTGAGGACCGTGCGCAGCCCGGCAGCGACCATCTGGTCGCACACGGACTGGGCGGCTGCCGGCGGGGTCGTGATGACGCCGATCTCAATCCCGCGCTGGCGGACGATCTCGGGCAGCCGGGACGCGTCCTCGACCAGCAGGCCGGAGGGAGTCGGGTCGCCGATCCGGCTCGGGTCCGAGTCGAGCACGCCGACCACCAGGAAGCTGCCGCCCGTGAAGCCGGAATAGTGGCAGAGGGCGGTGCCGAGGTTGCCGGCGCCGACGATGACGAGACGGTGCTCCCGATTGAGCCCGAGAATCTCGACGATGTATTGGCGCAGGTCGCGGAGGTTGTAGCCGACGCCGCGCACCCCAAACTCGCCGAAGTAGGCGAGGTCCTTGCGGATCTGTGCGGAGTTGAGGTTGAAGCGGCGCGCGAGCTCCTGGGACGACACGGTCTCGATGTCGCCCCCGTCGAGCAGTCGCTCGACGCAGCGCAGGTAGACCGAGAGGCGGGCGACGGTCAGGTCGGAGATCGTGGAGGTGTCGACGTGCCTCTTGTAGGCGGCCATGTCGTCACCTCACCAGGTCGAGGATCGCCCGGTGGGCCGCCTCGAGAATCGGCATCGGGAAGACGCCGAGCAGGACCACGCCGAGAGCGGCGACCACTGCCACCGCTGCCACCGAGCGCTCGGACGGGAAGACTGGCGCCCGTCTGGGCAGCGGTTGCATGTACATCACGTAGACCACGCGCAGGTAGTAGAAGGCGGAGATCAGCGAGTTGATGACCCCGAGCACGGCCAGCCAGACGAAGCCGTGGTTGACGGCCGCCCGGAAGACCACGAACTTGCCGGTGAAACCGATCAGCGGCGGGACGCCCGCGAGCGAGACCAGGCACAGTGTCAAGGCGAAAGCCGCGATCGGGCGCGTCCAGCCGAGGCCGGCGAGCTCGCTGATCAGGTGCGGCTCGTCCTCGCGCTCGGACAGCAGGGCGACGACGGCGAAGGCGCCGACGTTCATCAGGGTGTAGGCCGCGAGGTAGACGAGCACCGCCGACCCGCCGTCGATCCCGGCGACGATGATGGCGACCATGGCGTAGCCCATGTGGGCGATGCCGGAGTAGGCGAGCATTCGCTTGATGTCGCGTTGGACGATGGCGACGATGTTGCCGAGGGTCATCGAGGCGACGGCGATGATGCCGGCGGCGGTCACCCAGTGCGGCGACAGCCGGAGGAGGTCAAGGCCATCGACGACGCGCAGAAGCGCCACCAGCGCGGCACCCTTGGGGACCACCGACAGGAACGCGGTGACCGGCGTCGGCCCGCCCTGATACACGTCCGGGGCCCAGGCGTGGAAGGGGAACAGGGCGAGCTTGAAACCGAGCCCACCGACGACCATGGCGAGGCCGATCGCCATGACGGGCGACAAACCGCCGCCGTCGAGCACGGTCTGCCCCATGGCCTCCAACCTGGTGCTGCCCGCCATCCCGTACATCAGCGCGAAACCGTAGACCAGGAACGCCGAGGCGAAGGCGCCGACCACGAAGTACTTGAGGCCGGCCTCGATCGAGATCGCGTGGCCGCGCAGGAAGCCGTTGAGGACGTAGAGCGGGATCGAGAGCAGCTCGAGGCCGAGGAACAGGGTCAGGGCGTCCACCGACGCGGCCATCACCATGGCGCCGATGGCGGCCAGCAGCAGCAGGGAGTAGAACTCTCCGCGATCGACGTCGTTGCGCCTCAGGAACGCTCCGGACATCCAGGCCGTGAGCAGCACGGCGGCGAGAATGTAGAGGTCGACGAAGGCAGCCACCCGGTCGATCGACAGCAGCCCGCCCCAGACCACGCCCGGAAGCGGGAAGTGGAAGCGGGCCCAGGCGGCGATCAGGGACGCGACGATCGTGATCGGCGCCAGCAGCCGGCGCAGGCCGGGAAGAAAGGCCTCCACGAGGAGCAGGACGCCGGCGGCCACCGCGAGCACGATCTCCGGGGCGATGGACGACAGGTCGGTCGGCGAGGGGATCAACACGGGCGTCGTCCTCCTAACCCAGCAGGGACCGCACCGCCGCCTCCATGGGCGACAGGAAGGTGGTCGGGTGGACGCCGATCCAGACGATCAGCACCACCAGCGGCGCCAGGGCCAGCAGCTCGCGGAGATTGACGTCGGTCAGCGTGCGGTTTTCGTCGTGGACGAGCGGGTTCCAGAACACGCGCTGGAACATCCACAGCATGTAGACGGCGCCGACGATGATGCCGAGGCCGGCGAAGACCACGGCCACCGGGAACACCTTCCACGATCCGGCGAGGATCAGGAACTCGCCGACGAAGCCATTGAGTCCGGGAAGTCCGATCGAGGACAGGGTGACGAGCAGGAAGAGGCCGGTGTAGGCCGGCACGATCCCGGCGATGCCGCCGTAGTCCGCGATCATCCGGGTGTGGCGGCGCTCGTAGACGACGCCGACGAGCAGGAAGAGCGCGCCGGTCGACAGCCCGTGGTTGACCATCTGCAGGATCGCGCCCTGGGTCGACGCGACGGTGCCGGCGGCCAGCCCCAACATCACGTAGCCGAGATGGCTCACCGACGAGTAGGCGACCAGCTTCTTGATGTCGGGCTGGACCATCGCGACCAGCGCGCCGTAAAGGATGCCGATGACCGCGAGCACCACGATCAGGGGCACGAAGAAGTCCCAGGCAGCGGGGAACAGGGTCCGGTTGAAGCGCAGGAAGCCGTAGGTGCCGAGCTTCAGCAACACGCCGGCCAGGATGATCGAGCCTCCGGTCGGAGCCTCGACGTGGGCGTCCGGGAGCCAGGTGTGGAACGGGAACATCGGCACCTTGATCGCAAAGGCGAGGCCGAAGGCGAGGAAGAGCAGCGCCTGCGGCGACCACAGCCCGGCGAGTGCGATGCGCGGCGCCGTGGCCGCCAGCGCGAGGTAGTCGTAGGACCAGGCGCCGGTCGAGAGCTGGTGGTACCACGCCAGATAGAGGATCGCGACCAGCATGAGCAGCGACCCGACCATGGTGAACAGCACGAACTTGACCGCGGCGTAGATCCGCCGCGGCCCGCCCCAGACCCCGATGATGAAGTACATCGGGATCAGCATCAGCTCCCAGAAGACGTAGAACAGGAACAGGTCGAGCGCGACGAAGGCGCCGATCATCCCGGTGGTCAGCAGCAGCAGTGAGATGTGGAAGCCCTTGACATGGGCGTCGATCGAGCTCCAGGAGGCGAGGATGACCACCGGGATCAGCAGGGTGGTCAGCAGCACCAGCAGCAGCGAGATGCCGTCGACGCCGATGTGGTAGCTGATGCCGTACTGGGGGATCCAGGAGAGCTGCTCCTGGAGCTGGAAGGAGGGCAGGTCGGGGTCGAACCGGAACCAGACCGCCAGCGAGAGGATGAACACCACCAGCGACAGGGCGAGCGCGAGCCAGCGGTGGAGAGCGGCAGGGCGCGCCGGGAGCACGGCCAGGACGAGCGCGCCGGCGGCCGGGAGCAGGGTGACGAGCGACAGCAGCGAGGTGTCGAGCACGGTCGCCTCCCCCTACCACAGCACCACGGCGAGGACGAGGATCCCCAGCGCCACCGACAGCGCGTAGTTGCGGACGTTGCCGGTCTGTAGGAAGCGCAGGAAGTCCCCGGTGAGCTCGACGGCGAACGCGCTGCCGTTGACGAACACCGTGTCGATGATCACCACGTCGACCACCTTCCACGAGAAGCGGGCGAGCCCGAAGAATGGCCGCACCACTACCGCGTCATAGAGCTCGTCGACCCAGTACTTATTGAGCAGCAGCTTGTGGACGAACGGGAAGCGCTCGGCGAGCCGCCGCGCCGGCGCGAACGCCTGGTCGCCGACGTAGAAGTTTCGCGCGACCATCCAGCCCGCGACCGCCACCAGCACCGAGGTGATCACCAGCACCCACTCCGTCGGCAGGCTGACGCCGTGGGCGGCCTGGCCGGCGTTTGCGACCTCACCGTGGGCCGCGGCGAGCGGCGCCATCACCGGGTGCAGGAAGTGCTCGATGCGGTTGAGCTCGGGCCGGTGGAAGAGCTGGCCGGGAAAGCCGATCAGGATGCCGCCGACGACCGAGAGGGCGCCGAGGATGATCAGCGGCAGCGTCATCGAGGGTGGCGACTCGTGGAGGTGGTGCTCGGCCTCGTGACCGCCCCGGAACTCACCGTGGAAGGTCATGTAGACGGCGCGGAACATGTAGAAGGCGGTCATGAAGGCGCCGGCCACCGCGAGCACCCAGAGCAGGGTGTAGAGGCTTCCGAAGTGGTTGAGGTCAACGGCGCCGGCAGCAAAGACCTTGGCCAGGATCTCGTCCTTGGAGACGAAGCCGGCGAAGAGCGGGATGCCGGCGATGGCCAGGGTCGCGACCACGAACGTCCAGTAGGTGATGGGCATGTGCTTTCTGAGGCCGCCCATCTTGCGCATGTCCTGCTCGCCGCCGCAGGCGTGGATCACCGAGCCCGAGCCGAGGAAGAGGCAGGCCTTGAAGAAGGCGTGGGTGACGACGTGGAAGATCGCAGCGATGAACGCGCCGACGCCGGCGCCGAGGAACATGTAGCCGAGCTGGGAGACGGTCGAGTAGGCGAGCACCTTCTTGATGTCGTTCTGGGCCAGGCCGATGGTGGCCGCGAAGACGGCGGTGAGCCCGCCGACGACGGCCACCGTCAGCATCGCGGCCGGGCTGGCCTGGTAGAAGAAGTTGGTGCGCGCCACCATGTAGACGCCCGCGGTGACCATGGTGGCGGCGTGGATCAGGGCCGACACCGGGGTCGGACCGGCCATCGCGTCGGGGAGCCAGACGTAGAGCGGGAGCTGGGCGGACTTGCCGATCGCGCCCACGAACAGCAGCAGCCCGATCACCGTGGCGGCGGCGCGCACGCCGCCGGGATCGACGGCGACCGCCTCGCGCAGGCCCAGGAACTCGGAGGTGCCGAACGCCGCGAACGCGGCGAAGATCGCGAGCAGGAAGCCGAAGTCGCCGATCCGGTTGACGATGAACGCCTTCTTGCCGGCGGTGGCGCAGTACTCCTGCTCGTAGTAGTAGCCGATCAGCAGGTAGGAGCAGAGGCCGACCCCCTCCCAGCCGATGAACAGAACCGGCAGGTTCGAGCCCAGGACCAGCACCAGCATCGAGAACATGAACAGGTTGAGATAGGCGAAGTAACGCGCGTAGCCGCGGTCGGTTTCGCCGTGCATGTAGCCGATCGAGTAGACGTGGATCAGGAAGCCGACGAAGGTGACGAAGGAGATCATGATCGCGGACAGCTGGTCGAGCTGGAAGCTGGCGTCGACCACGAACTCGCCGGCGGCGATCCAGGTGAAGTAGGTCTCGCGGATCACATCCCGGGCCTGGCCGAGGTACTCCGAGAGGGCGATGAAAGTGGTGACGGTCGCGAGGCCGACCGAGCCGACGCCGACGATGGAGACGAGCCGCTTGTTCGCGCGCAGCATTCCGAGCGCCAGGTTGGCCGCGGCGCCGGCGAGGCAGAGGATCGGGATCAGCCACAGGTTGCCCAGCATCGCCTCCTCCTACCAGCGCAGGATGTTGACGCGGTCGACGTCGATCGCCCCTTTGAGCCGATGCAGGGCGATGAAGAGGGCCAGACCGACCGCGGCCTCGGCCGCGGCGACGCCGATGACGAAGAACACGAAGAGCTGGCCGGCCAGCGCCGCCTCGGCCCCGTCGGGCCGCGCGGCCAGGGTCATCGCAAAGGCCACGAACGCCAGGTTGGCCGAGTTGAGCATCAGCTCCAGGGACAGGAAGATCGCGATGCCGTTGCGCCGCAGCAGCACGCCGAGCGTGCCGATCGCGAACAGTGCCGCAGACAGGGCGAGAACCCAGGTGTGGGGGATCGGGATGTCGGTCATCAGGGGTCTCTCCGCGCGAGGTAGACCGCGCCCACGATCGCGGCGACCAGCAGCAGGGTGATGAACTCGAAGGCGAACAGGTGGGTGGTGAGCAGCGCGCGCCCGATCGGGACGACGGTCCCGGTCTCGAGGCTGCCGGGGTAGACCGCACCGCTGGTCGGGGTCAGGAGGGACACTGCGGTCAGGGCGGCGGCGCCGATGCCGACCGCCACCACGGTGCCGAGCAGAGCCTGGACGCGCCGGCCGCTGCCCAGCCGCTCCACCGAGCGGATGTTGAGCAGCATGATCACGAACAGGAACAACACCAGGATCGCGCCCGAGTAGACGATGATCTGGATTGCCGCCAGGAAGTCCATGCCGAGCAACGCGAAGATCGCGGCCATCGCGAAGAAGACCACGACCAGCGACAGCACGTTGATCACCGGGCTCGAGTGGGCGATGGTGACGATGGCGAAGACCACCGCCACGACCGCTGCAAGTGCGAAGACGACAGGAACCATCATCCGCCCCCTACATGATGCCGGCGGCGATCGCGAAGCCGACCCAGAGGAAGTTGAGGACCGACAGGGGGATCATGACCTTCCAGCCGAGGGCCATGAGCTGGTCGAACCGGAACCGGGGCAGCGTCCAGCGGACCCAGACGAAGAAGAACAGGAAGAACGCGACCTTGGCGCAGAAGATGCCGATCGAGAGCAGGCCGCCGATCCACCCCGCGAACGCGAGGTCGATCCAGGGCAGGGTCCAGCCGCCGAAGAAGAGCACGGTCATCAGCGCCGAGGCCACGGTCATGTGCACGTACTCGCCCATGAAGAAGGCGGCATACTTCATCGAGGAGTACTCGGTGAGGTAGCCGGAGACCAGCTCGGCCTCGGCCTCGGGCAGGTCGAACGGGATGCGGTTGGTCTCGGCGAAGGCGGCGACCATGAAGGTGATCGCGCCGAGCAGCTGGGTGCAGACGTTCCAGCGCGGCAGCACGCCCAGCCAGGTTCCGGTCTGCGCCTCGACGACCTGGTGCAGGTGCAGCGAGCTCGACGCCATCAGCACGCCGACCACCGAGATCGTCATCGCGAGCTCGTAGGAGATGGTCTGGGCCGAGGCGCGGATGCCGCCGTACAGGGAGTACTTGTTGTTGGAGGCCCAGCCGGCGAGCACCGTCGCATACACCGCGAGCGAGGCGATGGCGAAGATGTAGAGCACGCCGATGTTGAGGTCAGGGGCGACGATGAAGCCGCGGACCGCGTGCCCGAACAGCTCGAGGCCGGTGTCGCTGCCGAACGGCACCGCGATGAAGGTTGAGAGTGCGACGGTCAGCGCCACCACCGGCGCGAGGATGAAGAGGAAGCGGCTGACATCCCTGGGGATCAGGTCCTCTTTGGTGATCAGCTTGACCGCATCGACCACCGGCTGGAACAGCCCGAACGGTCCGACCCGGTTGGGGCCGAGCCGGTCCTGCATCAGCGCCGACGCGCGACGCTCGACCCAGACCATGATCGGGACCGTGGTCAGCAGCGCCGCGAGCACCACCGCCAGCTTGATGCCGATGACCAGGACCTCAACCCACATCGGAAACCTCCGCCGCAACCGGCAGTCCGGGTTGACGCGCCAGGCCGCGGTAGGTCATGCCGGTGAACGCCGGCACGGTGGCGGTGAGCTCGGCGAACAGCCGCTCGGGGCGGGCGTCGGGGTCGCTCGGGATCCCGAGCGCCGCCTGCAGCCCGTGGAGCAGGCGCCAGGCCGGCCAGGCCTGCGCGCCGGGCGTGAAGGCCGCTCGAGCGAGCTGGACGCGGCCGGTCGACGAGGTGTAGGTGCCCTCGGTCTCGACCCAGGACGCTGCGGGCAGCAGCAGGGACGCCGACCTGGTCAGGACGGTCTCGCAACGCGCGAAGACCGCGACCGTGCGGGCCGCCAGGGTGGCCGCCGCCTCGTCGGAGGCGAGCCAGGGGTGAGCGCGCTCGTCGAGCATCAGCAGCGGCCCGTTGGCGGCACCGACGAAGCGTGCGAGCTGGCCGGCGTCCACCAGCGGCAGGCCGAGGAGCCGCGCGCCACCGCTGTTGGGGTGCGCGTCGACGCTGTCGATCCACTGCCCGTGGCCGTTCTTGATCCGGCGGGGGCGACCGCGATCCACCGGCACCACCACCTCGAGGCCGAGCTGGCCGACCAGCACCTTCTTGACCAGGTAGAGCACCTCGTTGCTCAGGTTGGCCGAGGCGACCACGCGCGCCGCGGGTCGTGATTGCAGCAGCTCGACGAGCATCGGCACGGCCTCGCTCCAGGCGATTGGCCGCAGCTCGCCGCCGCTGCGAGCCGCCGGCCGCGCGACGTCGCGCTCCTCGATCCCCTGGGCGAGGCAGCGGCCGTAGTCGCACATCCACCAGCCGTTGACCTCGGCGTTGTGGCGGGGCAGGAAGCGATGGACCTCACGGTCGAGGTGACCGACCGTGACGTTGCAGCCGATGCTGCAGCCTGGGCAGATCGACTCGGTGTCCTCGAGATGCCAGACGCGGGCCCGGAATCGGAACTCCTTGACGGTCAGCGCGCCGACCGGGCAGACATCGGCCGCACAGGCCGACCACGGGTTGTCGAAGGGCCCACCGTCGAAGGTGTCGATGTAGGAGTGGTTGCCCCGCGACTTCATGGTCAGGTCGTGGGTCTCGGAGATCTCCTGGGTGAAGCGGACGCAGCGGGTGCAGTGGATGCAGCGGTTCTGGTTCTGAACCACGTGCGGTCCGATCAGGCGCCGCTCGAGCCCGGGGAAGGTCCGCCGGATGTCGACCATGTGAGTGGTGTCGAGCCCGTGCTCGACCGAGTAGTCCTGGAGGAAGCACTCGCCGGCCTGGTCGCAGACCGGGCAGTCGAGCGGGTGGTTCTCGAGCAGGAACTCCATCACCGCCGCGCGCGCGTCCTTGACCCGCGGGCTCGCCGTCAGCACGACCATGCCATCGCGCGCTTCGGTCGAGCAGGCCGTGACGAGGCGGGGCATGCCCTCGACCTCGACGAAGCAGATCCTGCACTGCCCGACCACGCTCAGCCCCGGGTGGTAGCAGTAGGTCGGGATGTCGATGCCGATCGTGGCGGCGGCCTCGACGAGGTTGGTGCCGGGTGCGACCTGAACCTCGGTGCCGTCGATGGTCAGCTTCAGCACGATGACGCTCCTAGCTGCCGTACCAGCCGTGCCCCGAGCGCAGCGGCAGGACGGGTGTCTTGGCGGCCGGCAGCGGCTGCGCGGCCGCGATCGCGGCTTCGAACTCATGCCCGAAGTGCTTGAGGAAGCTCTTGATCGGCTCGCAGAAGGCGTCGCCGAGCGGGCAGATCGTCATGCCCTGGCTGGCGAAGCGGGCGATGCGTTCGAGGGTCTCGAGGTCCTGGGGACGGCCGAAGCCGCGTCGGATCCGGCGCACCACGTCGAGCGCCCAGTCGGAGCCCTCGCGGCAGGGGGTGCACTGACCGCACGACTCGTGGGCGTAGAAGGTGAGCAGGTTCTCGAGCGCCCACACCATGTCGACGGTCTCATCCATCACGATCAGCCCGCCGGAGCCGAGCATCGATCCAGCCGCCGCCACCGACTCGAAGTCGCAGCCGATGTCGACCTTGTCGGCCGGCAGCACCGGGCACGACGAGCCGCCGGGGATGAACGCCTTGAGGGCCCTGCCGCCGCGGACGCCGCCGCAGAGGCCGTCGATGATCTCGCGGAAGGAGACGCCCATCGCCACCTCGTAGACGCCGGGGCGGTTGACGTGGCCGGACACCGAGAACAGCTTGGGCCCGGTGCTCCGCTCGGTGCCGATCGCGGCGTACCAAGCGCCGCCGCGCTCCAAGATGTGAGGCACGCAGGCCAGGGTCTCGACGTTGTTGACCACGGTCGGGCAACCGAACAGCCCGACCACCGCGGGGAAGGGGGGCTTGAGGCGCGGCAGCCCGCGCTTGCCCTCGAGCGACTCGATGAGGGCGGTCTCCTCGCCGCAGATGTAGGCCCCGGCGCCGCGGTGGACGTGGACCTCGAGGTCGAAGCCGCTGCCCAGGATGTTCTTCCCCAGGAAGCCAGCCCCGGCGGCCTCGGCGATCGCCGCCTCGAGCATCAGCGCCTCGGCGTGGAACTCGCCGCGGATGTAGATATAGGCGACGTTGGCGCCGATCGCGTGCGACGAGATCGCGATCCCTTCGATCAGCATGTGCGGATCGACGTGGATGATCTCGCGGTCCTTGAAGGTGCCCGGCTCGGACTCATCGGCGTTGCAGATCAGATACTTCGGCTTGGGCGAGTCCTTGGGCACGAAGCCCCACTTGACGCCGGTCGGGAAGCCGGCGCCACCGCGGCCGCGCAGACCGGACGCCTTGACCTCGGCGATCACCGCCGCGGGCTCCATCTTCAGCGCCTTGGCAATGGCCCGGTAGCCGCCGGCCGAGCGGTAGGCGGCGATCGAACGCGAGTTCTTCGTGCCACGGGCGCGCAGCAGGATGGGTTCCATCGCTCCCCCCGAGCCCTACTCGAACCGGTCGAGCAGCGCGTCGAGCCGCTCGACGGTGAGCTCGGTGTAGTAGTCGTTGTTGATCTGGACGACCGGGGCCTCGCCGCAGGCGCCGAGGCACTGGACGTCGACCAGGGTGAAGCGTCCGTCCGGCGTGGTCTCGCCGAAGTCGATGCCGAGCCGCTGCTTGAGGTGGCCGACCAGCTCGCCGGTCCCGCAGAGCTGGCAGGACAGCGTGCTGCAGACCTGGAGCAGGTAGCGACCGGGCGGCTGGAGCTGGTACATGGTGTAGAAGGTGAGGACGCCCTCGATGAACGCCGGCGACAACCCGAGCCGAGTGGCGACGGTGCGCGTGATGCCGGTCGAGATCCAGCCCCACCGCTCCTGGCACAGCCAGAGCACCGGCAGCAGCGCGGCCTGGGGGTTCGGGTAGCGGGTGAGGACGTCGGCGATCTGCGCCTCCATCGCGGCGTCAAACCTGACCTCTGCGACCGCCTCGGGAGGCGCGACGGTGAGGGGCGCGGTGCGGGCGTGGTCCATCATTCACCCCTGTCCGCGTAGACCTTGCGGCGCCCCCAGTCGAAGACGCCTTTCTTCCACAGGTAGGCGTAGGCGACGACGAGAAGTGCCATGAAGGCGAGCAKGTCGAGCAGCACCACCGYCGAGTGCTCGGCGAGCAGCGCGCGGTAGGTGACCGCCCACGGGTAGAGGAAAGCGACCTCGACGTCGAGCACGACAAAGACCAGCGCCACTAGGTAGAACTTGACCGAGATCCGCTTGTAGGCCGAGTCCAGCAGCGGGACGCCGCTCTCGTAGGTCTCGCGCTTGGTGACCGCGTTGTGGCGGGAGCGCTGGGCGACCAGCGCCGCCAGACCGAGGATCGCGACGGCCGTGAAGACCGCCGCCCCGAGCGTGATCAATACCGGAAGAAACTGCTCGGCCATGCCACCCTCTCCCGAACCGTCACCGTTGTTGGCCAGCGGCGGGGTCGAGGTTGGCCGGGCGGCGATGGCGCCCGGGCACCGCGCACGATCCGGACGCTTCCGCAGCCGTCCGCACCACTGCCGCCGGAGCCCGATGACGGATGCGGGCTCGTGGCCGTTTTCACAAAGCGCATCCTAGTCACGCCCCGGCCCCCCGTCAACCGCAGGGACCCGGCTACGCCGCCGGCTGAGCGACCCTCTGCTATGCTCCGCCGGGTCAACGGGAACTGGGGCCATGCAGCACGAGATCATCCTCATCTTGGACTTCGGTTCGCAGTACACCCAGCTGATCGCCCGCCGGCTGCGCGAGCTGGGGGTCAAGACCGTGATCGAGCGCGGCGACCTCGGGCGGCCGCAGCTGATCGCGACCGGCCCGATCGCGGTCGTGCTCTCGGGTGGACCGGCTAGCGTGTTCGAGCCCGGGGCGATGACGCCGGACCCGGCGGTGTTTGAGCTCGGCGTGCCGGTGTTCGGCATCTGCTACGGGCTGCACCTGATGGGGCACATGCTCGGGGGGGCGGTCAGCTCGTCGGATCGCCGCGAGTACGGCCTCGCCGAGCTCGAGGTGACGGCGCCCGAGCCCCTGTTCCGAGGGACTCCATCCCGGCAGCGGGTGTGGATGAGCCACGGTGACACTCTGACCGGGCTGCCCCCCGGCTTCACGACCCTGGCCCGCACCGACAGCACACCGTATGCCGCGATCGCCGACCTCGAACGTCACTTCGTCGCGCTGCAGTTCCACCCCGAGGTCCGCCACACCGAGCACGGCGCGGCCATGCTCGAGCGCTTCATCGAGCTGGCCGGCGCCCGCCGCGACTGGAATGCCGCCGCGATCCGGGAGGAGACGGTGGCCGGCCTGCGGGCGTCGCTGCCCGAAGGCCGGGTCATCTGCGGGGTCTCCGGCGGGGTCGATTCGACGGTCACCGCGATGCTGCTGCGGGAGGCGATCGGCGAGCGGCTGGTGCCGATCTTCGTCGACACCGGGCTGCTGCGCCAGGACGAGGCGGTGAAAGTCGTGACCAGGTTCCGCAACCTCGGGATCCAGCTCGACCACGTGGACGCCGGCGACCGTTTTCTGTCGGCGCTGGCCGGGGTGGCCGACCCGGAGCAGAAGCGGAAGATCATCGGACGCGAGTTCGTGGAGGTGTTCGAGGCCGAGGCGCGGCGCTTCCCGGACGCGCGCTACCTCGCCCAGGGCACCCTGTACCCGGACGTCATCGAGTCCTCGGGCGTGCGCGGCACCGCGGCGGTGATCAAGACCCACCACAACGTGGGCGGGCTCCCGGAGCGCCTCGGCCTGGAGCTGGTCGAGCCGCTGCGCGACCTCTTCAAGGACGAGGTCAGGCGGCTCGGGGAGGAGCTCGGGCTGCCCCACGAGTTCGTCTGGCGGCATCCCTTCCCCGGGCCCGGGCTCGCCGTGCGGATCCTCGGCCCGGTGACGCGCGAGCGGGTGGCGACCCTCCAGGAGGCGGACGCCATCGTGATCGAGGAGGTGCGGCGGGCCGGCCTGTATGACGCGATCTCGCAGGCGCTCTGCGTGCTGCTGCCGGTGCGCTCGGTCGGGGTGATGGGTGATCAGCGGACCTACGACGAGGCGCTCGCAATCCGGGCCGTGACCACCGAGGACTTCATGACCGCGAATTGGTTCCGGTTCCCACCCGAGGTGCTCGACCACATCGCCCGCCGCGTCGTCAACGAGATCAAGGGCATCAACCGGGTGGTCTACGACGTCACCTCCAAGCCGCCGGGCACCATCGAGTGGGAGTAGGCGCTCGGCGCACGGCGGTCGGAGGCCGTCGAGTGTGCCGGTGATGCCTTCACGGCCGGCTGGCCTCCGCCCACCGCGCGCCGAGAGGGATGCGCTGCGCGCATCTTGAGACAATCAATCAGTAGGCGGGTTAACCGCTGTAAAAAAAGACGGATGCGAGCGGTTGGAGGACTCTGTCTCAGATTGAGACAGCGCGCCCCGGGCGGTCGCGAAATCCGGATCGTCATTTAGAATCGTGTGGAGAAGCCACGCAGCCGAGCTCTGCAGCCAAGAAGGGGGATTGCATGCCGAAGTTCATGTTTCAGGCGTCGTACACGCCGGTCGGGGTCAAGGCGATGGCGCGCGAGGGGGGGGCCAAGCGCCGGGGAGCGGTCGGCGCCGCTATCGAGGCGCTCGGGGGCCGGATGGAGTCGTTCTACTACGCCTTCGGGAAGCACGACGTCGTCGTGATCGCCGACCTGCCCGACAACGTCGCCTCGACCGCATTCGCGATCGCGGTGAACCAGACCGGCCTGGTGACCGTGAGCACGGTGGTCCTGATCACCGCGGATGAGATGGATCGGGCGGCGAAGAAGGCGGTGAGGTACCGCGCCCCCGGCCAGAAGAAGCTCGCGCCCGGCAAGAAGTAGCGATCGCTCCCACCGCGCCGGGCCCCGGCCGCCACCGAGTGGAGGCGGGGGCGGGTCGGAAGTGGGCGGCGGGATGGTAGAATCCGGCCCGCTCGCTGGTTCAGCTTTACCCGGCGGGCCGGAGTCGCGGAGCTCGCGGCTCATCAATGAGGGGAATCTGCAATGGCCAGGCGACGAGTCGTCATCATGGGCGCCGCGGGTCGTGACTTCCACAACTTCAACTGCCTGTTCCGCGACAACGAGGACTATGAGGTGGTCGCGTTCACCGCGACCCAGATCCCGGACATCGAAGGGCGGACCTACCCGGCATCGCTGGCGGGCTCGCTCTATCCGAAGGGCATCCCGATCAGGGCCGAGCAGGAACTCCAACAGATCGTGACCGACAACGACGTCGACGAGGTCTGGTTCTCGTACTCGGACGTCGCGCACACCTACGTCATGAATATCGCGAGCAGGGTCATCGGCTGGGGCCCCCACTTCGGCGTCTGCTCTGCGGTCAAGACCATGATCCCGTCGTCCAAGCCGCTGATCGCCATCACCGCGGTGCGGACCGGGGTCGGCAAGTCGCAGACAACGCGCTACGTCTCGCGAATCCTCAAAGCGATGGGCAAGAAGGTCGTCGCCATCCGCCACCCGATGCCGTACGGCGACCTCGAAAAGCAGGCTTGCCAGCGCTTCGAGACCTATGAGGACCTCGACCGCCACCAGTGCACGATCGAGGAGCGGGAGGAGTACGAGCCGCACATCGACAACGGTTTCGTGGTCTATGCCGGCGTCGACTACGAGCGGATCCTGCACGAGGCCGAAAAGGAAGCCGACGTGATCCTCTGGGACGGCGGCAACAACGACACGCCCTTCTACAAGCCGGATCTCTACATCACGCTGGTCGACCCCCACCGACCCGGCCATGAGCTGACCTACTATCCCGGCGAGACTAACCTGCATATGGCCAACCTGCTGATCGTCAACAAAGTTGACACCGCCGACCCGGTCAAGGTGGAGCAGGTGCTCGACAACTGCCGAAGCGGCAACCCCACCGCCCGGATCATCAAGACTCGTTCGGTGATCCGTGTCGAGCAGCCGGAGTTGATCGCCGGCAAGCGCGCGGTGGTTGTCGAGGACGGTCCGACGCTCACGCACGGCGGGATGGCCTACGGCGCGGGCTGGTTTGCGGCCAGGCAGGCCGGGGCCGCGGAGATCGTGGACGCCAGGCCGTACGCGGTCGGCACGATCGCCGAGACCTACGTCAAGTACCCGAACGCTGGGAAAATCGTGCCGGCCATGGGGTACGGCGACGAGCAGATCCGGGACCTCGAGGCCACCATCAACGCCACCCCGGCGGACGTGGTGGTGGAGGGAACGCCGATCGAGCTGCGCCGGATCCTGTCGGTCAACAAGCCGATCGCAACCGTCACCTACGAGCTCGCGGAGATCGAGCCGGGCGTCATCGAGGAGATGGTCCGCGCGGTTGTCGGCGGCTGACAGGACGGCACGATGGCTGCGCGACTGACGTCGGTCTTGCTCTGGATCCTGGCCTTCGTGCTGGCGGTCGCGCTCGGCGCGTTTCAGCGGATGACCGGGCCGACCTATCCCAAGCACGGGAGCGCGGTGGTTGCGGGACACGAGCTCCAGTACTCCATGCCGCGGACCCACGGCGGTGACGGCGGCCTGCGCGTGCGTCTCGCCGGCGTCGGCGAGGTTGTACGGGGCGAACTGAGCTGGCGCCGCTTCCCGACCGATGAGCCGTGGCAGTCGCTGCCGATGGCAAGGAACGACGAGGGCGAGCTCGAGGCGGTGATCCCGCACCAGCCGCCGGCGGGCAAGGTCGAGTACCAGGTTGTGCTGAACGACGGTTCGACCACGGTCCACCTGCCCGCGGGCGAGCCGGTGGTCGCGCGGTTCCGCGCCGAGGTGCCGGCGGGGGTGCTGATCCCCCACATCCTGGCGATGTTCGCCGCTATGATGCTGGCCACACGTTCGCTGCTCGAGGAGTTCCGGCCGCACCGCCCGCGGCCGCGCCGGCTGGTGCTGGCGACGATGGTGCTGCTGGTGGTGGGCGGGCTGTTCCTCGGCCCGGCGGTGCAGAAGTACGCATTCGACGCCTGGTGGACCGGCTGGCCGAACGGCACCGACCTGACCGACAACAAGACCGCGCTGGCAACCCTCGCCTGGCTGCCCGCCACCCTGCTTGCACTGCGCAACCGGCCGCTGCGCGCCGCCGTCATCGTCGGCTGGCTGGTGATGATGGGCGTGTTCCTGGTCCCGCACAGCTTCCGCGGGTCGCAGATCGACTGGTCCAGTCACTCGGGGACACCGCCGGCGGCGGGGCAGAGCCTCTGACCCGGCCACGCCGCGGGAACCCAGGGTTCTTCCTCTCGGACGACATCGCGCCGACCGGCTGCGAGGTTACCAGTCGACCTCGACCCGCCGCGGCGTGCCGCCGAAGCGGGCGACCAGGACGCAGCGGTTGCGCTTGCCGTAGTCGTAGAGATCTCGGGTCACCCGCACGTCATCGCGGCAGTAGGCGAGGATCTTGTCGAGCTCGCCGCGCCGCCACCACTCGAGGGCCTTGAGGCCGTCCGCGCTCTTGCTGACGCCGAGGGTTGGCTGGACCACGCTGTCGAGCTTGGGCCGGAAGCCGAGCCGGGCCTCGAGGTCGCGCATCAGATCGACGGTCGGCAGGCGCAGGAGGTCGCGGTCGGTGTACGCGCGCAGCACCTCGTAGTCGAAGCCGAGGATGTTGTAGCCGACCACCAGGTCGGCCTCGAACAGAAGGTCGATCAGGCGGGCGACGTCGTCCTCGGTCACTTCGAGGAATTGGTCCAGGTCGTAGCGATAGGCCACCGCCACCGAGACGCCGAGCTTGTCAAACTGGGACCGGCCGCCGACCTCCTCGAACGAGCGCTGCGTCTCGACGTCGAACACGACCACCCGGCGGCCGCTGCCGACCTCGCGCCGCGGGTTGTCGTCGAACAGGCCCATCTGGCCGTCCCAGATTTCCACCGAAATCGTCCTCCTGTCGCGCGGCGGCCGAGTGTAGCATGGGGCCGGTGAAGGTCTTGTTCCACCCTCCGCTGCTGCTCGCGCCGGCCGGCGTCGATTCGCGCGCGCCCGAGCTCGTCCGCTGCGGGCACGCGTCGCTGTGGCTGTCGGTGTGGATCGAGCCGTGGCAGGTGGGCCGCTCCGGCCACCTCCACCTGCTCCGCGAGCCGGGCGGGGAGGGCTGGCGCGAGGTCGACCTGACGCGGCACCCACTGCGCGCCCTCGCCGACGAGCCGGTCCCGGAGGCGGAGCGGCTGGAGGGGGAGCTCCGGCTGGCCCTCGCCGGCCGCAGCCTGAGCTTCTTCAGGATCCCGCAGCTCGAGCTGGTCTCGGAGATTGGGGAGGGGAGGGAGGACTTCCGGCGCCGCGCCACCGGTGGCCTGCGGCCGCAGCTGCAGCGCCGGATTGCGGGCGATCGGGAGGCTGCTGTCAAGGAGCGAATTGCCTCCGAGCTGGCGGGCCTCGTCGCGTCGATCGAGGCCGCGGAGCT
>PQAJ01000073.1 GCA_003105185.1 Holophagae bacterium
CTAGCCCTGGCTCTTCTGCTGCTGCTTGAGCTGCTTCTGGAGCTCCTCCCACTTCGCCTTGTTCTCCTTGAGCTCTTCCTTGGTCATGATCCGGAACGGCACGTTGACGGTGCTGCCCGCGAACTGGACGTTCAGGAAGTGCTGCCCGTACTGGATGCCGCCCGGGATCTTGAAGTACGCGCGGCCGGCGCAGGCCCGGTCGTCGCTCAGCTCGACCTCGTCGTAGGCCATGCCGCGGGCGGGCTCGCTGATGTCGGTGAAGAAGCCGATCCGGCACGGCTTGTCGACCATGACCGGGAAGTAGTTGATCGAGTCCCGGGTCATGTTGGCCCTGGCGTCAAGTGCCCGGAGATTGGCCTTGGAGAACTCCTCCTGGCTCGCGAGCGGGACCGAGGAGCCGTCAGGGGTCGTCACCGTCAGGCTCCCGCGCACCAGCTTCTGGTCCGGGACGTCCTTCATGAGGGTGACGCCGACCTCGAGCAGCATCCACTCCTCGCCGACCGAGCCGTTGGCCACCCGGTACCCGAGCACCACCCACCCCTCGTCGTTGTACACGAGACGGACGTACTCGCCCTTGACGTCGAACTTCTGCTTGGGCTTTTCCTCCTGCGCCATCACCGGGATCGCGGCCAGCGCCGCGCAGGCGGTGGCCAGGAAGGCGAGAACAACGCTCATTCGTACTCCAGAACTCATCCTGTGCTTCCTTTCTCTGCCGTTGGTTCCGAATCCTGCTGAGCGGTCGCGGCGTCCACTGGCCAGCCGCCGCCGAGCGCCTTGTAGAGCCGGATCAGTGAGGTCACGTGGTCACCGATGGTCGACACCTCGTCGATTTCGGCGTTGAACAACGAGCGCTGGGCGTCGAGGACCTCGAGGTAGTCGGCGACGCCGCCGCGGTAGCGCAGCTCGGAGAGCTCGAGCACCTTGCGCTCGGCGGCGACGCGCTCGCCCTGCGAGCCGCGCTGCTCGCCGGCCTTCTGCAGGGCGATGAGAGCGTCCTCGACCTCGCGCAGCGCCTGCAGGAGGGCACGCTCGTAGGCGTAGACCGCCTGCCGCTGCTGGGACTGCCGGACCTCGACCCGCCGCTTGTTCTTGCCGGCGCTGAAGATGGGCTGGGTCAGCCCGGCGAAGATGTTCCAGGTCTCACTCGGGCTGTCGAGGAGGGTGCTCAGGTCGGTGCTGGCGGCGCCGTACGAACCGGTGAGGGCGATCCGCGGATAGCGCATGGCAATCGCTTCGCCGATCCGGGCGTTGGCCGAGGTCAGCTGCTCCTCGGCCTGACGGACATCGGGACGGCGCTCGAGCAGGGACGCCGGCAGGCCGGCGGGCACCTGCGGCGGGATCGGCTGCTGGTTCACGGTGCGTCCCCGTACGATGGGAGACGGGCTGCGACCGAGGAGGAACGAGATCTCGTTCTCCTTCTGGGTGACCCTGGCCTCGAGCTGGTAGACGAAGGACTGGACCCGATAGAGCTCCGCCTCGGCCTGGCGCATGTCCAGCTCGGGTGTGATGCCGCCTTCGAAGCGGTCGCGGGCGAGCGCGAGGTACTCGCGCCGCGACTCGAGCGTCCGCCGGGTGATTTCCAGCCTGAGGTCGAGGTCACGCAGCTCGACGTAGGCCTGCGCCACGCCGGCCACCACGGAGAGGGCGACCGCCCGCCGCGCCTCCTCGGTGGCGAGGAGGTTGGCGAGCTCGGCCTCATTGGCGCGCCGGATGCGGCCGAAGAGATCGAGCTCCCAGGCGAGGCCGACGTTGATGTTGTAGATCTCGGTGTTGGTGTCCATCCCGCCTTCGGGCGTGTGGGTCAGGCTGCCTTCGCTGAACTGCAGGGCCCCCGCCGTGGCGTTGGCGTCGATCTGGGGATAGAGGTCGGCGCGGCTGAAGCCGTACATCGCCCGCGCCTCCTCGATGCGCTCGATCGCGATCTTGAGGTCCCGGTTCTCCGCGAGCGCGGTCTCAATCAGGCTCTTGAGCTGCTCGTCCTGGAACAGCTCCCACCAGGGGAGATTGGCGAGCGACTCCTCGCTGGCAGCAACCTCCCGCCATTGTTCGGGAACCGTCAAGGGTGGCCGCTCGTAGTCCGGGCCCAGGGTGCAGGCCACGGCGACCGAGAAGAGCAAGGCGACAAGCAGGAGTCGGCGTGCCATCTCAGTGCCCTCCCTCAGTTGTGGTCGGCCCAGCGGCAGCCTCCACCGCCGGCCGCTTTCGCTTCCCCAAACCCTCGACGAAGGCGAAGTTGCCCGGGATGAGGAAAACGCCGGCCGCAGTGGCGACCAACATCCCGAAGAAGACCGCGGTGCCCATCACGTTCTGCGCGCCGGCCCCGGCTCCGGTCGCCTTCATCAGGGGAATGACGCCCAGGATGAAGGCGAAGGCGGTCATCAGGATCGGTCGGAAGCGCAGCCTCGCCGACTCCAGGGCCGCCTCATGGAGGGTCATGCCCTCCTCGTGCTTGGCCTTCGCGAACTCGACGATCAGGATCGCGTTCTTGGCGGCGAGCCCGATCAGCATGATGATGCCGATCTGGACGTAGACGTTGTTGTCGAAGCCGAGCAGCCAGACCCCGAAGAACGCTCCCAGCGCGACCAGCGGCGAGCCCAGGAGCACCGCCCACGGCAGCCGCCAGCTCTCGTAGAGCGCGGCCAGCAGCAGGAAGACGACGACGATCGCGGCGATCAGGGTCGGGGTTGCCGGCGGCGCGACCTTCTCCTGGTAGGACATCTGAGAGTAGGCGTATCCCATCTCCGACGGCATCGTCTCGGCGAACACGTCCTCGAGGGCCGCCAGGGCCTGGCCGGAGGCAAAGCCTCGTGCAGGCACGCCGTTGAACTCAACCGAGCGCATCAGGTTGAAACGGTTGGTCAGCTCGGTCCCTGCCACGGGTGTGATGGTGACGAGGGTGGCGAGCGGGATCATGTCGCCGGTGGACTCGCTGCGGACCCAGATCTGGCCGATGTCGTCGGGCTTGAGGCGGAAGCCGGCGTCGGCCTGGGCATAGACCCGGAACAGCCGCCCGAAGCGGTTGAAGTCGTTGACGTAGCTGCCGCCCAGGCTGGTGGCCAGGGTCTGGAAGGCCTGGTTGATCGGGACCCCCAGCTTGCGCGCCTTCTCGCGGTCGAGCTCGACCTTCACCTGCGGGTAGCGGGGGTCGAAGGAGGTGAAGATGTTGCCGATCTCCGGCCGCTTGCGCGCCGCTTCCTGGAACTGCCGGCTCAGCTCACCGAGCTCCTCGACGCTCAGGCTGCCGCTGCGGTCCTGGAGGATGAAGTTGAAGCCGGCCGAGGCGCCGAAGCCAGTGATGGCGGGGATGTTGAACGGGAAGATGATCGCCTCGGGGATGCGGGCGAACGCGCCCGAGACGCGGGCCATCACCCCGAACACCTCCGACTCCTCGCCCTGCCGCTCCTCCCAGGGCTTGAGCCTGACGAAGACCGTCCCGAAGTTCGGCTGATAGGTGCTCGTCACCGCGCCGAAGCCGCCGATCGTCTGGTAGGACTCGACCTCCTCGAGCGTGCCGAGGATGTGCTCGACCTGGCTGAGCACCGCGCTCGTCCGCTCGAGCGAGGCGCCGGGCGGCAGCATCACGTTGACGCCGAAGATCCCCTGGTCCTCGTCGGGGACGAAGCCGGCCCGCAGGGCGCCGCCGAACAGGCCCGCGCCCACCGCGACCACGACCACGATCACGATCGTGAGGATCGAGCGCCGCACCAGCATCCGGGCACCGTGGATGTAGCCGTCCGTCGTCCTTTTGAACGCCCGGTTGAACCAGCCGAAGAACCAGCCGAGCGGGCCGCGGGCCGGCTTGGCCGGCTTGAGCACCATGGCGGCGAGAGCGGGGGAGAGCGAGAGCGCGCTGAAGGCCGAGAGCAGGACCGAGATCGCGATCGTGAGGGCGAACTGCTGGTACATCCGGCCGGTGAGGCCGGGGATGAAGGCCACCGGGACGAACACGGCCGACAGGATGAGGGCGATGCCGATGACCGGTGCCGACACCTCCTTCATCGCTTGGACGGTGGCGTCCCTCGGGCTCATCCCGCGCTCGATGTGGTGCATCACCGCCTCGACGACCACGATCGCGTCGTCGACCACGATGCCGATGGCGAGCACCAGGCCGAACATCGACAGCGTGTTCACCGAAAAGCCGAGCAGCGGAAAGAAGATGAAGGTCCCGATCAGCGATACCGGCACGGTCACCAGGGGGATGATGGTGGCCCGCAGATTCTGCAGGAAGACGAAGACCACCAGGGTGACCAGGATGAAGGCCTCAATGAAGGTCTCGACGATCGACTCGATCGAGGCCTCGACCGCGGGGGTGGTGTCGTAGACGATCCGGTAGTCGAGATCCGAGGGGAAGAAGCCCTTCGCCTGCCGCATCGTCTCGTAGATTGCCTCCGCGGCCTGGAGCTGGTCGGCGCCGGGCAGCAGGTACACGGCCATCGACCCTGCCGGCTGGCCGTCCAGGCGCCCGAACGAGTTGTAGTCCTGCGAGCCGAGCTCGACGCGGCCGACGTCCCTGATCCGGATCTGGGCGCCGGTCTCGGTCTCGCGGATGATGATGTTCGCGAACTCCTCCTCGGTGACGAGCCGGCCCGGGGCGCTCACCGTGTAGGTGAACTCCTGGTCCGCAGGCGAGGGCCGCATCCCGACCCGGCCCGCCGGCGCCTGCAGGTTCTGCTCCTTGATGGCGTTGATGACGTCCGACGGGGTCAGCGCGAGCTTGGCCAGCTTGTCGGGCTCCAGCCAGATCCGCATCCCGTAGTCGGTGCCGCCGAAGAGGTCGACCTGGGCGATGCCGGGGATGCGCAGGATCTGGTCGCGCAGGTTGATGCCGCAGTAGTTGATCAGGAACTGGGAGTCGTAGCTGCCCTTCGGCGAGTAGAGCGAGATCAGCATCAAGATGCTCGGGCTCTGCTTCTTGACCGTGACCCCCTGCTGGATCACCTCCTGGGGCAGGCGGGCTTGGGCCGACGACACCCGGTTCTGGGTCAGGACGTTGGCCATGTCCTGGTTGGTGCCGACCGCGAAGCTGACATCGAGCTGCATGCGGCCGTCGCTGGTGTTCGAGGACTTCATGTAGATCATGCCCTCGACGCCGTTGACCTCCTGCTCGATCGGCGTCGCCACCGACTGCTCGACCGCGACCGCCGAGGCGCCGGCGTAGGTGGCGATGATGCGAACGATCGGCGGGGCGAGGAAGGGGTACTGCTCGAAGGATAGCCCGCGCAGGCTGTTGAGGCCGAGCAGGACGATGATGATCGCGATGACGATGGCGACGATCGGCCGCCGGATGAAGAAGTTCGACATGGCTAGCTCCCCGCGGAGGGTGCCGCCTCGCCGGCTGCGGAGGGGGCTGCCATGCCGGCGTCCGAAATGGTCACCGTCTCAGGGCTCACCGTGACCCCGGGCCGCAGCTTCTGGAGACCCTCGACCACGATTCGCTCGCCGGCTTTCAGCCCGGAGTCGATGACCCACAGGGAGCCGATTCGCTGGCCTGTCTGCACCTGCCGGAACTCGATGGTGTTGTCGGCCGCCACCACCGCGACGCGATCGATGCCCTGCATCTCGAGGACGGCGCGCTGGGGAACGAGGATGGCGTCCTTCTTGAGGTCGATCGCCGCCCGCACCCGCCCGTACTGTCCCGGCCGCACGATGCCTCCGGGGTTGGGGAAGCCCGCCTCGAGCAGGATCGTGCCGGTCCGCGGGTCGACGTTTCGGTCGACGAACACGAAACGCCCGGTGTGGGGGTGCACCGATCCGTCGGCCAGCAGCAGCTCGATCGGCAGGTCTGGGTCGCCGGTAGACCCTCGCTTCTCATTCCTCCTCGCGGCCATGAGGTAGTCACGCTCCGGAACGGTGAAGCGAATGTTGATCGGGTCGACCTTGGAGATCTGGGTCAGGAGGGTGCTCTGGCCGCGCCCCACCAGCGTCCCCGGATAGACCTCGGTCTTGCCGACGAGGCCGGTGTCGGGCGCGAGCACCCGGGTGTAGCTGAGGTCGAGCTCGGCGCCCTGGACTGCCGCCCGGGCGGCCTCGACCGCCGATGCCTGCGCCCGCTCGACCGCCACCGCGGTGTCGTACTGCTGGCGCGAGATTGCGTTCTTGGCGACCAGCGGCTCGTAGAGGACGACATCCTGGTGCGCGCGCTGCAGATCGGCCTCGGCCTGTGCGAGATTCGCCTTCGCCTGGGCGAGCGAGGCCTCGAAGGGCCGAGGATCGATGGTGTAGAGCAGAGAACCCTTGCGGACGACGGTGCCCTCGGCGAAGTCCACACTTTCGATGAAGCCCTCGACGCGGGCCCGGATCTCGATCTCAATGTTGCCTCGGGTCTGACCGATGGCTTCGAGGTAGATCGGGACGTCGCGCACGAGGACTGTGGCCGCCTTGACCGGGGCCGGCGGCGGGGCGGGCGCAGGCGCCTTGTGGCAGGCGACCGGCGCCAGCAGCGAGACGAGAGCGGTGCAGACGATGACGGCAGTGAATCGGTGTCGCATCATGACCCTTCCTCTCGGAGCGTCAGGCAAGCCGCATTTCCGGCTCGGGTGCTCGGCATAACTTCGGCCAAGTCTACTCCACCCCGCCAGTCGTCGATGGCTGCCGCCGCATCTCCGAGGCTATCTGCCAGGTTCAGCTGGCGGCATCCGCAAATCTACGGACTCCGCCCGCGGCTGTGGGTGCTACCCTCGGCCACGACGATGTGGAAACAAGCCCGTGGGATCGCAGCGGACGCCGCCCGGGACTTCATCCGCTCATGGAGGGTCCTGGCCATCACCGACCTCGCCTGCAAGGTGGTCGCGTCCGCGGTGCTCAGTCCACTGACACTGCTGTTGCTGCGCTGGATCATGTTCAGCCCGAGCAACAGGGTGGTCGCGGACGTCGACATCCTGCGCTTCTTCGTGACCACCCGGGTCGGGGTCGCGGCGCTCATCGTGGGTGGCGCCATCGTGATGGCGATCAGCGCGATCGAGCTGGCGTGCCTGATGGCCATCGGGTTTGCCACCGCCCAGGGGACGCGCCTGGGTGCGAGGGAGGCGCTCGTCTTCGGAGGGCGCTGCGCGCTCGACGTGCTCCGCCTGACCGTGAACGTCGTGCTGAGGCTGCTGGCCGGCGCGGTGCCGTTCCTCCTTCTGCTCGGCGTCGTCTACTGGGCGCTGCTGACCGGGCATGACATCAACTACTACCTGGCGGAGCGGCCGCCGATATTCTGGGTCGCCGTCGCCATCGCCGCGCTGCTCGCAAGCGGCCTGGCGGTCCTGCTGGCGTGGACGATCGTGCGCTGGACGCTCGCTCTGCCACTGCTGCTGTTCGAGGGCGTCAGCCCGCGGCGGGCGCTGGCGGAGAGCGCCAGGCGGTCGGTCGGGGATCGGTGGGTCATCCTCGCAGTCGTTGCGCTGTGGGGGGCCGTGGCGTTGGCGCTGTTGAGGGCGGCCACCTGGCTCCCCGAGGCCATCGGCCGCGGCTTGGCGCCGCACCTCGCCGGATCGCTGGCGCTGCTGTTCGTGTTCATCGCTGTCCTGTCCCTCGTCTGGGTCGCGTTCGGGCTGGCGATGAACATCCTGAGTGTCTCGTTGCTCGCGCTGCTCCTTTCTCGGCTTTACCTGCGCCTCGGCGAGCCGCGCGCGCCCCGGCTGCCCGAGACGCCGGGCTGGGCGCGGCCTGGCGCCCGGGCCTTGATTCCGCGCAAGGTCAAGGTGGCCGCGGCGGCTGTTGCCGCGGCTGTTGTCGTCACCATCGCCCTTCTCAACCTCGCCACGTCCCGGCGCGAGACGGAGGTCGCGGTCATCGCCCATCGCGGCGCGTCAGTGGCAGCGCCCCAGAACACGCTGGCCGCCTTTCGCCTCGCCGTCGAGCAGGGGGCCGACGTCGTCGAGCTCGACGTCCAGGAGTCAGGCGACGGCGAGGTGCTGGTCGTGCACGACAGCGACCTCATGAGCGTGGCCGGCCTCCCCATGGAGATCTGGAACACCCCCGCCGCGACGCTCCGCGCCGTCGATGTCGGCAGCCACGCCGGCCCGCAGTTCGCCGGCGAGCGGGTGCCGACCCTGGCCGAGGCGCTCGCCGTCTGCAAGGGCCGGTCGCGCGTGCTCATCGAGCTGAAATCCTACGGTCACAACCAGCGCCTCGAGGAGAGGGTTGCCGCGGTCGTCGAGGCTGCCGGGATGGAGAATGACTGCATCTACATGTCGCTCGACCACACCACGGCCTGGAAGATGAAGCACCTGCGGCCCGAGTGGCGGGTGGGCGTGCTGGTCGCCAAGGCGCTCGGAGACGTCAGGACGCTCGGCGCCGACTTCCTGGCCGTCGAGGCGAGGCTGGCCAGCCCCCGGTTCGTACGGCGCGCCCACCGAGCCGGCCAAGAGGTCTTCGTGTGGACTGTCAATGACCCGGCCTGGATGCTCAACGCGATGGGCCGCGGGGCGGACGGCCTGATCACCGACGTACCGGACGTGGCCCGCAGGGTGGTGGCGCGCCGCGCCAAGATGAGCGACGCCCAGCGGGTGGCGGTGGCGCTGCTGATCCGCGTTGGCGCGCGTACCGAGCTGCTGGCGAACGAGGACGCCCTGCAGCCGTAGCCGTCGATCCGTCTTCCCGCCTCAGGAGCACCGCATGCCGCGTCACCAAGTCATGCACCGCGCCGTCGCCGCTGCCGTCGAGGCGCTCGTTGTCGGCGTCTTGATGGTGCCGGCCGGACCGGTCGGCGCTCAACAGGCGCGCCTGATCGCTCGCAGCGTGCTTCCGGCCGCCACTTTTCGGGCCGGATCGCCACCATCGGGAGAGTTCTTCTCGGCCGCTGATCGCCAGACCGCCGCTGCCAACGGCATCCGCGGCCCGGCAGATGGGCCGTACTTCACCGCGCAGCCGGTCCAGGGCTTCTCGAGCATGGTGCCTGCGGACGCCGGGACGTGGTGGGCACTCGCCGACAACGGTTACGCCTGGCGGTCGAGCTCGGCCGACTTCCAGCTCGTGCTCTACCGCATCGACCCCCGCTGGGGAGACCCCGCGGGTCCCCGGCTGCTCGAAACCATCGTCCTCCGCGATCCTGACCGCCACATCCAGTGGACGATCGTCTGCGACCCCGGAGACGGCTCACGCCTCCCCGACTTCTCGTTCAACCTGCTGCCTCCGCCGCCGCCGGCGTGCGGCGACGATCCCGCGGCGCGCATCCTGACCGGCTTCGATCTCGACCCTGAGTCGGTCGTGCGCATCCCGGACGGGACCTTCTGGGTGGGGGAGGAGTTCGGCCCCTTCCTGGTCCACGTCGCGGCCGACGGCCGGGTGCTCGAGCCGCCGGTGGAGGTGCCCGGCGTCCGCTCGCCCCAGAACCCCTTCTTGAAGATCTCGGATCGGGCGCGGGCCGAGGGGCCCACGCTGGCTTCCAGCCGCGGCTTCGAGGGTGTGGCGATCAACCCTGATGGGACGAGGCTCTTCGCGCTGCTCGAAGGGGCGGTCGCCGGCGACGACCCTCAAGACCTCCGGATCTACGTCTTCGAGCTCGCGACCCGCACGTTCGCGGACCGCTACCTCACGCTGCGGCTGGAGATGCCGAGCCAGCAGGTGAACCTCGCGAGCCTCGTGGATGCCTCTGGCGCCTGGGTCTACCCCGGCGCCGTGGCGCCGCCGGCCGGACCGGTCTCGATCGGCGAGCTGAAAGCGGTGAACGATCGGCAGCTGCTGGTGATCGAGCGCGACAATCACGGCGACGAGGTGACGGCGCCGCGCTTCAAGAAGGTCTTCCTGCTCGATCTGCCGCAGGGGTCGGACTACGATGGCCGCGTCGGCAAGACTCTGCTCCTCGACCTGCTGGCCATCCCGGACCCGACCGGCGTGGGTGGGGACGGTGACTTCTTCCGGCTACCGTTCTACACCATCGAGTCGGTGCACGTGGTGGACGAGCGCACGCTGCTCGTGGCCTCGGACAACAACTTCCCGTTCTCCAACGGCCGCTCGCGCAGCCGCAGCGTCGACCGCAGCGGTCCGCTGGTCGCCGACGGCACCGAGCTCATCCTGGTGCGGCTCGGCGCACTGCTCGACGTCGATCGCCGGCTGCTGCCGGCCGCCGCAAGGGAGTAGTGGCATGCGCGGTCCCCCGTCCCCGTACCCGTACCCGTGCCCGTTCCCGATTGTCGGGATCGTGGCACGCGGCTGACGTGTGGGGATTCGGTCAGCCACCTCGCAGGGGGGGCGCTCCGGCCCATCCGGGAACGGGGACGGGAACGGGAGCGGAAACGGCGACCGGCGCAGGAGGGGCGCGAGCTACAATGGTCAGCGACCCGACGTGGCCGGAGACAGGATTGATCCCGCTTGCGCCGGTGTGAAAGGGAGCTCTTGGTCATGCACCCTCAAGAATCTCGAGTATGGTCAGGAAACCCGCTCCAGCGGAGCCTCGCGGCGATCGGCCTCGCGGTCCTCCTGCTGGCTGGCGCCACGATGGCCCTCGCGCAGGAGGAGGAGCCACCACTGCCGGTGCTGACCAAGGGAGGGCAGCCGGCGGGAGAGCCCGCAGAGCAGGTTGCCGCCGAGGAGACCGCAACCAAGCTGCCGCCGGAGCAGCTCGACTCGCTGGTCGCTCCGATCGCCCTCTACCCCGACCCGCTGCTGGCCCAGACGCTGGTCGCCTCGACCTACCCGCTCGAGCTTGTCCAGCTCCAGCAGTGGATGGCCAAGAACCCGGGCCTCGAGGGCGATGCGCTGGAGCAGGCGGTCGCGAAGCAGCCCTGGGACCCGAGCATCCAGTCGATGGCGGCGGTCCCCGACGTGGTCAAGCGGCTGGTCGACGACATCCAGTGGACCACCGACCTCGGCAACGCCTTCCTCGCGCAGCAGGACGACGTCATGGACGCCGTTCAGCGGATGCGCAAGAAGGCCCAGGACAAAGGCGCGCTCGAGTCCAACCAGCAGCAGAAGGTCGAGACCAAGGTGGTCGAGGAGAAGACGGTCATCATCGTGGAGTCCTCGGACCCAGAGGTCATCTATGTCCCGTCCTACAGCCCGACTGTGGTCTACGGTCCGCCGGTCTACCCCTACCCGCCGATCTACTACCCCTACTACCCGCCGGGCGCCGCCTTCGTGTCGTTCAGCTTCGGGGTGATGTGGGGCGCGGCCTGGGGCGGCTCGTGCTGCCACTGCGGCTGGGGTGGCAACGACATCGACATCAACATCGACAATAACTTCAACCGGAACAACATCCAAGGCGGGAACCGGGTCAACACCGGCACCGGCAGCGGGAAGTGGGAGCACAACTCCCAGCACCGCGGCGGCACCCCGTACTCGGACAAGGCGACGGCGAGCAAGTACGGCGGGTCGGCGCGCGGCGACTCGCTGAGCAGCCGCCAGGCGAGCGCCAAGCAACAGGGCGCCCGGACCTCGACCGGCGCCGCCAATCGGGCGGGAAGCGCCGGTGCCAGCAACCGTGCAGCAGGCAGCAGCGGCAGCCGGGCGAGCACCTCCGGCCTGGCCGCCCACCAGGCCGGCGGCACCGCGAGCCGCGGCAGCGCGCCGAGTGCGAACACCCGAAGCAGCGGCAGCGGCGATCGCGTCGGCAGCCGGAGCATCCCCTCGAGCAGCGGATCGCGGTCCGGTCTCAGCGGCGGCTCCCACGGCTACAGCGGCTCGAGCGCCCGGGCCTCGAGCTCGCGCGGTGCCTCGAGCATGGGGTCCATGGGAGGCGGCATGCGAGGGGGTGGCGGCGGCATGCGTGGCGGCGGCGGGCGGAGGTGAACGATGAACACGAGAACCGACAATAATGCGCGTTCCCGGCACTGCGCAGGCGCCGCAGTGCTCGGCCTCAGCCTGTCCGTTGCGCTCGGGGTGGCGGGGGTTGCTCTCGCTGCCGACACGTCGGCTGCGGCTTCCCAGCAGCGGACCTTCAAGACCCCCGAGGCGGCGGCCGAGGCCCTGATTGCCGCCGCCGAGAGCTTCGACGTGCCGGCGCTGACGGCGATCTTCGGGCCGGATGGGGTCAACCTCGTGGTCACCGAGGACGAGGTCAGCGACCGCAACACGGCCGCTGGTTTTGCCGCGCAGGCCCGCACGAAGACCCTGGTCGCCCGCGATCCGGAGAACAAGAAGGTCGCCGTGCTGTCGATTGGGGCTGACGAGTGGCCGCTGCCGATCCCGATCGTCAAGAAGAGCGGCAGGTGGCACTTCGACACCGCGGCCGGGCGCGAGGAGCTCCTCTTCCGGCGCATCGGCAGCAACGAGCTCGACGCCATCCAGGTCTGCCTCGGTTTCGTCGAGGCGCAGTACGACTACGCCTACGTCAAGCATGACGGCTCGCTGGTGAACCAGTACGCGCAGCGCATCATCAGCACCCCCGGCTTGCAGGACGGCTTGGCGTGGCGCGCGGCGGATGGCAGCTGGCAGGGGCCGGTGGGCGAGGGGGTCGCCCAGGCCATCGCCGAGGGCTACAGCGACCGGGCCGAGCCCTACCACGGCTACTACTTCAAGGTCCTCAAGGGCCAGGGCCCGGACGCGCCGATGGGCGAGATGGACTACGTGGTCAACGGCGCGATGATCGGCGGCTTCGCACTGGTCGCCGCACCGGCGCAGTACCGGGTGACCGGCGTCAAGACCTTCATGGTCAGCCAGGACGGCGTGGTCTACGAGAAGGACCTCGGCGAGACCACCCTCGACCAGTTCCGGGCGACGGAGCGCTTCAACCCGGACCCGAGCTGGGACGCGGTGGCGGGCCCGCCCTGACGGGCCGCGGCTGAGCCTCGCCTAGCCTTTCTGCACCGGTGCGGCCGCGGCGGTGGGCGGGGCTTGGGCCATCCACGCGCCCCACAGCCGGTAGCCGATCGAGAACACGATGGCCCCGATGAACAGGCCGATCAGGCCGTGCAGGATGAGGCCGCCGATGGCGCCGATCAGGATCACCCCGACCGGGAGCTCGATGCCGCGGCCGAGCAGCAGCGGCTTGAGAATCGCGTCGCTGAACGAGGCGAGCAGGCTCCAGATGGTGAACAGGACGACGGTCGCGGTGCCGGCGCCGGACGCAACGACGTACAGGATCGCCGGCCCGAGCACCAGGATCGGCGGCAGCTGCGCCACCGCGAGCACCAGCACCAGAAGCGCCCACAAGCCGGCGCCGGGGACGCCGGCCGCCACCAAGCCGATGGCTGCGAGCGCCGCCTGGATCGCCGCCACGCCGACCACGCCCTTGGCGACCGTGCCGATCGCCCGGCCGGCGAGCCGCACCGACTCGGTTCCGTGCTCGCCGCCGAGCCGGCCGCCGATCGCCAGCGCGGCCTTGATCGCGGACTCGCGCCGAACCAGGAGGACCGCGGCGATCACCAGCGAGACGGCGGTCATGATGACGGCGAGGGCGGCCTGCTTGGCGAGCGTGATCAGCCAGCCGCCGAAGGCCAGCAGCTGCGAGTGGAACGGCTTGAGCACGGTCTCGAGGCTGGTCGCGGCCGCGTTCCAGGTCTCGTAGATATTGTCCCCGATCACCGGCCAGTCGGCGACCGCGGCCGGGGCTGGCGGGATTCGGAGTTCGCCCTGCTGGCCCTGCTCGAGCTTCGTCGAGATGAAGCGGGCGCCGTCGATCACCGAGTCGGACAGCGCGACGGCAGGGGCGATGAGAAGCCCGAGGCAGACCACGACCAGCAGGGTCGCGGCGAGCTTGCGCCGCCCCCGCAGCACGCCCTCGAGCCAAAGGTAGATCGGTGCGAGCGCGACCGCGAGCACGATCCCCCAGATCAGCGGCATCAGGAAGGGGCGGAAGATCCGGAAGCACCAGTAGGCGAGCAGGCCGACGAGGACCAGCCTCACCGTGAGCTCGATCGCCCTGCGCGTGGCTTCCGGGCTGAGCACGTCGCTTCGAACCTCGCTCATGGATCACCTCTCCCTCGCTCTGGTCGGCGGGCCGCCGCCTGGGGGGATCGGCGTCCGCACGCGCGCCGTGCCAACGTCCTCCGCGACGGTTCGGGGCGCCGGGTCGCAGAGTATCAGTCGCTGATCAGGCTAGCGACCGGATGGGACCGCCGGTATCGGGAAAACTACGGTTCTCCCGGTCGGCCACCGAGCTGCACGCACCGCAGTTGCGCACTGTCGGCACGCAGCACTATCCTGCGTCCCGTCCGGACCCTGGTGCTGTTGTCTCAGCTTGGAGGACCAGCTGAGGCGGCTGGACAGCCGGCAGTCAGGAGGCGAGGCATGCGACAGCTGGGCACGGCGGGCGGTGGCGGGCGACGGCGCGGGGCTTCTGGGCAGCAGTGGCCGGTGGTGCTGGCCGTCGTTGCGGCCCTGGCGATCGCCGGGTGCGGGCGCAAGGGATCGGCGCCGCCCTCGGCCACGGGCCCGGCCGAGGTCACGGCGGTGACCGTGACCCCGCGGGACGCGCCGGCCGTATTCGAGTTCGTTGCCCAGACCCAGAGCTCACGCCAGGTCAACATCCAGGCGCGGGTCAGCGGCTTCCTGGAGAAGCGGGTCTACACCGAGGGCAGCGCGGTCAAAGAGGGGCAGGTGCTCTTCCTGATGGACCAGCGCCCCTTCCAGGTCCAGGTGGACGCGCACGCGGCGGAGCTCGCCAAGCAGCAGGCGAGCCTCGACATGGCGCGGGCCAACCTCGAGCGAACCAAGCCGCTGGCCGAGCAGGACGCGCTGTCCCAGAAGGACCTCGACGACGCGACCGGCCAGTTCCACGCCGCCGAGGCGGCGGTGGAGGGGGCCATGGCCAAGCTCGAGTCGGCCAAGCTCGATCTGTCCTACTGCACCATCGTCTCGCCGGTGGCCGGCATCACCGGCGCGGCCGAGCAGCAGGACGGCACCTACATCAGCCCTCAGAACAGCCTGCTCACCACGGTGGCGGTGCTGTCGCCGATCTGGGTCAACTTCAGCCTTTCCGAGAACGAGCTCCAGAGATACCGGGACGAGGCAGCCAGGGGCCTCCTGCGCGCCCCCGCCACCGGCGAGTATGATGTCGAGGTCCTGCTCCCCGACGGCTCATTGTTCCCCCACGTCGGACGGATCACTTTCGCGTCGCCGTCGTACAGCGCCCAGACCGGCACCTTCATGCTCCGCGCCAGCGTCGACAACCCGGACGGGGTGCTGCGGCCGAACCAGTACGTGCGGGCGAGGATCAAGGGGGCGGTCCGGCCGAACGCGATCCTGATCCCCCAGCGCGCCGTCCAGCAGGGCGCGGAGGGGCACTTCGTGTGGCTGGTCGGCAAAGGGGAGGCTGCCGAGCAGCGACCCGTCACGGTTGGCCCCTGGCAGGGGGACGACTGGTTCATCGAGGAGGGCCTGCACGCAGGCGATCGGGTGGTGGTGGACGGCTTCGTCGGGCTGCGCGTCGGCGTTCCGCTGTCCGTGAAGCCCGCGGTGTAGCGCCATGTTCTCGAAGTTCTTCATCGAGCGGCCGATTTTCGCGTCGGTGATCGCGATCATCCTCTGTCTGGCCGGTGCGATCGCGATGAACGCCCTGCCGGTCGAGCAGTACCCGACGATCACTCCGGTCCAGGTGACGGTCACCGCCACCTACCCCGGCGCCGACTCCAAGACCCTGGCCGACTCGGTGGCGGCGCCGATCGAGGCCCAGATCAACGGCGTCGACAACCTGCTCTACATGACCTCGACCAGCAGCTCGACCGGGATCCTGACCCTGACCGCCTACTTCTCGCTCGACACCGACCCGGACATCGCCCAGGTCCAGGTCCAGAACCGGGTCAACCTCGCCTTGCCCCAGCTGCCGTCGGCCGTGACCCAGCTCGGCGTGTCGGTGCAGAAGAAGTCGTCCTCGATCATGATGCTGATCGCGGTCTACTCCCCGGAGCAGCGCTACAGCAGCGAGTACATCGCCAACTACGCCAACGTCTATGTCCTCGACACGCTGAAGAGGGTGCCGGGCGCCGGCCAGGCCTCGATCATGGGGGTGCCGGACCAGGCGATGCGGATCTGGATGAACCCGGACCGCATGGCCTCGCTCGGCATCACGACCTCGGACATCAAGAACGCGGTGGCCAGCCAGAACGCCCTGTTCGGGGCCGGGCAGATCGGCCAGCAGCCCACTGCCGGCCACGTCGAGCTGACCTTTCCGGTCGTCACCCAGGGGCCGTTCACCGATCCGGCCGAGTACGAGAACATCATCCTGCGCGGCGGCCAGGGCGAGGCCGCGATCGTYTAYCTCAAGGACGTCGCCCGGGTCGAGGTCGGACTGCGGCAGTACGTCATCGACAGCAAGCTCAACGGCGTGCCGGCGACCTTCATCGCYGTCTACCAGCAGCCGGGTGCGAACGGGCTCAAGGTCTCGGAGGCGGTCAAAGCGTCACTCGAGRGCATGAAGCCGCGCTTCCCYGAGGGCCTCGACTACCTGATCTCGCTCGACACCACCGAGTTCGTGCGGATGTCGATCGACGAGGTYATCGAGACCCTGTTCGTGGCCATTCTGCTGGTCGTGCTCGTCGTCTACCTGTTCCTGCAGAACTTCCGCTCGACGCTGATCTGCTCGACTGCGGTGGTGGTCGCGCTGCTCGGCACCTTCCCCGTGATGCTCGGCCTCGGGTTCTCGATCAACCTGCTCACCCTGTTCGGCCTGGTGCTGGCGATCGGGATCGTGGTCGACGACGCGATCGTGGTGGTCGAGAACGTCGAGCGCAACATGACGCAGCTGCACCTGGCCCCCAGGGAGGCCACGATCAAGGCGATGGGCGAGGTGTGGAGCCCGGTGATCGCCACCGTGCTGGTCATGGCCGCGATCTTCGTACCCGCCGCTTTCCTGCCCGGCACCACCGGCCAGCTCTACAAGCAGTTCGCGATCACCATTGCGATCTCGGTCGCGATCTCCGGCTTCGTGGCGCTGACGCTGACGCCGGCCCTCTGCGGGCTGCTCCTGCGCCACACGCCCCCGCCCAGGCGCGGGCCGTTCGCGTGGTTCAACCGGATGTTCGACCGCCTGACCCAGGCCTTCGGCCGCCTGGTGGTGCTGATCATCCGGCGGATGGCGATCGCCTTCCTGTTCCTGGCCGTGTTCGTGTGGGCGATCATCCACCTGTTCATGACCCTGCCGACGAGCTTCGTGCCCAACGAGGACCAGAGCTACGTCATGACCGCCATCCTGATGCCGGATGCGGCCAGCCTGGAGCGGACCGGGGAGGTCGCGGACCGGGTCGACGCCATCTTCGCCCGCACCCCTGGGGTGGCCAACCGCACCCAGCTCACCGGCTACAGCCTGCTCGACGCGGGCCTCAAGACCAACGCCGCGACCTTCTTCGTCACCCTCAAGCCGTACGACGAGCGCTACGCCTCGATCGCGAAGGCGAAGGCCGAGAACGCGCGCGCCGTGCTGATGGGGGTGTACGCCGAGGGCAAGAAGATCCAGCAGGGGCGTGTCGTTCCGGTGGCGCCGCCGGCGATCCCCGGCATCGGCACCACCGGCGGCTTCGAGTTCTGGGTCCTGGACACCGGCGCCGGCGACCCCGCCCGGCTCGACGAGCTGACCCAGAAGCTCCTCGTGGCGGCGCGGGAGCGCCCGGAGTTGACCGGCTTGAGCACAACCTTCCGCGCCAACAGCGTGCAGCTGCGGGCCGAGGTGGACCGCGAGAAGGCGACGCTGCTCGGAGTGCCGGTGTCGGACGTGTACAGTGCCATCCAGGCCCAATTCGGGTCGCTGACCGCGAGCCAGTACAACCAGTTCAGCCGGGTGTGGTGGGTCATCCTCCAGTCCGACCCGCAGTACCGGCAGAGCCCGGACGACCTGACCCGCCTCTACTCCCGCTCCGCCTCGGGGCAGATGATCCCGCTGTCGGCGCTGGTCGAGACCTCCTGGGTCGCGGGCCCCGACCTGCTGCCGCACTTCAACGGCTTCCCGGCGGCCAAGATCAACGGCTCGGCGGCGCTCGGCTTCAGCTCGGGCCAGGCGATCGCGGCCATGGAGGACGTCGCCCGCGAGGTCCTGCCCCGGGGCTACAGCTTCGAGTGGTCGGGCCTGGCCTTCGAGGAGAAGAAGTCCGGCGGCACCTCCTCGGCCGCCTTCGCGCTCGGCCTGATCATCGTGTTTCTGGTCCTCGCCGCCCAGTACGAGTCGTGGACCCTGCCCGGGGCGGTGATGACCGCGGTGCCCTTCGGCATCTTCGGAGCGCTGGTCCTGAACTGGCTGCGGGGGCTGGAGAACGACGTCTACTTCCAGATCGGCCTGTTGGTGCTGATCGGACTCGGCGCGAAGAACGCGCTGCTGCGGGTGACCTTCGCGGTCGACCTGCGCAAGCAGGGCAAGTCGCTGATGGACGCCACCATCGAGGCCGGTGAGATGCGGCTGCGGCCGATCATCATGACCTCGCTCGCCTTCGTCCTCGGCGTGCTGCCGCTCGCCGTCGCCACCGGCGTCGGCGCCAACTCGCGCCACTCGATCGGCACCGGGATCATCGGCGGCATGCTCGGCGAGACGACGCTGGCGATGCTCTACGT
>PQAJ01000074.1 GCA_003105185.1 Holophagae bacterium
TGGCGCCCCACACCGCCTGCGCGGCGGCCAGCACGACGATGGCGAACGCCCCGAGCGCCCAGGGGAGGACGGGCGGCAGCGCGCCCACGGCCGAGCCCTCGCTCTGGCCGACCACGATCCACGCGATCGCCACGTAGAAGGGGATCGAGGCCATGATCGCGAAGCAGATGAGGGAGGTGATGCGAGCCGTGGCGTCGACCAGAGGCGGAGGTGGGGTGTCCATCGCGGTCTCCTCGGGTGCGGTCGCCGCATCCTAGCACGCGGCCGCCAACGGGGCGCGGCCGTTCCCGCTGCGACTGCGTGGCCCGATCAGCACCGGCCCGCCGGTGCCGCGCGGAGTCGTTCCTGGTCCTCGGCTCGAGGCGTCGGACCGGGAACCCCGCCGAGCGAGGCATCGTATGATGTGTCCGATGCTTCGGATCCAACGCCGGACCGCGGTCCAGCTCGTCCCAGGCATGGTGGCGTTCCTGATCGCCGCCCTGTCGGTGGCCGACATGTTCCTGCCGCGGCCGTACGACGGGGTCGTGCTCGAGTCGGACTCGCCCCAGGCGCGGGTGGTCCGGCAGGTTGTGCCGGGATCGGGCGCGGATCGCGCCGGTATTCGCCCCGGCGACGTCATCGTCGGCGTCGATCGCACCTTCCTCGATGACAAGATCAATGCGCAGGAGCTCCTCAACCGCCATCGCTTCGGCGAGCGCGTGGCCTATCTCATCCGATCGGCCGGGCACATCTTCGAGGTCGAGGTGGAGCTGGGCCGGCGCACCGTGGGCGACGCCTCCTACCTGCTCGCCTGTCTGCTCGCCCTCACGTTCTTCCTGGTCGGCTCGTTCGTCGTGGTGCGGCAGCCCAGGCTGCCGGCGGCGCGGGTCTTCGCCACCATGTGCAGCCTGTTCATGCTGTTCCTGGTCTGCCGCCTGCGTCCGGCGTCGTACTCGTGGATCGACTCTCTGGTCCTGACCACCGGCACCGTGGCGCTGCTCTTCCTGCCGGCCGCGTTCCTGCACTTCTTCCTGATCTTCCCTCGCCCGATCTGGGAGTGGCGCCGCGACCCGATTGCCAGGTTCCTCGGCTGGATCAACAGCTGGAGCCGGCGGATGGTGCCGATCTACCTCCTGCCGCCGGCAGTTTACGTGGCGACCGTCGCGTGGTCGACGCTCAGCGATCGGGACCTCGCCCTGATCAGCGGCGCACCCGCCGCCAACTGGTGGGTGATGGTCGGCTACATGATGGTCGGGCTGGGCGCCCTCTTCCTGGCCTCGCGCCATTTGCCCGAGGTCCAGCTGCGACGTGGCGCGGGCCTGGTGTTCCTGGGGACGCTGTTCGGCGTGGTGCCGTTCTTCGTGCTCGCGGTGGCCTTTCCGTCGTTCCTCCACACCGAGCGCTTCCTGTTTTACGGCGTGGTGCCGCTGATCCTGGTGCCGATCACCTTCGCCTACGCGATCATCCGCTTCCAGCTCCTCGACATCCGGGTGATCCTCCGCAAGAGCCTCCTGTATACCGTGTCGACCGCGCTGGTGACCGCGGTCTACGCGCTCGGCATCGCCTCCTTCAACGTCCTCTTCCGGGGCACGCAGCTGGCGGCGTCGCCGTTCTTCCCGGTGGTCTTCGCGCTCGCCATCGTGCTGCTCTTCGAGCCGCTGCGGCACCGCGTGCAGGGCCCGGTCGATCGGTTCTTCTTCGCCGAGCGCCTGCACCTCCAGCGCGCGATGGTGGACATGGGCGAGGCCTTCACCAGCGAGTTCGAGATCGAGCCGGTGGTCAGCCAGCTCGTGGAGCGGCTGCCGGCGCTGCTCGGCGTCCGCTTTGCCGGCCTCTACCTGATCGACCGCAACCGCCTGGTCCGTGCCGCCGGGCCCGTCGACCTGCCGCAGGAGCTGCCGAGCCTGAACATCCTCTACGACCACCTCAAGCGGCAGGGCTCGCTGGTCCGGCTGGATGCGCTGGCGCCCCTGCGCCTGCTGTCCCGGGAGGTCCACGAGATCGGGTCGCAGCTCGCCGCCGCCGCGGTCGAGGTGGTCGGCCTGCTGGCCTCCACCCGGCGGACCGTGGGCCTCATGGTGCTATCGAGCACCAGCGGGCAGACCACCCTCGAGCAGGAGGAGATCGATCTGCTGCGCGGGCTTCTCAACCAGGCGTCGATCGCGCTCGAGACCCACCTGCTGCTGGATGAGCGGGCGCGCCAGGCCGAGTTCGACCGCGAGCTCAAGATCGCCGCATCGATCCAGTCGGCGCTGATCCCAGCCGCCCTGAGCAGCGCCGACGGCTGGGTGATGGCCGCGGTCTGCCGTCCGGCGCGGGAGATCGGCGGCGACTTCTACACCGAGCTGCCGGGGCCCGCGACCGGCCAGCGCGCCCTGGTGTACGGCGACGTCTCGGGGAAGTCGATCTCCGGCGCTCTGATGATGATGGCGGCCCACGAGGTGCTGCACTCGCTGGCATTGACCCACCGCGATCCCGAGGAGCTCCTCCGGCTCGCCAACGCCCGCCTCCACGCGCTGCGGCGGCGCGAGCGCGGCGTCCACGGCGGCAGCTTCGTGGCCATCGGCTATCTCGCCTTCATCCCCGAGAGCGGCACCGTGCGCTACAGCCTGGCCGGCCAGCCGCCGCCGCTGGTCCGCCGCGCAGGCGGCCGGATCGAGGAGCTGCGGATGCCGGACCACCGCGTCCCGCTGGGCGCGCTGCGCTTCGGGGGCCACCAGGTGCTGTCGACCTCGCTCGGACCCGACGACCTCCTGCTCGCGTACTCGGACGGCGTCGTCGACGCCGTCTCGCCGGAAGGCGAGTTCTTCGGACACGACCGGCTGCTCCGCGTGCTTGACGAGTGCCCGGGCGAGCCCGCTGAGGCGGTCAACTGGTTGATCGAGGCCCTCGAGGACTTCACCCGCGGCCACACGCCGTACGACGACGTGACCCTGGTGGCGGCCCGCCGCAGCGGCTGATGCGGTCGCTCGGCGGGCGTGCAACCCGGCGTGCCCTCGTTCGTGAATGCGTTACTGCTGCTGCAGCGCGGCCATGAGATCGAAGGGGCGTCGCTCGTAGTCGTTCGGCGGATCGTAGGTGCCGGCCGGCGCCGCTGCGGTCTCGACCGATACCGTTCGCTCGTTGAGCTTCATCCCGCCATCGGTGGCCGCGCCGAGCCGGGTCACGGTCTGCGTCTCGACGACGAAGCCAGCGACCGCTCGCAGCTTCTCGACGAGCTCTTCCATGCCGGGCCTCAGGGCGATGATCTGGCTGGACAGCCGGTCGTAGGCGTCACGATCGATGTCGAGGTCCTTGGTCGCCCACAGCGCGCTCTCGACGGTGACCATCGGCGAGGTCATGGTCAGGTTCCAGCGCCGAGCCGACCATGCGCCGACCTTCTTGGTCTCGTTGGTGGGAACGACATCGATCTCAAGCTGCATCATGGTGCGCAGCTGCTCCGCCATGCCCTTCGGGAGCAACGCGGCGACGTCGATCGGGATCACGACCGAGCTCACGGTGCGCGCGTCGTGGTCGATCACGTAGAGGGCCGAGGAGTCGAGGCGGACGATGCGCGTGGAGCTTCCCTCATCGACCCGCATCCGGTCAGCGGCCAGCCACACCGTTCGCACGACGTCGCGGGCGGGCTGTGACTTGCCCATGACCGTGAAGGCGTCCTGGTGGCTCTCCTGGACGATCTTGGTGTCGGCGGCGGCGGTGGTCGCCAGCAGCGCGACGACGAGGCAGAGGGTGAAGCAGCGCTGGGGCATGGACTCCTCCATGTTGTCGATGCCGGCGGCCGTCAGGCCGCGGCGACAGCAGATCGTAGCATCGAAGGCGCTCGCTCCGGCGCCGAGCCGGGCCCGGAGAGGCGCTCCAGAGGGGCGCGTCAGCCGCCCGGTGCGCAGAGGGCCTTGCAGAAGGCCGCGAAGCCGAGGGTCATCACCCGCAGCCGGTCGAGCAGCTCCGGGTCGGTCAGGTGCCCCGTCCCGTCGAGGAGGTCGCCGATCGCGGGCAGGAACACCCTGCGGCCGTAGAGATGGGCATGGCGGTAGGCGAAGACCATCTCGAGCTGCTCCACCGCCCGCAGCGCTCCCCAGCGGCCGTTGGCCACGCCGACGAAGGCGGCGGGCTTGTCGCTCAGGCTCTCGGGGAAGCGCAGCATGTCGATGAACAGCTTGAGCACGCCCGGGTACGAGCCGTTGTACTCGGGCACCACCGTCAGGATGCCGTCGGCGGCGAGGATCGCCCGCTGGAAGGGCTCGAAGCTGACCGGCTTGGCGGCATACGAGGCCGGCGAGAAGAGCTCCTGCGGGAGCCGGCCGAGGTCAAGCAGTTCCGCCGGCTCGTTGGCGTCGCGCAGCATGTGCTCCACCGCGCGGGCGACGGTCAGGGTCCGCGCTCCCGGACGGTTGGTCCCCGAGATGACGACGATCATCGACGAATGGTAGCAGGGTGTGTCGCTCGGACCTGCGCGGCGGCCATGCCCCTAGCCCGTATCCGTCCCGGTGCCCGTGCCCGCGCGTTCGCCTCGTCATCGAGAACGCCTCGCGCCGGTTCACCGGAGGCGCTCCCCGAGGGAGCCACCTTTGGCGAATTCGGGTCTCGCGCGCTTCTTCAGGAGGCACGCCGCTTCCGAAATCGCCAAAGATGGCACGCCCGTAGGACGCGATTCCCTCGTACTCGCCGCGCCACCCAGGCGCGGAAGCGGAAGCGGGTGGGGCCCCGTCCCCTGGATCCTGGCCCTTAGCCCATGGCTGGGCGGGGGCTACAATGCCGGCGGGAGGCCGACGTGATTCGACTCGGGAAGCTCGCACTCGCTCTGTTGCTGGCGGCCTCGCCGGCAGCGGTGGCCCACAGCGCCGCCACCCACCACGACATCCAGGCGCGGCTCGACCCGGCGGCAGGCACCATCGAGGTGGTCGACCGGGTCACCCTGGCCCGCGATCTCGCCCCGGACGAGGCGGGGAGCTACCGCTTCCTGCTCCACGCCGGGATGGCGCCCGAGGTGGAGGGTACGGGCTGGCGCCTCGAGCGCGTCACCGAGGAGGTCGGCGCTGCGTTCCTGGGCATCAACGCCACCTCTGAGACAGCCGGCGCTGAGGTGCCGCTCGAGGGCTGGCGGCTGGTGGCCGGCGACGGCGCCGTGCAGCCGGTGGCGCTGCGTTACCGCGGCGTCATCCGCCATGAGCTCGCGACCAGCGGCGAGGAGTACCAGCGCAGCTTCTCTGAGACCCCGGGCATCATCGGCCCGGACGGCGTGTTCCTGGCCGGAGCCAGCTACTGGCTGCCGACCTTCGGTGAGCAGCTGGTGACCTTCTCGCTCGAGGTCGGCGGCCTGACGCCGCCGTGGGACGTGGTCAGCCAGGGCCGGCGGACCCGGCACGAGCTCACGGCGGACGGCACCAGGACGACCACCTGGGTGCTGGAGCATCCGACCGAGGAGGTCTACCTGGTGGCTGGTCCGTGGCACGAGTACTCCGACACGGCGTACGACGTGGCGGTGCTCGCGTTCCTGCGTGAGGACGACCCGGCGCTGGCGGGGAGGTATCTGCAGGCCACCCGGCGCTACCTGAGGCTCTACGAGAGCATGCTGCCGTCCTACCCCTACCCGAGCTTCGCGCTGGTCGAGAACTTTTGGGAGACCGGCTACGGCATGCCCGGATTCACGCTGCTCGGGCCGCGAATCATCCGCTTCCCCTGGATCCTCACCTCGTCGTACCCCCACGAGCTGCTGCACAACTGGTGGGGCAACTCGGTGTTCGTCGACTTCGACGGCGGCAACTGGTGCGAGGGCCTGACCGCCTACATGGCGGACCACTTGTTCGCCGAGCAGCGCGGCGAGGCCGCGACCTACCGGCGGGCGACCCTCAAGAAGTACTCGGACTTCGTTTCCTCCGGCAACGACTTCCCGCTGATCGACTTCCGGTCGCGGCGGTCGGCGGCCTCCGAGGCAGTCGGCTACGGCAAGAGCCTGATGGTCTACCACATGGTCCGGCGGGCGGTCGGCGACGAGGCCTTCCTCAAGGCGATGTCGCGCTTCTTCAAGTTCCACACGTTCCAGCGGGCGTCCTTTGACGACATCGCCGATGCCGTCGAGACGGTGACCGGCGGCGCCTGGCGGCCGTTCTTCGCCTCGTGGACCGGCCGCGCCGGCGCCCCGCGGCTCGAGATCGCCGATGCCGGGGTCATGCCGTCCGGCAACCCCGAGCTGCCGTGGACCGTCCGCCTCGCCCTCCGGCAGGCCCAGGCCGAAGAGCCCTTCACCTTCACCGTCCCGGTGGCGGTGACCGTCGAGGGCCAGGCCGAGCCGCTGTGGGTCGAGGTGGGATCCTGCCAGCGCGACTGTGCGATCGAGATCCCCTGCCCGGGGCGTCCGCTCCGGCTCGACGTCGACCCGGCGTTCGACGTGATGCGCCGGCTCGACCCGCTCGAGGTGCCGCCGGCGCTGTCGACGGTATTCGGCGCGACCGACCCGCTGTTCGTGCTGCCCGCGGCAGCTCCGGAGGCCGAGCTCGCGGCCTGGCGCGAGCTCGCGGCCGGGTGGGCGGCGCCCGGCCAGCCGCGGATGGTGCTCGACAGCGAGCTCGAGGCGATGCCCGAGACGGCCGCCTGGATCCTCGGTTGGAGCAACCGGTTTGCGGCCGAGGTGGCCGGACGGCTCGCGGAGCAGGGGGTCGCGCTCGACGGCGACGGCCTGCGCCTCGGGGGCGAGACCACCCCGCGCGGCGATCGCTCGGTGGTGCTGGTCGCGCGCAGCGCCGCCGACCCGGCGGAGGCCATCGGCTGGGTCGCCGCCGCACCGGTCGCCGCCGTCCCCGGGCTGGCCCGCAAGCTGCCCCACTACACCAGGTACTCCTACCTGGCGTTCACGGGTGACGAGCCCGAGAACGTCGCCAAGGGGATGTGGGAGCCGCTGGCCTCGCCGCTGGTGCGCAAGCTCACCGACGGCGAGATGCCACCGCTCGTGCTGCCGTCCCGACCGCCCCTGGCCGAGCTGCCCTCGATCTTCGACCCTGCTGACCTCGAGATGTCGGTGATCGGGCTGTCCGAGCTGCGGCTCGAGGGGCGCGGCCTCGGCACACCCGGGCTCGACGACGCCACCGCGTGGGTGGAAGCGCGGTTCGCGGAGATCGGCCTGCAACCGGCCGGCGACGACGGCTTCCGCCAGAGCTGGAGCTGGACCGGCGGTGAGCCCGCGCGGCCGATGAACCTGACCAACCTGGTGGGCCGGCTCCCCGGCAGCGATCCGTCGTTGGCCGGCCAGCCGGTGGTGGTCCTGGCCCACCTCGACCACCTGGGCCGCGGCTGGCCCGACGTGCGCGCCGGCAACGAGGGCATGGTCCATCCCGGAGCCGACGACAACGCGTCCGGGGTGGCGGTGCTGCTCGAGCTGGCCCGCGCGATGAAGGTGGAGCCACAGCGGCCGCGGCCGGTGCTGTTCGCGGTGGTCACCGCCGAGGAGGCGGGCAGGCTCGGCTCGCGGCGGCTGCTCGGGGGACTGACGAGCGCCGGCGCACCGCTGGCGTGCGTCAACCTCGACACGGTGGGGCGGCTCTCCGACGGCAAGCTCCTCGTCTTGAACGCCGACTCGGCGCGCGAGTGGCGATTCCTGTTCATGGGGGTCGGCCACACCATCGGGACCACGATCGAGATCGTCACCGAGCCGCTCGACAGCTCGGACCAGGTGAGCTGCATCGAGGCCGGCGTGCCGGGGGTGCAGCTCTCCACCGGTCCCAATGCGGACTACCACCGGCCGTCCGACACCGCCGATCGGATCGACGGCAAGGGCATGACGGTGGTGGCGGAGGCGGCCCACGAGGCGGTCTCCTATCTGGCGGAGCGCACCGATCCCCTGACCGTGACGATCGGGGGCGGCGCGGGGGCGGCGCCGGCAGCGAGCGGGGAGGCACGCCGGGTGAGCCTCGGGACGATGCCGGACTTCGCCTTCGCGGGGCCCGGCGTGCGCGTGCAGGAGGTGATGCCGGGCTCGCCGGCCGAGGCTGCGGGGCTCCGCCCAGGCGACGTGCTGGTCGCTTTGGACGGCGCTCCGCTGGCGGACGTGCGCGGCTACTCCGCAGCCCTCAAGTCCCACCAGGCGGGTGACACCGTGGAGCTGACCGTGCGGCGCGACGGCGAGGAGATGACCCTGACCGCCACGCTCGCGGGGCGGTGACGGGTGACGGGTGACAGGTGATAAAGGCCGGCGGGAAGGCCGGAGCCCGATGGTGCACGGAATGACCGGTGGGCGGTCGCGGTTGCTGCCATCGATGCCCGCTCTGGGGCGGCTTCCGGAGGGCCGATGATCACCTTCACCGACGCTGCGAAGCAGAAGGTTCGCGAGTACATGGACCAGGCTACCAACGGCTGCATCGGCCTGCGCATCATGGCCGACCGTCAGGGGCGCAACCACTTCCGCTACAACCTGACCCTGGTGCTCGAGGGCGAGACCTACGACAAGGACATCCGGCTCGACCAGGGGCTGTTCTCCGCCTGGGTGGATCCCAAGAGCGCGGAGCTGCTCGAGGGGACGACAATCGACTTCGTCTCCGACCTCTCGGGAGCGGGCTTCCGCTTCGACAACCCGCAGGCCGTCGTCCGGTGGGACGACCCGGTTGCTGAGAAGCTGCAGCGGGTGCTCGACGACAAGGTGGCGCCGGCTGTGGGCGGCCACGGCGGCTGGGTTGAGCTGCTGGCGGTGGACGGCGACGCGGCCGTGATCCAGTTCGGCGGCGGCTGTCAGGGGTGCGGCATGTCGCAGGTGACCCTCAAGGAGGGGATCGAGCGGATCATCCTCGACGAGGTGCCGGAGATCCGCCGCGTGGTCGACGGCACCGACCACGAGGCCGGTTCGAACCCCTACTTCGCGCGCTGAGCGGAGTTGCGTTCCGGCGCGGGGTCAGGAGCGGCGGGTGCGGGAGCCGCCCGCCGTCGAGCGCTTGCGATCGTCGGTCGACTGGTGGCAGGCCTTGTACTTGCGTCCGCTGCCGCACCAGCAGCGATCGTTGCGGCCGAGGTTCGGCATGGCCGGCAGCTCGGGGCCAGCGATCAGGCGTCGGAAGGCGTCACGAAGAGTCATCTTTCCGTCCTCGGTGCTCGAACACTGCCATCTCGAGCAGTATTCCACCACTTGCGGCCGATACTGTAGTGATTGCGCCCTCAACAGTCAACTGGTCCTGAAGGGTCACGACGCGGGTGGGAGGCCCTCGAGACCCCGCAGCTCGGCGAGCCGGCGGCCGATCTCCGTGTTGTCGAGCACGCCGGCGAAGCGTGGAGCACCCGGACCGAAGGCGAACAGCGGCACCCAGGTCGCGAGGTGGCCGTCGTTGAGCCAGCGCAGCTCGGCGATCCCGTCGTCGAAGTCGCCGTGGGCGGCTGCCATCCCGGCGGTGTCGTGGTCGGCTGCGACCACCACCAGGGTGTCGCCGCGGCCGGCGGCATACTCGAGAATGACCCGGAGCGCCTCGTCGAGCTCGAGCATGGCGGCGACCACGCCGTCGACGTCGTTGTCGTGGGCCGCCTCGTCGGTCTCCTCGTGCTCCACCACCAGCAGGAAGCCGGCTGCCGGGTCGCCGAGCAGGGTGAGAGCGCGGCGGGTGGACTCTGCCAGGGGGGGCCCGTGCGCGCTGCGGCTGCCGGGCCTGGCGGGCAGGAGGGCGAGCAGCGGCGCCGGCGCGGTGGCGACGGCCGCGGCGTCGCGGACCACCGTGAAGCGTGCGCCGGCCACCGACTCGGCGTTGCGCACCAGCTCGAGGTAGTCCGGCTGCAACAGGGCGTTGGGATACCGCTGCCAGTCGCCGCCGATCAGCACGGTCGCGTCGGAGGAGAGCAGCTGCTCGAGGATCGTCCGGTACTCGTCGCGACTCGCCGCATGGGCGAGAAACGCCGCCGGCGTGGCGTCCGCCAGCCCCGACGTCGTGACGAAGCCGGTGGCCATGCCGGCCGCTGCCGCCGCCTCGAACAGGGTGCGCGGCGTGCTGCCGTCGGCCTGGGTGGAGACCGCTCCGTCGGGAGTCTTCAGGCCGGTGGCCATGGCCGACGCGGCAGCGGCCGAGTCGGTGACCAGTGCGTCGCCGGCCCAGGTGCGGACCAGACCGACCACCGGGGCGCTCTCGACCGCGAGCCCGCCGGCCGGTCCCCGAATCAGGGCCGATGCAGCGCTCAGCTCGCCGAGGCCCATGCCGTCCGCGACCACCAGAATCACGTTGCGGGGTGGCTGGTCGGTGGCGGGCGGCACCACCGGCGGCGCGGCCTGACCCGCGATCCCGGTGGCCTGGCTGCCGGGCACCGGGAATGCCCGGAGGTCACCGCGCTGCGCGAACGCGACCACCTCGTCGAAGGTTGGTCCCGTTCCGAAGAAGCGGCCAGCCACCAGCAGGGCCATGGCGACCGCCACGACCACCACCAGCAGCACTACGAGCGAGGATCTCAGTCGTCGTGGCACGGCTCCCCCCGGGCGGTGATCATAACCTGGCCGCGGGCTGGCTGCTGGAGCCGGGGATCGGTCCACCCTCCTCACCGCTTTCGGCTCATCCTGCCGGGGAGAGGGCCGCTGGCTCCGACCGCGCGGCTGCGCGCGCCGCGGCGGCGATGTCGGGGCCGACGGCCGTCCGGCGGCCCGCTGGCATCGCTGCGAGGGCATCGTCGAGGCGATCGAGCGCCGCGTCGACTTCGTCGGCGGTGACGTTCAGGCAGGGACGGAAGCGCAGCGACCGCGGCCACGAGGCGAGGGTCGCCAACCCGCGCTCCCAGAGCGCGGTTCGCAGCCGGTCCCGGTCGTCGGCCGACGGCAGGGTGAAGGCGCAGAACAGCCCCCGGCCGCGCACGTTCGACATCGCCGCGTGGCGGGACGCCAGCTCCTTGAGCCCATCGAGGAAACGGTCGCCGATGCGGGCCGCGTGGTCGACCAGCCGCTCCTCGTCGATGATCTCGAGGTAGCGGACACAGCGCACCATGTCGGCGAGGTTACCGCCCCAGGTCGAGTTGATCCGTCCGGGCGTGGTGAAGACGTTGCCCGGGGCCTCATCGATCCGCGGCGAGGCCATGATGCCGCAGACCTGGGTCTTCTTGCCGAACACCACGATGTCGGGGTCGACACCGAAGTGCTGGTACGCCCACATCTTGCCGGTGATGCCGACGCCAGTCTGCACCTCGTCGAAGATCAGGAGCGCATCGTGGTGGTCGGCGAGCCGGCGCAGCGCGGCGAAGAACTCGGCCCGGAAGTGGTTGTCGCCGCCCTCGCCCTGGATCGGCTCGATGATGATGGCGGCGATGTCGTCCGGGTGGGCGGCGAAGGCGCGCTCGATCTCGGCCACCGCCTGGCGCTCGAGGGCGGCGGTGTGGGCCTCCACCTCCGCGGTGACCGGGAAGCTCAGCTTGGGGTTGGTGATCCGCGGCCACTGGAAGGTCGGGAAGCCTTCGGTCTTGACCGGGTCGGTGTTGGTGAGCGACAGGGTGTAGCCCGAGCGGCCGTGGAAGGCCTCGCGGAAGTGGATGATCTGGGAGCCGCGATCGCCCCGTCCGGCCGCCAGATTGCGCCGGCGCTTCCAGTCGAAGGCCGTCTTGAGCGCGTTCTCGACCGCGAGCGCGCCGCCCGCGACGAAGAACAGGTGCCTGAAGGCAGCGGGCTTGGCGAGCCGGGCAAAGGTCTCGATGAAGGCCGCGTACTCCCCGGAGTAGATGTCGGAGTTGGCCGGGTTGGCGACCGCGGCGCGGGCGAGCGCGCCCATGAACTCGGGATCGCCGACCAGCCGGGGGTGGTTGTGGCCGACCGGCAGGGTTGCGAAGTAGGAGTAGAAGTCGAGGATCTCGCGGCCGGAGACGGCGTCGACGATCCAGGAGCCGCGGGAGCGGTCGAGGTCGATGGCGACGTGGAAGCCGTCGGCGAGGACGTGCTGGCGGACCATGGCGTGGATGCGATCGGGACGGGTGACAAAGCGGTTCATGTTCGGGATCCTTTCTGCGGGGAGCCTGGCGCGGCGGCACCGGCTCGGCGAGCCGGTCGCAAGGGAGGAGGGGGGCCGGGCTCAGGCTTTGGGAGGCCCGAAGAGGAAGGGGCGGTCCTGCCGGGGCTTCCGGCCGGCGTTCGCCACAGGGGCGCAGGATCGGTGGGAACCGCTCACGATCTTCCTCGGCCGGGCATTCTACTCCATTCGGGGCAGATGGGGGAACCCCGACGGCGGCGGTGCGCGCGGGGAGGACGCGCGGCCCGGCGCAGCCGCCGGCTGGTCAGGTCGCCACCATCACGAGCAGGGCGGCCAGCAGGATCAGGAGCGCAGCGATCAGCGGCTCAGCCGTCCTGGCTTTCATCGTCACCTGCCTCCGCGTCGGGCTCCCGGCTCTCGGGGCCGAGGATGCGGTCGAACGCGGTCAGTCCGCCCATCGCGCCGAGGCCCATCGTTTCGACCGCGGTCGACGGCACGATCACCATCGAGCCCATGGTTTCCTCCTTGGTCAGCGCTTGCGCCGTGCCGACAGCGCGTCGAGCACGTCGTCGATGGTGAAGCCGTGGGTTGAGACCCGCGACAGGAACTCCTGGCAATGCTGGTCGAGCAGGCGTCGGCGCTCGACGTCGTCGCGCCGCACCTCGCGCTGGCCGACGAAAGTGCCGGAGCCCATCTGGGTCTCCACCAGGCCGGTCAGCTCGAGCTCGGTGTAGGCGCGGCCGACGGTGTTGGGGTTGATGGACAGGTCGACGGCGAGCTGGCGCACGGTGGGCAGCCGGTCGCCGGGGCCGACCTCGCCGGTGGCGATGGCGCTCCTCACCCGGTCGATGATCTGGCGGTAGAAGGGGACGCCGCTCTTGAGGTCGAGCTCGAACTGGATGGCCACGGGTTCCTCCGCCGGATGTCCTAGTGTTCTATTGTCCTAGTGTATTAATACATTCATGCGAGCCTCGTGTCAACGCCTCCGCGCTAGAATCCGAGAAGAATTCGCTCGGCGCCGCTGTTATGTGGTGCGGTGCGATCCGGACGCTGTTCTGCGTCCATCGTTGGAGGAAATCGGCATGTACTTCGATCCCATCTACTTCGTGTTCATTGCGCCGGCCCTGCTGCTGTCGTTGTGGGCCAGCTTCATGACCAAGCACAACTTCAACAAGTACTCGAAGGTCGCGGTCGCGACCGGGCTGACTGGCGCCCAGGCCGCCCAGCGCCTGCTCGACGGCGCCGGGATCGGCGACGTCTCGATCGCCGCCACCCGTGGGATCCTCAGCGACCACTACAACCCGCTCGACAAGTCTCTGAACCTGTCCGAGGCGGTCTACGGGTCGCGCTCGGTGGCCGCCGTTGGGGTCGCCTGCCACGAGGCCGGACACGCCATCCAGCACGCGGTCGGCTACAAGGCCCTCGGCATCCGGTCGGCGCTCGTGCCGACTGCCAAGATCGGCTCGACCCTGGGCTACTTCGTGATGCTCGGGGGYCTGCTCCTGAGCTCGGTCAACATGGTGATCGTCGGCGCGGTGCTGTTCTCGGCGGTGCTGCTCTTTCAGATCGTCACCCTGCCGGTGGAGTTCGACGCCTCCAGGCGCGCGAAGGCCCTGGTCACCCAGTAYGGCATCGTCACCGAGCGCGAGCGCGAGGGCGTGGACAAGGTGCTCAATGCGGCCGCGCTGACCTACGTCGCGGCAGCCGTGTCGACCCTGATGACCCTGCTGTACTTCCTGTTCCGGGCTGGCCTGCTCGGCGGCGGGAGCCGGGACTGATCAGGGTCAGTCGTAGAGGACGGCCGCTTCGCCCTGGCGGGCCACCCGCTCGCGGGCGAGCTCGAGGATTCGGCAGCGGCGCTGCCAGAGGCCGTCGAGCTGGCCCTCGGAGATCCACGGTCCCAGGGACGCGTCCATGCGCTCGCGCGTCAGCGATTCGAGGGCGTTGAGCGTGCGCCTCCGGAAGCGCATCAAGGCATCCTCGCGGCGCAGCGTGTCGGACTGTCGGAAGGCGCGGCTCGAGTCGACCTTGTAGAGCTTCCAGTCCGGGCCGATCAGGATGTTGGCGACGTTGTTGTAGTCGGTGTCCCAGGTCAGCTGCATGAACAGCTTGATGTCGTGCATCTGATCGTTGTAGGCCACGACGTTCGGTGGGACCGTCTCGGCTTTGGCGCGCTCGGCCTCGGTCGTCGAGCCTTCGATCCACAGGCAGAGCGAGCCGATGTCGCCCTCGATCCGGCGCTCGATGCACGGCGGCACGAGGCCGAGGCCCAGCAGCTCGCTGAGCTGGTAGGCCGCGATCTCGTGCTTGTACGAGTCCTTGAGGTTGAGCAGCCACTGGCCGGTGGACAGCTGCTCCCGGTCGTGGGTCTCCTCGATGTCCTTGAACACGGCCCGCAGCGTCCGCTGGCCGTCGCTCAGGATGGCGCGACGCGGGTGCGTGATGCCCAGGGACTGGTACTTTTCGAGGTCGACGACCGTCGCGGTCGCGAGAAAGCGCTCGGCCTCGGCGCCGGTCAGCGGCAGCCCCACCGGAACGGGCTCTGCAGGTGCGCCGGCCTGAGCGGCGAGCAGGAGCAGGCTGGCGACGAACCTCACGCTATGGCCTCCGGCGGACGACTCGGCACATTCTACCTGCCGTCACGGGCCGCTGGGCCGTGCAAGCGATTGATGCCGGCGCATCGCCCCATGCGCTGCTGGTCGCCGCAACTGCGCCCGTGCCCGTTTCCGTGCGCTTGCCCCTGTCCGGGTTTGCTCCTGGCCCAGGGTTCGGCCGTCAACCATCGGTACTGCTGGTTCAATTCAATGCGGTTCGCACAACGTGACGAAACCCGATTGGAGTGGGTTGCGGGCGCGGAAGCGGACGGGGAAGCGGGCGGAGCGAGTGGCCAGCTCACCGGAGGCGGGGAGGGACACGGAGGCGGAGACGGGCCTAAACACCCACCCGGGTCGGTCCGTAAACATGGGCGAGACACGAAGCAACGCATCGCATCGTGACTCCTCCTCCTTCCTTCCCCCGCCGGTCCCCTCCCGGCGGGGTCGTTTTTT
>PQAJ01000075.1 GCA_003105185.1 Holophagae bacterium
GCACGCCCGCAGGACGCCCTCTTCTCGTACTTGCCTCGGCCCCGGGTGCGGAGACGGGCACGGAGATGGGTGTTGAGGATCCCCCCACCTTGCACGACCCGCTTTGTTATACTTCCCTGGGAGGATGGGCATCCTATTCAGGAAGGACTGAAGGGACTCATCAGAAACCCACAACCAAAGGAGGTTGGACATTCGGAAGTACGCATTTCGTGACGACCCAGATGCGCCGCAGGTGCGCATCAATGAACGGATTCGACTCTCTCCAGTTCGTCTCATCGACGACGAAGGCAACCAGGTTGGGGTTGTCTCGGTCGACGAGGCGCTCCAGCGCGCACGCGAGAAGGGCCTCGACCTGGTCGAGGTGGCCGCGACCTCACGGCCGATCGTGTGCAAGATCATGGACTACGGGCGCTTTCGCTACGAGCAGGAGAAAAAGGCGCGCGAGGCCAAGAAGCAGCAGCACCAGGTTGACCTCAAAGAGGTCAAGTACCGACCCAACATTAACATCCACGACTTCGAGACCAAGACGCGCAAAGCTCGGGAGTTCCTCGAGCAGGGCAAGCACGTCAAGGTGACCATCATGTTCCGGATGCGCGAGATGCGGCGACCGGAGAACGGCTACGAGCTGCTCCGCCGGGTCTACGAGAGCCTGCAGGACGCCGCCAAGATGGAGCGTGAGCCCTCGAAGGAGCTGGAGGGTCGGGACCTGACGATGGTGCTGCGGCCGCTGAAGAAGTAGCCACCTCGGACCGCTCCAGGCGCGGCGCCCGACCCGTCAGTCCTTCCCCCGACGCTCGAGGTTCGCGCGGACGACGGCCAGGCTGTGCCGAAACTGGTCGTAGGGGATCCGGCGCAGGGCACTGCCCTGTCGCCAGCCGCGGAATCCCTTCTCGTCGAGGGCCTCGAGGTCGGCCAGCGCCGGGCGCAGGCGGTGCGGCGCCGGGGCGAACTCGGCGTGGAGATCGGTCGGCGCCGTGCGGGTCCAGGGACAGACCTCCTGGCAGATGTCGCAGCCGGCGACCATCGGCCCCACGGCCGAACGCAGCTGCTCCTGCACCGGCCCGCGGTGCTCGATCGTCAGGTAGGCGATGCAGCGCCGCGCGTCGAGCACCTGCGGCTCGGGAAAGGCGCCGGTGGGGCACGCGTCAAGGCAGGCCGTGCAGCGACCGCAGTGGTCGCTTGCCGGGGTGTCCGGCATGAGTTCGACGGTGGTCAGCAGCACGCCGAGGAACAGCTCCGAGCCGAGCCGGCGGTTGAGCAGGCTGGTGTTTTTTCCGATCCACCCCAGCCCGGCGCGCGCCGCCCACTCGCGCTCGAGCACCGGCGCGGTGTCGACACAGACCTTCCAGCCGGCCTCTGGACGCTCCGCCTGAAGCCACCTGCCGAGCCGGACCAGCCGGCTTCGCAGCACGGTGTGGTAGTCGCGGCCCCAGGCGTATCGCGAGACCCAGACCCGGCCATCGCGGGCCCCGACGGCGATGAGGGAGGTCTCGTAACTGGTTCGGTAGCTCATGGCCACCGCCATCACCGACCGGCAGCCGGGCAGGAGGTGGCGAGGATCGCTCCGCTGCTCGGCGCTGCGTTCCATCCATGACATCCCGCCGTGGCGGCCGGCGGCGAGCCAGCTCTGCAGCGCGGGCGCGGTGCGGGCTGCGTTGGCGACGGCGACGCCGACCAGATCGAAGCCCTCGGCGAGAGCGCGCTGCTTGAGGGCGGCGGTGAGGGCGCCCATCGTGCGAGTATGGCATGGGGCTTGAGGGTAAGGGGCCGTTCCATCCCGCTTTCGCGCCTGTGATGCGAGGCGAGTACGAGGAGAGGGCGTCCTGCGGGCGTGCCATCTTAGGCGATTTCGGGACGACGTTCCTCCTCAACAGGTGYTCGAGACCTGAAATCGCCAAAGGTGGCAACCTGCCGACGGCAGCGGCTGTGGCCGTGGCCGHRVYAGCKTGCGGCCTACGGCCACCCGCTGGTGAMGGCTGGTCACSGCGGCCGCCGGCCGCGAGTCACCTCGGGGAGCGCCTCCGGAGAATCGGCGCGAAGCGCTCTCGAGGATGGAGCGGACGAGCGTACACGGGCACGGAGACGGAGGCGGGCACGAGGGCGAGCAGGGGCACGGCGCCCCACCGGGTTCCGTGTGCGCTACCCTTGACCCATGACACGACGAGTCGCGCCTGTCGTCGGTGCTGCCCTCCTGATCGCGCCCCTGGCCCTCGCCAAGGACCCGCCCCAGCCGCTGGGCCTGCTCGCGGCTTCGGCGGGCGAGACCGTGGTGCTGGCCGAGCCGCTGGGACCCCAGGTGACCCAGTTCGAGACCGGACCCGTGGGCTGGCTCTATGAGGCTCCCGGCGGAGCGCTGTTCGCTCCTGACCTGGTCAACGGCCGCACCACCGTGATCGACCTCAGGACGGGCCAGGTCGCGGACCGCTTCGACGGCGTGACCATGCCGCACTTCGCGCCGGCCGGCGATCGCTACGTCGTGGTGGCCGACGACGTGCTGCTGGTCAGCTACCCGGAGCGGGCCGTCATGACGCGGATGGCAGCCGGGATCCGCTACCCGTGGCAGGTGGAGATGGTGTCCGACACCGTCCTGCTGGTGCTCGAGCGCGGCCCCGACGGCAACGGCGCCGCGACGCTGCACGCGGTCGACCTGGCGACGCGGCAGGTCGTGTTCCGGCGCGAGCTGGCCGGCGACGTGCGGCGGTTCGCGCTGTCGCGAGCGCTCGGGCTGCTCGCGTTCGCCGACGCGTCGTCGGGAACGGTCGAGCTGGTGCTGCCGGCGACCCTGACGCCGGTCGGGTCGCTGGAGATGGGGGGCGGGGTTCGCGACGTCGCCTACCTCGACTCGCGGGGCGAGCTGGCCGCGGTCGCCGCAGCCGCTGACGGAACGAGCGGCGAGCTCAAGGTCTGGAAGCTGAAGCCGACCGATGGGGGGCTCAAGGTCAAGAAGGAGCGCGCGCTGCCGTTGCCGGGCACCCCGGTCCGGCTCGCGATCGCGCCCGACGAGCGTCAGCTGGCGGTTGCTCTCGACCCGGGCAGCATCCTGGTGGTGGACGTCGATGAACTGGTCGTCGCGAGGACCCTCGAGCTCGTCTCGCCGCCGCGCGACCTGGTCTGGTGCGACCCGGCGCGCCCCGGGCCGGTGCTGCCCGACTGGTCCGACGACAATCCTCCGGAGCTGCGCCTCGGCCCGAGGTGACGCCTCAGCTCTCGGGACCGGCTCCCGGCGGCGGGTCGCCGGCCTTGGCGCCGGGCGCGCCGCGCCGCCGCCGGCGCCGCCGACGCGCCGACCGCTCCGGTGTCTTGGAGACCGGCGCCGCGATGGCGTCGTCGCCTCCCGGGTGCTTGGCGGCCCGGTGTGGCGCTCGCGGGCGGATCAGGTGCCGCTCCTCGGGCGCCTTTGCGTGGCGGTACAGGCTGTCATCGGCGAAGGCGACCGGGATCTGGTAGCCGATGTACTTGTGGATGGCGTCGAGGGAGTACACGTAATCCTCGCACGCCAGGCTGAGCGCCGTGCCCTTGGCGCCGACCCTGGCCGTGCGGCCGATCCGGTGGACGTAGTCCTCGGGGTCCTGCGGCAGGTCGTAGTTGATGACGTGGCTGACGCCCTCGATGTGCAACCCCCGGCTCGCCACATCGGTCGCGACCAGGATCGGCAGGGCGCCGTCGCGGAAGTCGTCGAGCACGCGCAAGCGCTTGGTCTGCATGACGTTGCCGGTGAGGGCGCGGGCGGTGTACCCGTCGCGGTGCAGCTCCTCGACCAGGCGCCGAGCGCCGTGCCGGGTGTTGACGAAGATCATGGTGCGGGTGCCGCCTTCGCGCTCCAGCAGGCCGATCAGCAGCGCCATCTTCTCCCGGGAAGCGACGTGGTACAGCTCCTGCCGGATAGTGTCCGGGGTCAGCTGCTCGGGGTGGATGATGATCTCGGTGGGGTCGTGCATCTGCCGCCACCCGAGGGCCATCACCCGCGATGACAGCGTCGCCGTGAACATCAGCGACTGGCGCGCGTCGGGAGCCGGGAGCCGGCGAAGGATCCAGCGCAGGTCCTCCGCAAACCCCATGTCGAACAGCCGGTCGCACTCGTCGATCACCACCACCTCGGTCGAGCGCAGCGAGTAGGCGTGCTGCTGGTGGTAGTCGATCAGCCGCCCCGGCGTGCCGATGAGCACGTCAGTACCCGCCGCCAGCACATCGCGCTGCTTGCGGTAGTCGAGACCTCCGAACACGACGTGGACTTTGAGATCACAGTGGCGGCCCAGCTTCTCCGCATCGCCGGCGATCTGCACGGCGAGCTCGCGGGTCGGCGCCACGATCAGGGCCCGCGGCACCTCGGGCGGGCTCTGCCGGGGGTGGGCGAGGAGGTGCGAGAAGATCGTCAGCAGGTAGGCGGCGGTCTTGCCGGAGCCGGTTTGGGCCTGGGCCACGACGTCGCGGCCGACCAGCGACAGCGGCAGCACCGCGGCCTGGACCTGGGTGAGCTGGACGAAGCCGAGCTCCGCGATGGCCTGCCGCAGCGGCTGCGCGAGGTCGAGGTCATCGAACACGACATTGGAGAAAAGAGTTCCTGGAGCTTCGTCGACCGGCGGCATCGGGCGGTGATTGTAGCACCACCGCGATCGGGGCCGGCAACGCCCGAGAATCGCCGGAGGGCTTCCGGGGTTGTACACTCGGCGCGCCGGTCCGCTGGGCCCCCGCGCCCGGGCGGGGCTTTTGGCCGGCTCGCGAAACGAACGGAACGACATGCATCGAACTCGAATCGTATTCATGATTGTTGCGCTGGCCCTCTGGCCCGCTGCGGGTGCGTTCGCGCAGGACGCCTCCTCCGCGCCGCCGCATCCGGGTCTCGAGGCCTTCCTCGAAGCCAGGATCCTGGAGTCGGGCGGCCTCTACCGGGAGGCGGTGGCGGCCTACGAGAGGGCGCTCGCGGCCGACCCCGAGGTGGTGGAGATCCGGATTCGCTTCGCGTCGCTGCTGGTCGACCTCGGAATGACCGACCGCGCGGTGGAGGTGCTGGGGTCGGTCGATGACCTCGACTGGTACGGGAAGAGGGTCCTCGGCCTGGCGCTCGCGCAGAGCTCGGTGAGGGACTCGACGCTGCTCCCGCGGGCAGAGACGACGCTGCGCTCGGCGCTGTCCGAGCGCGACGACGACCCCAGCCTGCAGCTCGCGCTGGCCCAGGTGCTCCACCGCCAGGGCCGCACCGCGGAGGCCGAGGAGATCGTGGCGAGGCTGCGCAGGAACCGCGGCGGCAGCCCGCAGCTCGCCGCCTTCCATGCCGGCCTGCTCCGCCAGCTCGGCCGTCCGGAAGATGCGGTTGAGGTCTACGCCGAGTGCGCCACCGCCGAGTTCACCGGCGGCGTCGACTGCCGCGAGAACCTGGTCCAGCTGCTCGTCGATCTCGGCCGCCCTGGTGAGGCCGGCGAGGCGATGCTGACCTGGCTCACCGACCGGGACCTCGACCAGCTGCTGCGGGCGGCGTCCCTGCTCTATGAGGGCGGGCGTCCCGCCGAGGCCCTGCAGGCGGTGCAGCGAGTGCTTCGCATCGCCCCGGACTCGCCGCGTGCGCTGGACCTCGAGGCCTACCTGCTGGTACAGCTCGGCCGCTGGAACGAGGCGACGGCACGCCTGCGCGAGCTCGAGCGCAAGGACCGCAACAACCTCGACGTCCTGCTCGCGCTGGCGTGGGCCACTGCCAACACCGGCAAGCCGGACGAGGCCCGGCAGTGGATCGAGCGCGCCTGGGAGGTGGTCGAGGAGGACGCCGCCTCGAGGCAGGCGGTGCGCGTTGCCCTCGCCGCAGCGCGCGTCGAGCTCGTGGCCGGCAGCTCGGGAAGGGCCCGCGAGTGGCTGGAACGCATCGTCGATCCCGGCGATTCGGGCAGCGAGCTGGCGTTCCTGCTCGCCGAGAGCTACCGCAGAGACGAGGACTGGCAGGAGGGCGTCGCGGCGCTGCTGCGCCTGCAGCCGAGGCTCAGCGGCCGGCCACAGCTGGAGGCGCGCGCCTACGAGGCGGAGTTCCGTCTTCGCCTGGGCGACGAGCGCGGTCGGTCGATGCTGCGGCCGCTGCTCGACTCCGACGACCCACGCAACGTGCTGATCGGCCTTGGGGTGCTGCAGCGCGTCGAGCGCTGGAATGACGTGGCGCTCGAGGCGCAACGGGCAAGCGACCGGCTGCCGGGAGATCGCAACCTCGTGTTCGCGCGCGCCGGCGCCCTCGAACGGCTCGGGCGGTTCGACGAGGCGGAGCCGCTGTTCCTCGAGCTGTTGGAGAGCGACGCTGGGGATGACGCGACGGCCAACTACCTGGGCTACGCCTGGGCCGACCGGGACACCCGCCTCGAGGAGGCCCTCGAGCTGATCTCGCGGGCGGTCACGGCCGAGCCGGAGAACGCCGCCTACCTCGACTCCCTGGGCTGGGTCTACTACCGGCTCGGCGACCTCGGCCAGGCCGAGCACTGGCTGCGCCGGGCGGTCGAGCTCGGCGGGACCGACGGCACGGTGCTGTCCCACCTCGGCGAGGTCCTGCTGCGCAAGGGGGAGGCTGATGAGGCCCGCCTGCTGCTGCGCCAGGCGCTCGCCGCGGGCTGCGAGCACCCGGAGCACGTCAGTGAGCTGCTCGACAGCCTCGACGATGCCCGCTGACCGTCGGCGGCGGCCCGGCCGCTGGCGGCGCCGTCGGCCGCAGTGGCTGGCCGCACTCCTCATGGTCGCCGGCGTGATGGCGGGCGCAGGGTGCCGGAGCGCGGCCGGACTGCCGGCGCTCGATGCGGCCGCCCTTGCCGACGCCCGCCAGGCGCTGTCCGGGCCGCTGTCGGGCGACCTGGCGGCCCTCTACCACCTGCAGGTACGGTCGTCAGGCGCGCTGCGGCTCGCCGTGCTGGCGGTCGGCGGAGACGGGCGGATGACGATCAGCGAGCCGTTCGGCGGCGCGGTGTCGGTGACGGCGTGGGCCGCGGGCCAGCCGACGCGCGTCTACGACCTCCGTGACGGCTGCTGGCGCGGCGCCGAGGACGCCGTTGGCGGCCTCGGTGTCACGGCGATGCCGCTGCCGGAGGCGGTGCGTCTGCTCGGCGGCCGTCTGCCGGCGGTCGCTGGCGATCGCGTGGTCGAGCGGGCGGACGGGCGGCTCGAGATCACCGGCGACCAGTGGAGCGCGCTGGTCACCGTCGCTCCCGATCCGTGGCGGGTGACGGCGGTCGACGAGCTCACGCCGACCGGCGAGGCCGGCTGGCGAGTGCTGCTGCGCGGACACAGCGGATCGGTCCCGGGCACCGTGCGGATCGAGGGCGCACAGCGCGGCTGGGCCGAGCTCGAGCTGGTGCGGCTCGAGTGGGACGGCGGCAACGGCCTTCCCGACGAGCCCCGGCTGCCCCCGTGCGGCGCCCTCGCCGGCGGCCCGCCGTGACTGCGACGTCTCTGGCTGGGCCCGGCCGAGGTTGACCCGGCCCGGCCTGGAGGCTAAGGTAGGGCGCCTCGCCGACAGTCCGAGGAGGTCTTGAGATGAAGGTGACAGAGGTTCGCATCAGCCCGGCGAAGGGCGGCAAGATCCGCGCTTTTGCCAGCATCGTGATCGACGACTGCTTCATCATCAACGACCTGCGGGTCGTCGAAGGCCGCGAGGGCGAGTGCTTCGTGTCGATGCCCGCCCGCAAGGCCCGCAACGGGCAGATGCGGGACATCGCCCACCCGCTGAAGAGCGAGACCCGCAAGGAGATCGAGGAACGCGTGCTCGCCGAGTACGAAAAGGCAGTTGCGGCGCTCGCGGTGCCTGTCCAGACCGACAGCGCCGCACGCAAGCAGGACGAACCGTCGGTCATCGACCGCCTGGCCGCGAAGCTGTTCGCCGACGACTTCTGGACCGCCGAATCGGAGGCCGCGGAGGAGGAGAAGGAGTGATCGCCGGTTCGGCGGGCGGCGCGGATTCACGGACCGTGTTGGGCTATACTGAGCGACGCTTGGGGCGTCGGCAAGCGGTAAGCCACCGGTCTTTGGAACCGGCATTCGCAGGTTCGAATCCTGCCGCCCCAGCCAGGAAACGGACAGGCAGATGTTGAAGGAAAACCCGCTCTTCATCTTCTCGGGGCGAACCAACATTCCCCTGACTGAGGCGATCTGCGGCTACCTGCAGACCGAGATGGGGGCCCTCCGTCTGGGAAACTTCTCCGACGGCGAGATCTACTGCCAGATCGAGGACAACGTCCGCGGCGCCGACGTGTTCATCGTCCAGCCGACCGGCAACCCGCCGAATGAGTCCCTCATCGAGCTGCTGATCATGCTCGACGCGTTCCGCAGGTCGTCACCCGCGCGCCTCTGCGTCGTCATTCCCTATCTCGGGTATGCGCGGCAGGACCGCAAGGACAAGCCGAGGGTGCCGATCACGGCCAAGCTGATCGCCAACCTCATCACCACCGCAGGCGCCGGACGATTGCTGACGATCGACCTCCACGCCGCCCAGATCCAGGGCTTTTTCGACATCCCGGTCGACCACCTGTACGCGGCCCCGGTCCTGATCTCGGCGATCCGGCGCAAGAACCTCGAGCAGCTGGTCATCGTGTCGCCGGACGCTGGCGGCGTCGAGCGGGCGCGAGCGTTTGCGAAGCGGCTCGAGGCGGATCTGGCGATCATGGACAAACGGCGGCCCGAGGCCAACAAGGCCGAGATCATGAACGTGATCGGGTCGGTTCAGGGCTGCGACTGCGTGATCGTGGACGACATCATCGACACCGCCGGGACGCTGGTCCGCTCCGCTGAGGCGCTGATCGACCGGGGGGCGCGCAGCGTGTACGCGGCCGCTGTCCACCCCGTCTTCTCGGGGCAGTCGATCGCCCGGATCAGTTCGAGCAACATCGAGAAGGTGATGGTGACCGACACCCTCCCGCTCAGCGCGGAGGCGGCGCGGTGCCCGAAGGTCGAGCAGCTTTCGCTGGCCGTGCTGCTCGGCGAGGCCATCCGCCGCATCCACGAGGGCGCGTCGGTTTCAAGTCTGTTCGTATAGGTGCACCGAAGGAGATTCGTGACATGACCGAGAGCAACGAAATCGTGATGACTGTCGAGCAACGATCCGATCAGGGCAAGGGCGCGGCGCGCAAGCTGCGGCGGGAAGGCCGGATTCCGGCGGTGCTGTACGGCGGCGACAAACCGCCGTTGTCGATCAGCGTCGAAGAGCACTCGCTGCGCGAGCTGCTCAAGCGCAAGGGCGGCGACCACACCATCTTCCTGCTCAAGGTCGAGGGCACCAAGGACGAGCGCCGGGCGATGATCCGTGAGATCCAGAAAGACCCGATCTCGGGCCGCTTCACTCACATCGACTTCATCCGCATCACAGCCGGGCACAAGATCCACGTCCGCATGCCAGTCGAGCTCAAGGGTGACTGCGTCGGCGTCCGCCACGGCGGTCGCATCGACTTCATCTCGCGCGAACTCCAGATCGAGGTCCTGCCCCGCGACATGTTCGAGAAGTTCACCATCGACATCTCGAACCTCGACGTCGGGCAGCATCTCAGCGTTGCCGATCTCGAGAGCATGCTGCCGCCGAGCGGGCGCTTCCTCGAGGACGCGCACCGCATGGTGGTGGTGGTCGAGACGCCGAGGTTGGCTCCGGCCGAGGCCGAGGCGGCGCCGGCTGGCGGCCTGGTGATCACCGAGGCGGCAGAGCCCGAGGTCATCCGCAAGGGCAAGGTCGCGACCGAAGAGAGCGAGTAGCACAGGCCTCGTGGGCCGCCGTGGGCCGGCCACGGCGGCCTTTGGTCTCATCGTCCATCCGGGAGGGCGGACGCCGGTCCGTTGAAGCGGCGCATCGCGGGCTCAAGGCCGTCGCGAAGCGCCCACTCCACGGCGTCGGCGGCGCGTTCCACCAGCTGGCGGACGATCGGCTGCTCGTCGGCGGTGAAGGGCGACAGCACGTAGTCGGCGAGGTCCTGCCACGGGTGCTGGCCGCGGACACCGAGGCGGAGCCTCGGGAAGGCAGTGCCGACACGCTCGCAGACGTCGCGCAGGCCGTTGTGGGTCCCCGCGCTGCCCGCGCGCCGCAGCCGGAGCACGCCGAGGCTCAGGTCGACATCATCGGCCACGACCAGCGCCTGGCCAAGGTCGAGCTCGAGGTGGTCGAGCAGCCACGCCAGCGCGGCGCCGGATCGGTTCATGAAGGTGAGCGGCTTGGCGAGCAGCAGCCGCGATCCGAACCGCGCCGACGTGAGCTCGCACAGCGGGAACCGTGCCCAGCGGTCGGCGGCGTGCCGCCTCGCCAGCTCGTCGACCACCAGGAAGCCGAGGTTGTGGCGTGTCGCGGCGTAGCGAGGCCCCGGGTTGCCGAGCCCGACCACCAGCTCGATGCCTCGCGTCGGCTCTGACTGGGAGGTCGGCTGATCGCGGCGGCTGTCGGCCTGCGTCGCGAACCGGTCGCCGGCCGGGGCGGCACTGTCCGGCGGCCGGTCCATCGCCTACTTCCGCACCGTCAGCAGCGGGACCGGGCACCGGCGCAGGACGCTCTCGGCGACCGAGCCCAGCAGCAGGTGCTCGATGGCCGACAGGCCGCGGGTCCCCATCACCACGAGGTCGTACGCTCCCGGCTGCGCCTCCGCGGCGATGCTGTCGCCGGCGCGGCCCACCACGACCTTGGTGCGGGCGCCGGCGCCGCCGCGCAGCCCGGTCGCGGCCTCGTCGAGCGCCGCCTGCGAGCGGTCGCGGAGCCGGCCGATCAGCTGGTCGGGGATCAGGTCCGCGGAGTAGAACTCGGGGTAGACGACGGGCTCGACCACGTGCAGCAGGGTGAGCTCGGCATCGGCGTCGCCGGCCCATTCGGCCGCAACCCGCACCGCCGCGGCCGAGTGCTCGGAGAAGTCATGGGGGACCAGGATGCGCGAGGTCCCATGGTCGGGAACCGGTGCGTCGAGGCGAACGGTGAGGACCGGGACGGGGGCGGTGCGCACCACTCGCTCGGCGACCGAGCCCAGCAGCAGGTGGCTGAGGCCACGGCGCCCGTGGGTCCCGAGCACGATCAGGTCGCAGCTCAGCTGGGTGCACGTCCTGACGATTCCATCGGCCGCGCTTGAGGCCGGGACGACGTGGCAGCGGGCCGGGTCCGTCTGGCCGTGCGCGGCCGCCTCCAACGCCAGCCGCCGCTCGCTATCGGCGGTGGCGAGCAGCCGCTGGATCTCGTCGCGCCGCTCCTCCGCGAGGTGCGGGTCGTCGAGCAGTACCTGGACGTGGAGCAGGTGCAGCTCGGCACCGAATCTCCCCGCCAGGGCGGCCGCCGCCTGCTGCGCCCGCTCTCCGGTGGGCGAGAAGTCGGTCGCGCAGAGGATCCGCTGTGGCGTGGCGCTCATGGGCTCCCCGTCACGAGTATACGGTCACGCAGGCCCGCGTGGGGCCAGCGCAACCGACTGTCGACGGTGCCTCAGCCGTGCCCCTATGGGACGGTGAGCGACCACGCCTCCGTGGTCCCCGACTCGAAGCCGTCGGCGAACGGGAGCTGCGGTTCGAGGGCGAAGTCGATGGCGCCGATGACCGCATCCTCGGTCACCACGACCGGGTCGCCGAGGAGAGGATCGCAGGCGCCGCTGTACGCCGACCCTCCCGGGCAGGGGATGTCGTCGAACAGCTCGTTGAGGTAGCCGAAGGGGTTGTCGGTCGACACCCGGTAGGTCCCAGGCGAGAGCTCGACAACGTACGCGCCGGACGCTCCGCTCATGGTGGCGCCTCTCCACTCCCCGTAACTGTCCCAGAAGTCGATCGCCACCCCCCCGACCGGCCCACCGCCGCCCTGCTCGGTCACCGTTCCGGCAATCCCCTCTCTTCCCCATGGCTGGAGGGCGAAGTCGACGAAGCGGGTGATCGCGCCCTCGACGACGGCAATCGGCGTCCCTTTGGTCGGGTCGCAACCCTCCGGTGGCCCCCAGAGGCACGGAATGTTGTCGAACAGCTCGTCGAGCAGCCCGTCCCAGGAGCCGCTGGCGGTCGCGACGAAGTAGGTGCCGGTCGCCAGGCCCCGCAGCTCGTAGGAGCCGCTGGAGTCGGTCCAGGCCTGGGCCACGAGGGTTCGGGCGCTGTCCCAGACGGTCAAGGACAGGCCGGAGATCGGGGCGCCGCTCGGCTCGCCGACCACCCTCCCGGCGATGCCTCCGGACCGCGGCAGATGAAAGTCGACGCCGGTGGTCACGCTGTTGTAGGTGAGCGGAATCGGTGTTCCCGCGCTGGGGCTGCAGCCCACGCCGGGCCCTCCGGGGCAGGGGATGCCGTCGAAGAGCTGGTCGAAATGGCTGGGGCCTGCGTTGTCGGTGACGGCGAAGAAGACGCCCGGCCAGGCGCCGTCCCACTCCCACTCGCCGCTGCTGGACGACCAGACGGATCCGAGGCGGGACCCGCTGGCGGTGTAGACCGCCACATCGACGGACGAAAGCGGTTCACCGGAGGTCTGGTCGAGGACCACACCCCGCATCGCTGCGAGGCGATCGAGGGTGAAGTCGATGCCGCTCACGACGCCCCCGACAGGGACCTCGACGGGGGTGCCGGATGCGTGGCTGCAGTGCTCCGGGTACTCTCCGTCACACGGCAGGTCCTGCCACACCTCGTCTCGGTGCGAGGAGTCCGAGTCGGCGATGGCGAAGTAGCTGCCTGGCGCCAGGCCGCTGGCGGTGTAGGTGGGCTCGTACTCGCTCCACCAGCCGTTGGCGACCTCGTTGCCAGCCGCGTCCACGACGTATACATATCCGTAGCCCGGCGAGCCGCCCCCGGCGTCCAGCACGGTCCCCGTGATCTCGCCCCGCCGCAGCAGGGCGAAGTCGACCCCGGCCGTGGGGGAGCCGGCCGCGGCCGCCACCGGGGTTCCGGAGGTGGGGTTGCAGCCCTCGGGCGGACCTCCCCAGCACGGCAGGTCGTCGTACAGCTCCTCCAGGTGCTCCGCCCACGAGGAGTTAGCGATGACGACGAAGTAGGTCCCGTCGGCGAGCCCGGGGACGCGGTAGCCGCCGTATCCCGAGAACCCGGAGCCGGCGTAGTGGCCCGCCTGGTCATAGACCGCCACCTCGACCCGGATCTCCTCCCCGGTCGCCTGGTCGACCACCATGCCGCTGATCGACCCCTTCGGAACCAGGGTGAAGTCGATGCCGGAGGTCTGCTGGTCGAACTCCACGGGCACCGGCGTGCCGGTCAGCGGATTGCAGCCCTGGGCGCAGGGCAGGTCGTCGTAAAGCTCGGCCAGGTGGTACTCCCCTCCGGCGACCACGAAGTAGGTCCCGGCCCAGAGCTCCTCCGCGGCGTAGGTGTCGCCGGGGTAGGTGCCAGTTGAGCCGGCGACCGCGCCGGAGGCGTTGTACACGGTGACCGGGACCCAGTCGTTGCTGGGCCCACTCGGCGTTTCGAGGACCACGCCGGAGATGCTGCCCAGCGGATCCAGGGCGAAGTCCACGCCGGCCACCGAGCCGCCGCCGCTCACCACCACCGGCGTGCCGGCGGTCACGTCGCATCCGGGGGGGCAGAGGATGCCATCGTAGAGGACCGTGGTGTAGCCCCATTCCTCGGCAGTGAGGAAGTAGGTGCCGTCCCCGAGACCGACGAAGGCGTAACTGCCGTCGCTCTCGGCGGAGGTGTATCCGGCGTAGCTTCCGTCCGACGCGAAGAGCTCAACGCTTGCCCAGGGGAGCGGGCTGCCCGTCGAGTCGCGAACCGTCCCCTCGACGCGGCCTCGGGTGTCGACGGCGACGTCGATGCCGTCGGTGAGGGTGTTGAGTGCCACCTGCACCGGCGTGCCGGTGGCCGGATCGCAGCCGATGGGGGGGCCGCCAGGGCAGGGGATGCCGTCGTAGAGCACGTCGTCGAAGCCGTCGCCGCTGACGGTGACGAAGTAGGTTCCGGGCTGGGCCAGGCGGATCTCGTAGAGGCCGTCGGCCGCTGTCCAGTCGTAGGCGACCTCGCTTCCACTGCCGTCCCAGACCCTGACCCAGGCGCCGGCCACCGGGCTGCCGGTTCCAGAGTCGGTGACGGTCCCGCTGATCCCCCCCCAGGCGTCGAGGACGAAGTCGACGCCGGCCAGGTGACCCCCGGCGGTGACGGTCAGCGGATCGCCGGTGAGCGGATTGCAGCCGTCGGGTGCACCGCCCGGGCAGGGGATGTCGTCCCACAGCTCGTCCTGGAGCGGGATGCCGTAAGGGTAGGCAATGGTGGTGAGGTAGTACGTGCCTGACGGCAGCCAGTCCACCACGTATTGGCCGGCGGAGATGTACCCATACCCGAGGCTCGCGCCGGCGACGGACCACACGCCGATGTCCCCGTAGACGGGCTCGCCGGTGTCCGTGCGGGTCACCTCCCCGCTGATGGTGCCCGGGCTGCCGACCGAGAGCTGGTACGCGCCGACGGCTCCGTTCATGCCCGCCAGGCGGATCAGGTACTGCTGGCCGGCGTCCGCCCAGAACGACACGCCGGACTGGAGCCCCTGGATGTCGTCGTTGCACTCGAGCTGATTGGCGACCGTGCCGGGACACGCCGCGTGCACCGAAAGCACGGTGTCGTAGGAGGACCCGAGCGTGTCCACGGCGACCTGGCCTGAGGAGGCGGCGACGTAGCGGAACCAGACGTCGGGCGAGAGCATCGAGGCTCCGCAGGATGCCTGCCCGTCGTTGGTGGCGGTGCTGGAGTCGCCAACGTACACCCCACCCATCACGACCAGGGTCGCGTGTGTGCAGAGGTCGTTCGGTGGCGCCATTGTCTTGGCCTGCCCGACCCGATGCGCCCGGCTCGCCCTCTGCGCGGCGGCAGGGGCGAAGGTGCCCTCGGCTGCGAGACGGAGGTTCGTCACCTCGAGCGCGAGCGCGTGGACCTTGGCGGCAACCACGCCGCGATCCGAAGGGGCGAGCCCGCGAACGGCGGCCTCGAGTGCTTCGACGTTGGTGCTGAACCGCCTGACGTCCCTCGCGACCGTCGAGCGATCGAGCGCGCCGCGCTCGAGGTTGAGCCGCGCCAGCTCGATTCGCCGCTGGATGCGCAGGTCGAGCGCCTGGATCCTGGCCAGGATCTCCTCCTCGGACCTGGGCTCTGCCGCCGCGCCACTGCCCGTCGTTGCCATCAGCAGGGTGATGGCGATTGCCCGCCACGCCGATTGACCTCTGCGCATCACCAGCGCTCGCATGGCGTTGCTCCTTCCCGCAGGACGTTTCTGTGGTCTGCTCCCAATCGCAGCTGCTGCCGGACAGCAGAATCGGAGTCCCAGCCGGACTCGGACACCGGGCGTGCCAGGTGGGGTGGTCATTGGTCTGAGACGATGCTACCAC
>PQAJ01000076.1 GCA_003105185.1 Holophagae bacterium
AGGGCTGGCCATGCCGTGCATTGGGATTGGGAGGATTGACCCTTGCCGGTCACATCGGTACCTTTCGCAAGACTTTACCAACGCCGGGCCCCCGTGGCCGGGCGGGAGCATGGCGTCCAAACCTGCTCCGGAGGCTCTTTGTCCAATACACAGCTCCACCAGGCCACTCCGGCCGGTATCTCGAATTCGCCCGCTCAACCGGGTTCCCTTCCTCTCTGGATGGGAACCCGTTCTTATGTTGAGCGGGCTTTCGGAGCTCATCTCTATTCCCTGAAAGGAGGGAGTGGCATCTCGCGCTGACCCCGGCGCGGAGTTAACCGCCGAGGACGCAAAGCACGCAAAGGCCGCCAAGGATTTCAAAAAAATCTCCTGGCGCACCCTCCGCGAACTTGGCGCCATGGCGGTCCATCCAGGGGGAAAGCAACGAGAAGACGAACCTGAGACCCGAATTCGAACCAGAGGGAAAGCCCGGACCCGCCACCAGCCAGCGCCAGGCCAACGCGGCAGACGAGCGGGCGACCTCACCAACGAGGAGGAAACCGCCAGGACGCGGAGAACCGCCAAGGAACCCGCCATAGAGATCTCTTTAAGAAATCTTGGCGAACCCTTAGCGCTCTTGGCCTCTCGGCGGCAAGACACCTCGAACGAGGAGGAAACCGCCAAAACGCGGAGAACCGCCAAGGACCCGCCATGAAGACCTTTTATTGGGAAATCTTGGCGAACCCTTAGCGCTCTTGGCCTCTCGGCGGCAAAACACCTCGAAGCGTACGCCCGCAGTCCGGGCGCATCCGGATAGGGCCGCAAGGCCCGCAATTAACGACCATCAGTGGGCGAAAGCCCCAACCATCAGCCAACGGGCCGCCAACAGCCAATGGCCAACAGCCAACGGCCAAACCGGCCCCCTTGACTGGAGAGGTAAACAATTTTGAGTAAGGAAATTGCTCAGACGGTAGGCGGAAAGCGAATCGCGTGGCTTCTCGCGATCCTCGCCGCCTTCGCGGTCATGGCAACCCTGGGCTCGCAGTGGCGCGGTACTACCGCCGCTCCGGCCCTTGCGCCTGCGCCGCCCACGCAGAGCCCTGTAACTGCGAGCTTCGCGCAGGGTTCGACGCAGTCCGTGACCTTCACGGGCACCGCGGTCCTTGACACGACCCTGAACGCGGCCGGCTCATATGTCCGCGTGAATGTGCCCGCGGGCTACACCATCACCGCCACGGTTTGCACCCCGGTTGGTGATGGCGACACGTCGACGAGCGCTGGCGCGACAACCGGCCAGTGCAACCTCGGCGGCACCTCCGCCGCCGGTGGCAATTCGACCGTCGCTGTTACGGCGACCGTTCCCACGGGGACGCTTGGTGCAGTCGCGGGTGCGACCACTACGACCTCCACCAATGGCACCATCACGGCCACCAGCTCGGCCTCGGCCGGGTACACCATCGTGGGTGTCGGCTCGATCACCGTTACGCCCGGCGTTGTGGGTGGTGCGGCGTCCATCAGCTACACCCTTCCCGCTGGCGTGACCTACTGCTCCGACGCCACGGGCGGCGACGCCCGCTCCGGCGGCGCTGTCGGCGGCGATGTCACCATCTCCGGTAACAACGTTGCGTTCGCCCCGGTGAACACTCCGACCACTGCCGTTGATACCGGCACCGGCGTTCACACCATCACAAACCTCGTCGACGACGCCACTCCGGGTGTTACCGTCACCATTAGCGTCCATGCCTCCGGCCTCGGCGCGAGTGTGGGCTGTGTGACCGTAGGCGCTGCCAACAACGTTACGTACGTCCAGCCCGTGCTCCGGCACATCGCTGACGACGGCTCGGTGATCGCCCAGCAGGAGATCAACAGCAACGTCCGCGGTTCGACCCACACCATCTGCGCGACAGATGGCACCAATGGCGTCATCCTGCCGGTCGGCATCACCCTGTCGAACATCGTCGTCACCAACGGTGGCGGCTACGCCTCGACCGCCGACACGGACCCGACCTTCAGCGATGTCGTCATCGACACGCGGACCGTCGGCGCTTCGTCCGGCACGTGTGTGACCTGGCGCTCGCTTGATGCCGGCGACCAGACGATCAACATCCTCTACGTCGGCCTTGACGGCGTTCAGTACAACGTCCTCTGGGGCAGCGGCCTTGGCATCATCAAGGAATGGAACCGCCTCGAAGACAGCGAAGTAACGCTGTCGGGTGGCTCCTCCGGCACCGGCGCTGGCAACAGCACCACGACCCCGGTCATCACCCGGACCCTGGGCCTCTCGCTCAACCCGGCGAGCGGTACCTACGCAGGTACGCCCGTGGTGATCAGCGACCTCTTCCGCGGCAGCCACACCAACAGCGCCGGCGTGAAGGAAAGCGTGTCGTCGCTGGCTGGCGTTGTCTGGACCGTTGACCGCGCCACCGGCAGCAGCGCCTGTGGTTCGCTCACGGTCAACTCCAGCAGCCCGACCAAGCTCGATGGTTCTGGGAACGTGGTCGATACCCCGAATGCGACGTTCAACCCTGCCGGGTGCACCCCGGGCCAGGTTGTGACCATCCGCATTCGCGGCAATGAGCCCGGGCCTCTCGGCAGCGGTGACGGCATCATCGTCACCGAGCTGGTCCGCTTCGAGTTTGCTGCGCAGATCGCCGCCAAGCAGGTCTTCCTTGCCTGGGCCGGCCAGCGCATCATCCTCGAGCACGACTGGCGCATCCCCGCTGGCGACACCGATGGTGGCGGCAGCGACTCTGTGGTTCCGCTGGGCGCCTGCGCGTTCAACACCCAGGCCGCCAACGAGCAGTTCCGCGTCCAGTACGTGAAGGGCTCCGGTCCTGGTAACTTCCTGCCGAGCTTCGGCGCGGTGATCAACGGCAGCGACCAGGCGACAGTCTGGGTCCAGGCCGAGGACAGCAGCCAGACCGATGTCGATGACATCATCGCCGAGCCGAATGGCTCCTGCATCAGCCGCGTGCTCTATGAGTCGGAAGACCAGGGCCAGGTCGATGTCGAAGCGTTCGTCGATCAGGTCCAGGCTGGCACTGCGGCTCCGGTCGCAGCGGGCAACTCCACGAAGCACGCCTTCGTCATCTACTACATGAAGCTGAACACCGTGACGACCTCGCTCGCCACCCAGTTCAGCAAGCCCACGCACAACGGTTCCTTCTTCAACGACTGGGCCAACACCTCGTCCCTAACCACTGCCCCCACGAACCCGTGGGACGCCAGCAAGGACGACGCCGACAACGCCGCCGAGTGGAACGTCTCGAAGGACCTCCTGGTCCGCGTGCGTGTCACCGGCTGGTTCACCAACAGCAACCCCTCGGGCCGCGCCCGCGACGACAGCAACCCGCTGAACGTCCTCCCGGCCGACCGCTGGGTGATGCCGAACGACTGGGCGCTCCTCGCGGGTGGCCCGGCCGACAATGCTGACGGCACTGCCGCAACCGGCACCGCCGAGCAGTTCCGCCCGTACTACGACATCATGACCTCGCCGTCGAACGCGGCGGGCGCCCTCACCAGCCCGACTGGTGGCGGTTACACGGTCGTCGCCGTTGTGTCCGGCTCGTCCGTGGGCACCGTTGCTGCCGGTAACACCGGCGTTGGGTCTGCTGGCTCGCCTATCTCGGTGGTTAGCTGCACCAGCCTCGTCGCCGGTCGTGTGGTGGTCTTCAGCGATCAGGCTACGACCCCCATGACGATCGCCAGTTGTTCGTCGAACGCCCTGGTGCTGACCGCATCGCGGAGCTCCGCTCCGGCAGGTGGTGTCTCCATCCTGGCGAACACGACAGGTGTCGGTAGTGCACTTCTCCCGATCCCCGTGAGCTCCTGCGCGGCCCTGACGCTCGGGACCCCGGTGATCATCGGCGCTACGCCGGCCGGCATCGCTGCCTCGTGCACCGGTAACGCCCTCGTCGTCAGCGCTCCGCTGGCGGCTGCCCCGGCCATCGGCACTCCGGTGCTCGCTCCGACCGGCGTGCCGTTCGAAGGTCCGTTCAGCCTCCTCGACATCGTTGGGCTCGCCCCGACGTTTGGCGGCGCCGCGCTGAGCAACTCCGACCCGAACAACATCCGCGACACGGCTGTCCGTGACCTGGATGTCAACATGTGGGACGCCCCGATGCCTCCGGCAATGGTCAGCGTCGCTCTCCGCGGGACTGGCTTCCTGAAGCAGGTCCTGAAGCAGGACGTGTACTACCTGGGCACGCCGAACACCCTCCCGGTGGCTTCGGCTGGCACCCAGACGTACCCGAACCCGTTCTACATCTCCAACATCCCGGATAGCCCGTTCATCCCGGCCGTTGCGGTCGGCGGCGGCTACCTCTGGGACAGCTGGGGACCGGACGGCCCGGGTGGCCTCGGCGACGGTGTCTACAACTTCTGGCAGGCAGTCCGCGTCGGCACCAACAGCGCTGGCATTGGCGAGGCACTGTCCGCCGCCGACAGCACCGAGCTGGCCTACATCCGCACCGCCTACGGCGATAACACCATCGCTCGCGACCTGGTCGTTTACACCGACAACCACGGCGAAGCCATGGTTGCCGCCAACGGCGACTTCAAGACCGTCCTGACCGCCTGCCAGACCAATACCCTGGCCGGTGGCAAGCACTGCGCCCCGGGCGACAAGGTTGGCACCGGTACCATCACGGCTACCGTTGACTACCCGGACTTCCGCGGCAAGCACTTCCCGGTCCTCTCCAACGCGGCCACCGTCGACTGGACGTGGGGCGGCTACAAGGACGTGACCGTCGAAGACGGCGAGACCGACCAGTTCAAGTACATCGTGTTCCATGGCATGGACCGCGACGGCTTCTGCTCGGCCGGCACGACCGGCGCGGTGCTCCTGCACAGCGTCCTGACCTCTGAAGATGACAAGACCGACTTCAGCTCGCTCGGCGCTCGCTACAACGGCGACCCGGATGAGAACGTCGACTTCCTCATCGACAGCGGTGAAGGCATCATCATCCTCCAGAGCGGCGGCGGGACCATCAACGATGGCAAGCAGTTCGCGACCGGCGTGACGACCTACTCGTGGGCCGCCAACAACCCGGCCGTGTCCGGCATCCTCGAATTCCCGCTCAGCCCGCTCGCGGCTGAGGGCCAGACGGATGAGTGCCAGGCCTGGATCAAGGTCAGCAACAGCCTCCTCGGCGTGCTGAACGTCCTGACCATCGCTCACGACGATGAAGGCAACATCGGGTTCGACCGGGTCATCGACCTGACGAACACGCACAGCTACTCGCTGAGCTTCCGCTGGAGCCTCATCACCTGGATTGGCGCCGACGCCATCTCCGTCAACGACGCCATCAAGGGCACCGGCGACGCCGGCAAGAACCCGGGTGGTAACGACATCTCCGCCAGCGTGACAGCCATCTACGGCTGGGACGCCGCGGCTCAGCAGTGGCTCGGGTTCTTCCCGTCCGGCGTGAATGTGCCTGGCGCGAACGACCTCACGAGCCTTTCGACCGGCGATGCTTACTGGATCGCCATCACTGGACCGTCGTCCGTCACCTGGACTATCGCGTCTAACGTCAACTAAGACTCCTTTCGCCAACCGGTTTCCCTCTCCCTCCGGGGAGGGGGGATCCGGGGAAGCGTGAGGGTTGCACGTTGAATTGGCCGTACAGACAGGAATGGAGCAAACAATGACGCACGTTCTGAAGTTGCTCGGTGGCGGGTGGCTCGCCGCGGTACTCGGCGTCGCACTCTTCGGGCTGGCTGGCACGTTTAGTGCCACGACCGTCTCGGCAGAGTCGCCCCCGAACCCGCCGGCACGCTTCGTGGGCTCGGTGAAGGTTGATGGCGCAATGCCAGCAGCCGGCACCACCATCGAGGCGCGGATTGGGAGCGCAACCTGTGGCGTGACTACCACGTTCAACGCAGGTGGCGAATCCCGGTACGTTCTCGACTCGCCGGCGCTCGATCCGGGTGCAAACCCGAATTGCGGCGTCGAAGGCGCAGCCGTGACGTTCTACATCGGCGGTAAGAAGGCCGCGGAAGCCGGCTCGTGGAAGAACTACGAGCTCAACACCGTGAACCTGACCTACACCACGCCGACCGTGACCGCAACCCCGAAGCCCCCGGTAGTGGGTAACACCGCCACCACGAGCAGCGATGCTGCAGCCACCTGGCTGTTCGTCGCACTCGGCCTCGGCGCCCTCGCCTTCGGCGTGGGTGGCGCGACCGTCGCTCGCCGCAGCCGCTAACCAGCGACCGCACTTCACTCAAACAGAGAACCCCGCTTCGGCGGGGTTCTTTGTGTGTGCGGCTGTTGGCGGTTGGCCGTTGGCGGTTGGCCACCACCGCGCCCGCCTGCTCTTGGGGCCGGCGGCATGGCGCACTTCGCACTTCGTCCTTCGAACTTCGTACCTGGGCTAACGGCTACCGGCTACCGGCTACCGGCCACCGGGCTACCGCCCCCGCGTAGGCTTCGCCCCCGCCGCCTCCAGCGCCCGCGCCAACCGCTCCGCCGTGAACGGCTTCTGCACCAGCCCCGCGATCCGGCGCTTCACGTCTGTGTCGATGTGCGAATCGGCCGCGTAGCCCGTGCACACCACCACCGGCAGGTCTGGCCGGATGGCCGTCAGAGCGCGGAAGGTCTCGCTGCCGGTCATCCCGGGCATCACCAGGTCCAGCAACACCACGGAGAACCGGTCCGGCCTCGCCCGCACGATTTCGACCGCGGTCGAGCCGCCCGGCGCTTCCACCACGTTGTACCCGAGCTCCGCGAGCGTGGCCGTCGTCGTCCGGCGGACCATCGCGTCGTCGTCCACCACGAGCACCAGGTTGCCCTCGCCCGCATTGAAGATGTCCACGGGCCCGCCGGGCGTGCTGTCATGGTAGAGGGGCAGGCTGATGGTGAACGTCGTGCCACGGTCCTCCTGGCTCGCAACGGAGATGTCGCCATGGTGCCCCTGGATAATGCCGTACGTGATGGCCATCCCCAGCCCCGTGCCGGAGCCGACCGGCTTCGTCGTGTAGAACGGCTCGAAGATGCGCATCCGCGTCTCTTCGTCCATGCCCGGCCCGTTGTCCTCGATGGTGACGACCGCGACCGCGCCGTCGACCGCCAGCGAGATGGCGATGTTCCCGCCTTCCGGCATCGCATCGCGCGCGTTGAGCACGATGTTCGTCAGCGCTTGCTGCAGTTGCCCCGCGTCGCCCTCGATGTACACAGGCGAATGCGGCAGCGACACCGCCGCCGAGAGCGCCGCGTGCAGGGTTGGCTCGGCCAGCGACATCGTGTCTTCGACCACCGTCCGCAGGTCTACCCGCCCGAAACGCACCAGGCCGCCGCGCGAGAACGAGAGCAGCCGCCCCGTGAGGTCCGCTGCCCGCCGGGCCGCATCCTCGATGAGCGCGAGGTTCTCGCGCTCCTCCGCATCCATGTTCGGGGAGCGCTTCAGCAGTCCCGCGAACCCCAGGATGGTCGTCAGCAAGTTGTTGAAATCGTGGGCCACGGCGCCGGCCATCGCGCCGAGCGAATCCATCTTCTGGCTCTGCACCAGCTGCCGCATCAGCGCTTTCCGCTCCGAAACATCGCGTGCCAGCACGAGGATGGCCTGGCGCCCGCCATACGCCACCAGCGAAGCGACGATATCCACGTCGATGAGCGTCCCGTCCTTGCGCCGGTATTGCGAATCGGAGATGTGCAACTCGCCGTCCGCCAGCGTGGTCGCCAGGTTCGTCGCCAGCTCTTCGGGCGTTGTCCCCGAGATGTCGTCGATCCGGAGCTTGGTCAGCTCGAACGGCTCGTAGCCGAGCAAGCGCGCCGTGTACGTGTTCGCGTCCAGGATGCGGTGCGTCCCCGAGTCGAACAGGAAGATCATTTCTTCGGCCTGGGCCACCAGCGAGCGGTACTTCAGCTCGCTCTCGCCCAGTGACTCCAGCGCCGCCGCCTTCTCCAGGGCAAGCGCCAGCGGGCGGGTCAGGCTCCCCAGGAGTTCCGCATCCTCGACGGAAAAGCTCCCGGTGCCTTCGGCCCACAATGAGACAGCTCCCCGTACCGTGTCGTGGACTACCAGCGGAGCGCGGATGATCGAGTGCAGCCCGGCGGAGATGAGCACGTGATGGCGTACGTGCAGCCCCGGCTCGAACCGCACATCCGACACGATCTGCGGCGCCGGGTGCCGAATGAGCCGCGCTGTGTGGAGCTGCCGGAGAGGGCGTTCGCAGACCCCGGCGGCCTCCGGAATAGTGGTGTCGATGGCGAGATGGTGCCCGTTGCCGGCCTCGTGATCGAAGGTGAGCACCACGGCATGGTGGGCGCCGAAGAGCTGGCGGCACTCGGCCAGGAATCCCCGCGCCAGGTGTTCCGCCGTGCCTCCCGCGCTCAGCCGCGCCAGGATCCGGTTCGTTGTCTCGAGGCGTTTCGTGCGATGCGCGGCCTCCTGGCGCCCCCGGAAGTACCGGATCGCGACCGCCAGGGGTTGCACAATCTGCGCGAGCTGGCGCGCGTCGGCCTCGCTGAACCGGCCCGGCTGGCGCGAACCCACGGTGACCACGCCAAGGGGTTCATCCGCGGTGCCCACCAGCACCCGCATGAGCGATCGCGTGCCACCCGCGCGCACCTCCGCCATTGACTCTGGCAGGCCGCCGCCTGTCGCCGTAAGGTCCTTGATGACGTGCAGGACCGGGCCCTCCGGCCACGGATCCGCGAACACGTCTTCGAGAGGCGCGCTGACGCCGGGCTCCCACCCGGCAACGTTCGAATCGATACCCACCAGTGTCACTGTGCCATCAACCAGGGCGCCGATGGCGCAGTGGTCCGCGCCATACATCGTCCGGAGCGCGTTCACTACCGGCCCGGCCACCTCTTCGATGCTCTCGCGCGGCCCGAGTGCTGCCAGGATGTCGAGTACCGCGCGAGTACGCTGGGTTTGTTCGTGCAACGTCGTCACCACGCGCGCCCGTTCGATGACCATCGCCAGCGGCCCCGCGACTGTAGCCAGCAGGTCGAGCGCTGCGTCGCCCAGCCTGCCGCGTGCGATGGTCCCGGCTGCCACCATGCCTACCGGTTGTCCATCCACATCGAGCCGGATCGCCACGGCCGAACCAAGCTCGAGTCCTTCCGCCGCCCGCCGGAACCAGGGTGGCGCCGCGCCGCTGTTCGAAGCGTCGTACACCGCGGAAGCCGATTCCAGCATCCCCCGGTAGCTCGTCGACTCCTCGAGCCCCAGCCTGCCCGGCGAGGTAAACCGGCTCGCGTCGCCCTCCAGCGCAATCAGCCGGCGCGTGCTCGCCTCCCGGTCGAACTCGTGCACCAGCACAGCATCGGCGCGGAGATACTCGCGGAGGCGCGCCGCAAACTTGCGCGCGACTTCTTCAGGCGCGGCGCTGAGTCTGAATGTGCCCAGCAGTTGCATGAGCGCCTGCACCCGCGCGGACCGCTGTTCGGCCGCTGCGAATAGCGCCGCCCGCTCCGTCACCAGTCCCAGCGAACGCGCGAGGTCCACAAATGCTGCCAGGTCCGCGTCATTCCATGCGTGGGGCCGTGTCGTAGCCACGCTGACGATCCCCCGGAGCCGGCCATCGGCTTCCCGGATCGGGACCCGCATGATGCTCCGGAGCCCTTTCGCCAGCAGCTCGTCTTCGGCCGGTATTCGGCTATGGTGCTGCAGGTCACCGATAACGTGTGGCCCGCCCTCCATCAGGCCCGCATAGTCAGTCCCCAGCTCCGGGACAGCGCCGTCATACGACCGGGGTCCCGGAGCCGTGAAGCTCTCCGTTGCCGAGGCGATCACCTGCACGCGATCCCGCCGAACGATCGCAAGGGCGGCAAGCTGGGCATGAAACAGGCCGCGCGCCTCATCCACGAACACCTGCCCGGCCGACTCGATGGTTGCGCCCGGCCCCAACGACGACAGCACCCGCGTCTGCGCCGCCAGCACCTCCGACGACTCCGCCATCCGCGCCAGCAGCCGGACCCGGTCGATGGCGATCCCCACCGGACGGCACAGGCCCGCCAGGCGTTCCGCGTCGTCGCGGGTGAAGTGTCCCCGCCTTCGGCTTCCCACCGAGACCAGGCCGGTTGCCCCGTCCGAAAGCTGGAAAGGGGCACGCATCAGCGATTGGATACCGCCGTCCCGCGCGATGGCGGTCCCCGGGTTGAGCGACGCGGCCTCGCGCAGGTCCTCAAAGACCTCCATCCCGTTGCTGATCGTGTTCGAATAGGCCGCCAGGTCTTCGGCGGAGAGTTCATCCGCCATCTCTTCCCGCCGCACCGCCGTTGAGCTGAAGCCAAGGATCTCGCGCCGCGATTCGGCCGGGTGAATCGTGCCGAACGAGGCGTGGTCGGCGTCGAAGAACTCGCGCAACCGGATCGAGATGGCCGTGCAGGCAGCCTCGAGGTCCTCTGCGCCCGAGAGTGTCGCCAGGAGGTCCGCACCCACCGTGAGGAGTTCCGTCTGCTGCTCGAGGCTGGCCGAGTGCGATACCGCCAGTTCGCCCCGGCGCAGCCGCTCTACGGAAATCTCCATGACCCGCGAAAGCCGCGCCATGAATGCCCGCTCCTGGCTGCTCCAGCCCCCCGGCACGGCCCGCAGCGCAGCCAGTCCAAGCCCGAGTCCGCCGAGCCGCGACGAACGCACCGCACTCAGGAGCGACCGCATGCCGGCCACTTCGAACAGGAAACGCTCCACCGGCGTCGAGGCGGTTCTCGGCAAGTCCCGGCTCTCCCGGCAGCCGTCGGGCGTGTCTTCGAGGAGTGCCGCATTTCCCGTGTCGGCCAGGATCGCGCGGATGCGCGGCCACTGGCCGCCAGCGAAGACATCGGCCGGGGCAGTCACAATCCGCGGCTCATCCCGCGGGCCACCCTCAACGAAGATCACCGAAAGATCGCAGTTCAGCGCGCGCCGAAGCCCCCCCGCGATGGCGGTGAGCAGTTCGCTTTCGCTCTCGGCCGAGGCCGCCTCTTCAAGTAGCCGGTTCTCTTCGGTGAGGAGCGCTCGTTCACGCTCGATCTGCTCGAGCAGGACAGCCGGCCGGATAAAAGAAGCCGCGCGAGCCGCCAGTTCCGCGAACTCCTCCGCCATCTCCCTCGGAAATGCCGCCCGCTCCCCGGACATCACCACCACGAAGCCCAACGGCTGCGCCCGTTCGTCGCGAAGCATTACCCGCATGGCCGAGCGCATGCCCTCTTCGTAGGCGGCCCGCTGCGAAGGTGTCAGTGCACCCAGGCGCGAGAGGTCATCGTCGATGGTCGGGCCATCCGCATCGAGGATGGCCGGGTACCCCGGGTCTGTGTCCGGCCCCGCGCCGGGGAAGAGCGCCGCCGCTGAAAGCGGGCCGGTCGCCGGTGATGAGACGAGCATCGGCCGGTGGCGGAAGACGCAGACCAGCGCGAAGTCAGCCCCGAATCGGCGGGCGAAGACGTCCGCGGTCCGCTGCAGCGACTCGTCAAAGTCGCCAAGGGCGCCCGCAATCGCGAGCGCCTCGCGGGCTTCTCGTGCGCCCGGAAGAAGGCCGGCCCCAGCGTCTCCGGCCGGGACGGGTTGCCCCATGAGTGCCCCCGTCGGAGTAGGCCGCGACACACGGTGAACCAGCACCGGCAGGCCCGTACTCCGGAAGTTGACCGCATGGTATGCGCGCCTTTACTCGATAGGTATCAGGGAGTTCCCGAACAAATGAGCCTCAGGGGCGGTCCGCCGAATCTGCTGACCCGGCCGAAACGCGGACGTAGTGCCTTACTCGGCAGCGATCATCGGGATCGACGCCCGCGGCACAATCGGTGGTGGCGTGGGAGTGCGGGTGGGTATGACGGACACGGGTGATGATGAGTCGTCAAGCATCCCGAAGTTGGCGGTCCACGCACTCCCGACCCGGCCCACACCAACCACCTTGTATCCGCCCAGGATCGCGGCCCGGTGGCCGGGTGAGTTTAGCCAGGCGTTGACCACACTCTCAGCGCTCCCGAAACCGTAGGCGATGTTCTCGGCGGCTCCGCCCCCATAGCCGCAGTCCTGTGCGCGCTGGCTTGGCATTCGCCCGAGCGAGTCCGTGTGCGAAAAGGCGTAACCACCGCTCCCCGTCGCCGACGGGTCGGCCGACTTCCACGCCGCAGCCCGGTTCAGGTTCGGCGAGACCTTATACGGCGCCAGCCCGCTCTGCGCCCGCGCCTGGTTGAAGAGTTCGATGACCTGCTGCTCCTGCGCGTCCAGCGCTGCCGTCCCTGTGTCGCAGTTGGTCAGCGCCATCGCCGGGCGCGACTGACTCGCGCCCCACGCCATCGAGAACACGCCGGCGGCGGCAGCGCCCAGGGTGGCCAGCAGCATCAGGCGTCGAAACATATGCACCCCGCGGCCCGGAAATTCCCCGCTCCCCGCCGCGTTATGGTCACCCTAGCCCGCGTTTCGCTAACCGGGAACCCACCCCACCGCCCCTCCGCATCGGTTTACCGACAATTTACGGGGTGTCGCACTGGCGCTAACCCCCGGCACACCCCGTCCCGGGCGTGCGCTCCTACCCTGCCTTCCGCCACCCCGCCCGCCCGAAGTACCGCGCCGGGCCTGCCGGCGCGTCATCCTGCGTACCCGCCTCCGCCGGCTCCATCCAGCACGTGCCCTCCGGGGCCACATGGCCCTCACGGTCGAACACACCCGCCAGGCCCTCACGCGCCAGCCGCAGGTTGTGCGCCACCGCGCCCGCGCTGTCGTCCAGCTTCCACGGCGAGTTCCCCGAAAGGTCAGGCCGGATGACCCGGACCGGCAACTGCCCCGAAAGACACGTCTCCACCGCCCGTGTCGTCGCCGTCGAGAGGATGCTGAACGACTGGCGCAGCACGCCCAGCGCCGTCTTTGGGCGTGCCTGTGGGGGCGGGGGCGTGAGGTCGATCGCCAGGATCTCCGTCGCGCCCATCTCGAATGCGGTCGTCATGTCCACCGTCGCCGTCACGCACCCGTCGACGAACTGGTCGCCACCCACCGTCACCGGCTGGAACACCCCGGGGATGGCGGTCGAGGCCAGCACCGCCCGCGGGATGCTGCCCGCGCGGAACACGTGCTTCGCGCCTTTCGTGAGGTTTGTGGCGACCACCGCCAGCTCCAGCTCCGCGTCCTCGAATCGCGCGCCGCTCATGTGCTCCCGCACCAGCTTCGGCACCACCTCGTTCGAAGCGATGCTCTGCGGGTGGTGCAGCAGGTTCGCCGCGATTCTGACCGGGTGCCAGCGCACCAGGGCCAGCTCGTCCAGCGACAGCCAGATCCGCAGCAGTTCCACCGGCCGCTCCGGGTGCAAGGCGAACCACGCGCCATTCAGCGCCCCCACGCTCGTCCCCACCACCATCCGCGGCCGGAAGCCGAGGTCCCACGCCGCCAGCATGTAAGCCGCTTGGATGACGCCATACGCGCCGCCGCCGCCCAATACCAGGGCCGGCCTCGGGGTATCCGCCGGTGAAGACTCGTCCGAAGGCATCGCGTTTCCTCATGGCGATCATCGGTGCTCCCCTCCCGGCCGAGTAGCCCCTCGCCGCCCGCTGCCACACAGCGCCACTGCCCCGCTGCCTGTACCCTTACTTCGTGGCGAAGGTGACCCGCATCTACCTCGCTCGGCACGGCCAGACGGTGACCAACCGCGAGGGGCGCTTCTGCGGCCACGCCGAGACCGAGCTGACCGACCTCGGCGTTGAACAATCGCGTGCCCTTGCCGTCCGCCTCGAACGCGCCCCCATCACCGCCTGCTACACCTCAGACTTCACCCGTGCCATCCGCACCGCCGCCGTCGCGCTCGGAGAACGCGGCGTGGCTCCCCGCCCCGACCCCGACCTGCGCGAGCTCCACTACGGCGAATGGGAGCTCGAACGCGAAAGCGCCATCCGCAAGCGCTACCCGGAACAGCACCGGCTCATGCGCGAGGAAGACCCCGCCTGGCGGCCCCCCGGCGGCGAGTCCGTCGCCGAAGTCCGCCAACGCACGTCGCGCGCTCTCGGCCGCATCGTCCATGCGCACAAGGGCCGGGAAGTGCTGGTCGTTTCCCACGGCACCGCTATCAACTGCCTGCTTTCGACCGTGCTCGGCATGCCCGAAAGCCACGTCTTCCGGCTCGACGTGACCAATTGCGCTCTCACCGAGATCGAAGAGCGCGCCGGCCGCCTCTACGTCGTCCGTCTCAACGACAGCTCCCACCTGGCCGGGCTTTCGTGATCCGCCCCCCCGCACGGCTGATAGGCCCACGGGGCGCAGCGTGATCCCCGTCGGCGATAGCCCCCGCTCCGGACGTGTGCCCTGGGTGAACTATCTGATCATCCTCGCCAACGTTGCCGCCTTCCTGTTCATGCTTACGCTATCGACGGACATCGCCCCGACGAACCGCCAGGCCCTCCGCGACTTCGATGAACAGACCGCCGGAGTCTGCTACGGCTTCGAAACCCGTCCATCCGATGCCGATCGCTTCATCTGCACCTGGGCGTTCCAGCCAAAGGAGTTCTTCGACACCCTTCAGGGCGATTCGGGGCTCACTGGAGAGGCCCGTTGGCAGGCCATCGTTTCCATCGTCGTTGCGATGTTCATGCACGGCAGCTGGCTCCACATCATCGGCAACATGCTCTTTCTCTGGGTGTTCGGCGATAACGTCGAGGATCGCATGGGCCACCTCGGCTACCTGGTGTTCTTCCTGGCCGCGGGCGCCGTCGCGTCGCTCCTGCAGGGCATCATGGACCCGGTGAGCGTCGTACCGGTCCTCGGCGCGAGCGGCGCCGTCGCGGGCGTGCTGGGGGCCTACATCGTCTGGTACCCCAACGCGACCGTGAACGTGGTCATTCCCTTCTTCATCCTCATCTTCATCCCCATCCCTATACCGGCGTTCATCATGATCGGGCTCTGGTTCCTCCAGAACCTCCTCTCCGGCTACGCCACCATTTCCGAGGCCGCGGGAGACACCCAGGGCGTGGCCTGGTTCGCCCACATCGGCGGCTTCCTCTTCGGCGCGCTCCTGGTCGCCCTCTTCCTCCGCAACGCCGGCCGCCGCCGCGCGCCCCCGGAGTGGTAGTCGCCGGGGCTCCCGGCCGGAACAGAATCAACAGGGAGGCGCAGAGGCACGGAGGATCTCTCGAGTGATGCGCCCCGCCATGCGTATATGTGACAACCAACAGCTGGGATCCCCCCTCAAGAACCCTCTGCGTCCTCCGCGCCTCTGTGTTCCTCCTCGTGGGCAACCGGGTTTGGCGCCTTGGCGGTCCAATCCCTACCCTTCAATCCATGGCCGAACAGCGCATCCCCTTCGTCAAGGTCGAACTCGATGACTCCGATGTTGCGGCCGTCGAAGGAGTGCTCCGCAGCGGCTGGCTCACCACCGCCGGCCAGGTGAAGGCCCTCGAGGAAGACCTCGCGGCCTACACCGGCGCGAAGTTCGTCAACGCGGTCAACTCAGCTACCGCCGCCATGCACCTCGCCCTTGCCGCCTGGGACCTTGGCCCCGGCGATGAAGTGATCACCACCCCCTACACCTTCACCGCCACCGCTAACGTCGTGATCCACTGTGGCGCCACGCCCGTCCTCGTCGACGTCCGCGAAGCCGATGCCAACATCGACCCGGAGGCGATCGAGCGCGCCATCACGTCCCGCACCCGGGTCATCCTCCCCGTGCACATCGCCGGCGAGCCCTGCGACATGGACGCCATCATGGATATCGCCCGCCGCCACAGCCTGAAGGTGCTCGAAGATGCGGCCCATGCCATCGGCACCCTTTACCGCGGCCGCCCCGTTGGGAGCGTCAGCGATGCGGCCGCCTTCAGCTTCTACGCCAACAAGACGATGACCACCGGTGAAGGCGGCGCCCTCGCAACGGACGACGAGCAGCTCAGCGCCCGCGTCCGCCGCCTGACGCTCCACGGCATGTCGAGGGACGCCTGGAACCGCTACGACGCCGGCGGCAGCTGGCGCTACGACATCCAGGAGTTCGGTTTCAAGGACAACCTGACCGACATCGCCGCGGCCCTCGGCCGCAGCCAGCTCACCCGGCTCGAATCGTTCATCGAACAGCGCACCCGCGTGGCCCAGCGCTACTTCGCGAACCTGCGCGATGAAGAGCACCTCATCCTGCCCGCCTTCAACGAAGAGCACCGCCACCCGTGGCACCTCTTCATGGTCCGGGTCCGCAACGAGAGCTCCCCTGTCCAGCGCGACGACGTCATCCGCCAGCTCGCTGAGCGTGGCGTCGGCACCTCGGTCCACTTCATCCCCCTCCACTACCACACTGCGTATCAGAAGCTTGGCCGCTGGCAGAAGGGCGACTTCCCGGTCGCCGAGCGCTTCTTCGAAGGCGAAATCAGCCTCCCGATGTACCCCGGCCTCAGCGATGCCGAGGTCGATGAGGTTTGCGCCGCCTTGCGCGAAATTCTCCACCCCTGAGACGCGGTCCATGGTCCTGGCTCCCGCGCCTGCCGATGGTTTGCATGCGAGTTTTGCCGTTGGAACGGGCGCCTCGCACAATGAATCGACCCCAATAGAGGAAGAGGTAGGTCCCAATGCGCCAAACCGCCCTGGTAGGACGGGTGATGTTGCTGGTTGCCGCGCTTCCGCTCGCCGCGTTTATCGCGGCCTGTGGTGGCGGTGGCGCCGAAAAGGTCGATGCCGAAAAGTGGGTCGACGCCCTGTGCGAGGCCGCCGCCGATTTCGACAAGGCCCGCGATAACACCGGCGCCGCGTTCGAAGAAGTCGACCTCACCGATACGAAGGGCGCGAAGGAAGCCTACGCCGGCGCCATCGGCGAGCAGAAGGATGTCCAGAAGGACTTCCGCGCCGCCTTCGACAAGATCGGCGAACCCGACATCAAGGGCGGCGACAAGGTCGTCAAAGCCTTCGAAGAGCAGTTCAAGGAAAACGATGCGAAGACTGACGAAGTTGGCGACCTCGTTGCCGGCATCGATAACGACGACGACTTCGTGGAAGAGTTCCTCAAGATCATCGACAACCTCGAAGAACCCGACTTCCGCGGCCGGCTCGAGAAGGTAGCAAACGACTACCCGGACGTCGATGAGATCATCGACCTCATCGAAAAGGATCCCGATTGCACCCGGGTGATCTTCAGCGAGGAGGAAGACGCCACCGTCGATCCCGAACCCTCACCGACCCGAACCACCTCCAGCGGGCCCGCGGTGACCACCAATGAGAAGTGGGTCGCCGGCATCTGCACGTCACTCACTGGCTGGGTCGCAGACCTCGAAAGCGCAAACACCGCAATGCAGTCGAAGATCGATGACGCGGCCAGCGCCGAAGACCTGAAGAAGCTGCTGGTCGCGTTCCTCAAGGATGGCCAGGCCGAGACCGTGAACCTCCGCCGCGAAATCACCGCGCTCAAGAAGCCCGACGTCAAAGACGGCGATGCTATCCACAAGATCTTTGTCGATGCCACCGTCGATCTCGTGAAGGTGTTCGACAACCTGGTCGGCGAGGCCGAACGGCTCGATGCCAGTTCGCTCGCGAAGGTCACCGAAGACCTGGACCGCTTCGTCGACGGCGTCGATGGCGCCTTCGACGAGGTCGCCCAGTCGTTTGATGCGCTCGACCAGTACGACCCCCAGGGCCTCGACGAGCTCTTCCAAACCCGCCCGGAGTGCCAGGGGCTCTAATCCCGGCAGGTATCGTGATCCGAACGGCCGTGCCACCTGGCACGGCCGTTCCGTTTGCCACGGGGCCGTGCGGTCCGGCGTATACTCCGTCGGCATGAGCCAGGCGCCTGTGTTCGAGACCGACTCCGAGCTACTGAAGCTGGCCCAGGGGCTGCGCGACGCCCTTGGCGCCCCTGCCCCCGTTGCCCAGTCACGCAGGGTCATCGCCGGGTCTCGCGGCAAGGCCCGCCTCTATTACTACCCGCCGAAAGACGGCGGCCGCTTCAAGACGCCCGTTGTGCTCTTCCCCTACCTCGGCATCAGCCGCCCCTACATCTTCGACCTTCGCCCGGGCGAGTCATTCGCCGAATTCCTCTACGAACAGGGCATCCCCTTCTACCTCACCGATTGGGGCGTCTTCGGCCCTGAAGACCGCGACATGGGCATGGACGACGTCATCGGCGACATGATCCCGGCCCTTATCCGCCAGGCCATCCGCCACTCCGGCGCCGATGCCGTCACCGCATTCGGCTACTGCATGGGCGTCCCGATGACCGTCTCCTCCCTCGCGGCCCACCCGGACCTCCCGGTGAAGAACCTGCTGGCCATGGTTGGGCCAATCGACTTCTCCATCGGCGAGTTCCCGCGTATGACCGACGACGACAAGTTCGACGTGGACGCGATTGTCGAGACGTTCGACATGATGCCCGCCGAGTTCATCAGATCCGGGTTCAAGATGCTGAACCCCATGGGCGACCTGAACCAGGCCCAATCGCTCATCCAGAATGTTGCGGACCACAACTGGCTGGTCAGCTACAAGGCGATGAATCGCTGGGCGAGCGAATGGATGCCCCTTCCGAAGCAGTTCTTTCGCCAGTGGGTGCGGCACTTCTACCAGCGCAACGAATTGGTGCAGGGCAAATTCCGTGTCTGGGGCGAGGAGGTCAACCTCCGCGATGTGAAAGCTCCCTTGCTCTGCATCGGCGCCACAAAGGACGAGATCGTCCCGGTGGATGCGGCCCGTGCACTGGTCGACCACGCCGGAAGCCAGGACAAGCGGTTCCTCGAACTCGAAGGCGGCCACATCTCCGTCATCGCCGGGCGCCGTGCGAAGCAACAGGTCTGGCCCGCGATCCTCGACTGGCTTCGCGAACACGATTAGCAGGGTGTTGAAAATCGATA
>PQAJ01000077.1 GCA_003105185.1 Holophagae bacterium
CGCGGCCACGGTCACCGACAGAGAAGGACGACAGCGAAGAGTGGTGTCAAAGCCGGCGCCCCGGGTCCGGCTTGCGGAGCCGTCAGCAGCCGGGTGGCGGTCGCGGGCACGGCAGTCTGGGCACCCGCCAGCCCCGCGCTCGTACAATGGCCCCGTGCCCCGATCTCTCGCTCGCTTCGTGCGCGATGTCCTCGGCTGCGGCTGCCCGGAGGAGATCTTGCGGTCGATCACCGTCGACCGCGGCCACCTCGTGCCCGGCCTCGATGTCGAGGTGACGCGGCTCGATGTCGGCGGCCGGCTGCTGGTCTACGTCGTCCCGGCGGCCGCCGCCCAGCAGTTGCCTGCGCTGGTGGCAGCGGCGGTCGACGCCGGCGTCAGCGAGCGCGACCGGCGCGCCTTCAACCGATTCCGACTCGTCCTCGCCGCCGACAGCCCGGCCGCGCTCGAGCAGCCTGCGCGCGACGCGCTTGCGGCCTGCGGACGGTGCGACGAGCGGGTCCACCTGCACGTCGTGTCGTCCGCCGAGCTGCCCGTCCTGGGCTGATGTCCAACCTCGACACGATCGCCCCGGGCCGGCCGCCCGGAGCGGAGTCCTGGAATCAACGAGCACGCTGCGAGCGCCTGGGGCGCCCGTGCCGTCACTCGTTGGCTGCGACCAGCTTCTCGAGCTCCGCGACCGTGCGCTCGAAGAACTCGAGGGCGGCGGCGATCGGCTGCGGGGTCGTGAGATCGACGCCCGCTCCCTGCAGGAGCTCGACCGGCGGCCTCGAGTTGCCGGCCTTCAACATCCCGAGGTAGGCGTCCCTCGCCCCCGGCTCGCCGGCGGCGATCCGTTCGGCGATCGAGATGCCGGAGGCGAGCCCGGTGGCGTACGAGTACACGTAGTACTTGTAGTAGAAGTGCGGGATGTAGGCCCACTCGACGCCGTCATTGGGGTCGAGCGTGAAGCCGGGCCCGTAGTAGTCGCGGATGATGCCGGCGTAGATCTCGTTGAGCCGGCTGGCGGTGATCGGCTCGCCCGCCTCGGCGAGCTCGTGCACCTTGAGCTCGAACTCGGCGAACATGGTCTGGCGGTAGATCGTGGTGCGCACCGCCTCGGCGAGCTCGGACAGCAGCCACGCCCGCTCGGCGTCCGACGCGGCGTGGTCGAGCATGTAGCGCGACAGCAGCATCTCGTTGCAGGTCGAGGCGATCTCCGCCAGCAGCATGGTGTAGCGCGAGGTCAGGTAGGGCTGGTTGGCGGCCGACAGCTGGCTGTGGAGGGCGTGGCCGAGCTCGTGGGTCAGCGTCGACACGTCGTCGTAGCGGTCCATGTAGTTCATCTTGATGTAGGGGTGGACGCCGTACACCGAGCTCGAGAAGGCACCGCTGTCCTTGCGCTTGGACGGATAGACGTCGATCGCGCCGTTGGCCGGGTCGATGATCTGGCGGGCCATCGCCACATAGTCCGGGCCGAGCGGGGCCATCGACTCCAGGATGGCCCGGGCGCCCTCCGGGTAGGTGAACCGCCGCTCGACGCCCTCGACCATCGGGATGTAGAGGTCGTAGAGGTGGACCTCGTCGAGGCCGAGCGCCCGCTTGCGCAGCTCGACGTAGCGGTGGAGCGCCGGCGCGTGGGCGCGGACGGTGGCGATCAGATTGTGGTAGACGGAGGTCGGGACCTCGTCCTTGTCGAGGTAGGCCTCGAGCGCCGTGTCGTAGCGCCGCGCCCGGGCGAACAGCACGTCGAGCTGGGCCTGGCCGGCCAGCGTTGCGGCGAAGGTGTTCTCGAAGCCCTTGAGCGAGCCGAGCAGGCCCTGCACCGCGTCCCGGCGCACCCGGCGGTCCGCCGAGGCCCGGAAGAGCCCGTAGTTCGCCAGGGTCAGGCCGACGGTGTTGCCCTGCCCGTCGACGATCGACGGCAGCGGCAGCTCCGAGAGCACCGACTGGTAGGCGCGCTCGACCGGCGACGGCAGCTCGTTGAGGTCGATGGCCGCCCACAGGTTGTCGCCGGCCAGCGCCAACACGCGCTCGGCCTCGGCATCCAGCACCCGGTCCGCCCGCCGGCGCAGGCTGTCGATCGCCGGTCGGAAGCGCTCGAGCTCCGGAACCGCGGCATAGGCCGCCGCCATCTCGTCCGCCGACAGCGCCAGCACCGCGCCGCGCAGCACGCTGCCCTCGTTCATGATGTCGGCGGTCAGCGTCAGCCCCTGCTGCTGGCGAGCGATCGCCGCCTGGTCGGTCGTGTCGGTGTTCTGCGACAGGTTGGCATAGAGGTTGAGCCGGTTGCCGGCGAGCTCGAGGTCGTAGTAGCGGCCGAGATAGGCGGCGAGGGTCGCCGGATCGGCGAGGCGCGGGTGGAGGGCGGCGAGGCTCGCGAGCTCCGCCCGAGCAGCCGCGACGCCCGTCATCCAACTCGCCTCATCCGGGTAGAGAGCCGACAGGTCCCAGAAATAGACGGCGGGGATGCTCGACCGCTCGGCGTTGCCGTCCGGGGTCACCGGCGGCAGATTGCCGAGCCCCCCGGCGGCGGCGGTTGACGTGCAGATCACGATCATGGCCAGACTCCAAAGCAGGTTTCGCATGACGCCCTCCCGAAGGCCTCGGCCCGGTACGATAGCGCACTGTCAGGGGAAAGGCGAGGCTCGAGGATTTGAGCCTTGGGCACGCAGAAACTGATGCAAACTGAGCTGAAGAGAATCTGAGTCAAGGGCACTCATATTCTACAACGAGGGGGTTGACAGCCGGCGCGGATGGGACTATAGTCTCCGCTGGCACTCGCCCTCGCCGAGTGCCAAAAACGCAAAATAACTCGAAAGGAGAGAGCAAGATGAAAGTAAAACCTCTGGGTGACAGGGTGCTCGTCAAGCGCATCGAGACGCGCGAAGAGGTCCGCGGCGGCATCATCATCCCGGACACCGCGAAGGAGAAGCCCCAGGAGGCGGAGGTGGTCGCGGTCGGCGACGGCAAGCTCGACGACGACGGCAAGCGCCTGCCGATGAGCGTCAAGAAGGGCGACCGCGTCCTGATCGGCAAGTACTCCGGTCAGGACATCAAGATCAACGACGAGGAGCACACCATCCTGCGCGAGGACGAGATCCTCGCCATTATCGTGAAGTAAGGGAGGCCGACCATGGCAGGCAAGCAGATCGTCTACTCCGAGGAGGCTCGGAGCTACATCCTGGCGGGCGTCAACAAGCTCGCCAACGCAGTCAAGGTGACGCTCGGCCCCAAGGGCCGCAACGTCGTGCTCGAGAAGAAGTTCGGGTCGCCGACCATCACCAAGGACGGGGTGACGGTGGCCAAGGAGATCGAGCTCCCGGACCACCTCGAGAACATGGGCGCCCAGATGGTTCGCGAGGTCGCCTCCAAGACCTCGGACGTGGCCGGTGACGGCACCACCACCGCCACCGTGCTCGCCCAGGCCATCTACCGCGAGGGCATCAAGAACGTCACCGCCGGCGCCAACCCGATGGAGCTCAAGCGCGGCATCGACCTCGCCACCAAGAAGGCGGTCGAGGCGATCGCCAAGATGGCGGTCCCGGTCGCGGGCGAATCAATCGCCCACGTCGCCACCATCTCGGCCAACGCCGACACCGAGATCGGCGAGATCATCCGCGAGGCGATGGAGAAGGTCGGCAAGGACGGCGTGATCACGGTCGAGGAGGCCAAGGGCCTCGACACGACCCTCGAGGTCGTCGAGGGCATGCAGTTCGACCGCGGCTACCTGTCGCCCTACTTCGTGACCGACGCGGAGCGCATGGAGACGGTGCTCGAGGACGCCAAGATCCTGATCTTCGAGAAGAAGATCTCGAACATGAAGGACCTGCTGCCGATCCTCGAGAAGATCGCCCAGCAGGGCCGGCCGCTGCTGATCATCGCCGAGGACGTCGAGGGCGAGGCGCTGGCGACGCTGGTCGTCAACAAGCTGCGCGGCACCCTGTCCGTCGCCGCCGTCAAGGCGCCCGGCTTCGGCGATCGCCGCAAGGCCATGCTCGAGGACATCGCGATCCTGACCGGCGGCAAGCTGATCTCCGAGGACCTCGGCATCAAGCTCGAGAACGTGCAGTGGGACGACCTCGGGTCGGCCAAGAAGATCGCCATCAACAAGGACGACACCACCATCGTCGTCGACGACGACGACAAGAAGAAGCACGAGGCGGTGCTCGGCCGGGTCCAGCAGATCAAGAAGCAGATCGAGGACACCACCTCGGACTACGACCGTGAGAAGCTGCAGGAGCGGCTGGCGAAGCTGGTCGGCGGTGTGGCCCAGATCAAGGTGGGCGCCGCCACCGAGACCGAGATGAAGGAGAAGAAGGCCCGCGTCGAGGACGCGCTGCACGCCACCAAGGCGGCAGTCGAGGAGGGCATCGTGCCCGGCGGCGGCGTCGCGCTGCTGCGCGCCATGGACCAGGTCGAGAAGATGACCAAGGACCTCGAGGGCGACGTCCAGACCGGCGCCAGAATCCTGATTCGGGCGCTCGAGGAGCCGACCCGTCAGATCATCCTCAACACCGGCGTCGAGGAGGCGGCGGTGATCGTCCGCGAGATCCGCGCCAAGAAGGGCGCCATCGGCTACGACGCGGCCAAGGGCGAGATCACCGACCTCGTCAAGGCCGGCATCATCGATCCCGCCAAGGTCACCCGCAACGCGCTGCTCAACGCCTCCTCCATCGCCGGGCTGCTGCTCACCACCGAAGCGCTGGTGTGCGAGATCCCGGAGAAGAAGGAGAAAGCCGGCGGCCCAGGCGGCGGCATGGGCGGCGACATGGACATGTACTGATCGACTTCGCGCTGCGAAGTTGTGGACGGCCCGGGGAGAATCCCGGGCCGCCTTTTTTTCACCACGCCCGCCAGCCCGCTGGGTCGCCGTCCGTGCGGACGGTGGCCGCCGGCTGCTCGGCTTTCCCAGTGACCGGCACGGGCGCGGCCCGGGCTGCGCCCTCCAGCAGCGAGAACAACAGCCGGAGCTGGCCGACCGCCCGATCGAAGGGCTCGACTGACCCCGCCGCCCGGCTCTGCATCGTGGCCCCTTCGAGCACGGTGAACACGAAGCCGGCCAGCTCGCCGCGGTCGGTCCCGGCCGGCAGCCGCGGCCCAGCGGCATCGAGCCATCCACGAACCCGCGTCGCGAGCCGCGCGCCGTATCCCTCGGCGAGCCGCCCGATCGTCGGCCGCCGTGCGGCCAGTTCGGCGGCGAGCAGGCCGGTCGGGTCGGCCGCTCCCGGAGCCCCGTTCTCCAGCCCCCGGCGCCACAGTCCGACCAGAGCGAACACCCGCTCGAGCGGATCTGACGCCGCCGCCTCGGCGGGGTCGAGCAGCGCCTCCCGCAGCCGGTCGGCGCAGCGGGCGACCACCGCCTCGGCCAGCGCCTCCTTGCCCGCGAAGAAGTGGTAGAGGCTGCCGCTCCTGACCCCTGCCAGGGCCAGCACCTCGGCGACCGCGGTGCCGTCGAAGCCCCGCTCGCTGAACAGCCGGCTCGCCGCGTCGAGGATCCGGTCACGTGTGTCTCGCGCCATACAAACTCTTAGTTGAATATTCAATCAAATCTATATGAAAACGTCAAGATCGCAATCCGAAGATCCCAATGACCTGGCTCGTCAGGGCGCCGGGGGGCTTGCGGCGCTGCCGAGGCGCAGAAAGACCTCGGGCGGCAGGCCGTCCTGCAGGGTCGACAGCAGCGACGACACCGCGCCGTCCGCGGCGTACTGGAAGCGGACGACGAACTCCTCGCGCAGTCCCCAGCCCTCGACCTTGAACAGGAAGACGTCGTCCTGGAAGTGCTCGAGCGGGCCTGTCATGCCGTGGAAGGTGGCGGCCAGGCCGCCCTCGGCCTCGACGACGTTCATGTCGCCGTATGCGGGGTGTCGGTAGCGGCCCGCGAGCGCGGCCAGCGGCACGCTGGGGGTGGTGTCGGTAAGGCGGTGGGCCTCGCGCGCCGCCTCGGCCGCCCGCCGCTCCTCGCGCAGCCGCTCCTGCTGGGCGGCCAGGCGCGCGTTCCAGTTGATCTCGGGCAGGCCCAGGAAGCGGTCCACCACCCAGCGCGAGACCACCTCGGGCACGCGGTGCTGCGAGGCGTTGGTGAGCACCACGACTGCGAGCTGGTCGGATGGCAGCAGGACGACAAGCGAGTAGAAGCCGTCGATCGAGCCGGCGTGCGACACCATCAGGCGGCCGCGGTAGCTCTCGACGAACCAGCCGAGGCCGTAGCTCGAGATCGGCAGCTCCCGCGGCCCGAGCGCCGAGATCGCCATCTGCGGCGTGAACATCTCCTCGACCGTCGCCTCGGTGAGCAGGCGGCGGCCGTTGAACACGCCCTTCCCCTGCAGCAGCTGGAGCCAGCGCGCCATGTCGTCGGCGCTCGAGCAGATCGAGATCGCCGGTCCGACCGCCCAGCCGTCGTACCGTGGAACCGCGATCACCGCTCCGTTCCAGTCGACGGCGTGCGGCATCGCAACGTCCGGCTCATCGGCCGGAGGCGCTCCGAACGTGCTCCGGGTCATCCCCAGCGGTTCGAAGATCCGCCGCCGGACGAACTCCTCCCAGGTCGCGCCGGTGATGCGCTCGACGACCCGGCCGGCGACCATGTACATCAGGTTGTTGTACAGGAAGCGCTCGCGCAGGCCGAGGCCCGGCCGCAGGAAGCGCAGTCGCTCCGTCAGCTCCTGGCGGCCGAGCTCCGACCGGTACCAGACCGCATCGTGGCGTTCGAGGCCGGACCGGTGGGCCAGCAGATCTCGCACCGTCAGGTGGCTGGCCACGTACTCGTCGAACAGCTCGAATTCGGGCAGGTAGGCCCGCACCGGCTGGTCGAGCTTGACCGCGCCCTCGTCCACGAGCATCCCGATCGCAGCGGCGGTGAACGCCTTGGTCGCCGACCCCACCGAGAAGACAGTCCGGGCGGAGACCTCGCCGCCGGCCTCGAGGTCGCGCCGTCCGGCGCCGCCCACGTACACCACCCGACCGTCCTGGACCACTGCGACGGCGACGCCGGGGATGCCCCACGCGGCTCGCACCTCGTCGACGAAGTGCGGCAGCTCGAGCACGGCGTCCCGCGCCGGGTCGTCGGCGGCACCCGCCGGCGCCGCCAGGACCATCAGAGCAACGACCGCCGCCCGCAGCGCGCGCACCGTCCCCCGCGTTGCGGTCCGCGCGCACGGAACCCGTGACCTCGGGCTCGGCACGGGCGCTGCACAACTCATCGCCGCGACCTCCCTCACCGCAGCCTACGGTGCCGGCGGCGACAGTGTCAACGAGTCGAAGCGGGCGACGGCGCGCTCAACACGGCCGCCCCGGCACCCTCCGTCAGGCATCGCGAGCCGGTCCCGAAGACACTCGACGACTTGCGCCGCTGCCGCGACCGTCCTACCCTCATGGGGTCGGCACAGACCGCCGACATCGCTCGAACGGGAGGCAAATCGATGCGACAGACGGCACTCTCCCTGGCAGTTCTCTGCGCGATCGGGACCCCGCTGGCAGCTGCGGCCGCGGACGACTGTCCGACCGTGGTCCGGGCGTGGTTCGCCGACCGCTCGCAGGTGGAAGAGGTCGCGGCCTGGACTGAGCCGTGGGAGGTGCGCTACGACCAGGGCTTCATGGTGGTCGGGGTCGACGCCGACGGCTTCGCCCGGCTGATGGCCGCCGGTCTTGAACTCGAGATCGACGAGGACCTGACCCGGAAGATGTGCACGCCGGCCAAGATGCTGGACGGCCAGACCGAGGGGATCCCGGGCTACCCGTGCTACCGGACGGTCGAGGAAACCTTCGCCGACGCTCTGGCCCTCACGGTGGCCCACCCGGACCTCGCCCAGCTGGTCGACGTCGGCGACTCCTGGGAGAAGGCCACCGCCGGCGGATTGCCCGGCTACGACATGATGGTCCTCAAGCTCACCAACAGCGCGGTTCCGGGAACCCCGACCGGCTCCGACCCGCCCCACGGCAAGCCGCGCCTGCTCGTCACCTCCGCGATCCACGCCCGCGAGTACACGACCACCGAGCTCATGATGCGCTTCGCCGAGCAGCTGCTCGCCGGCTACGGGACGGACGCCGACGCCACCTGGCTGCTCGATGAGCACGAGATCCATCTCCTGCTCTACACCAACCCCGACGGCCGCAAGCACGCCGAGACCGGCGTGTTGTGGCGCAAGAACACCAATGAGAACTACTGCGGGCCGACCTCGGAGTCGCGGGGAGCCGACCTCAACCGCAACTTCGAGTTCCAGTGGGGCTGCTGCGGCGGCTCGAGCGGCTACCCCTGCGACGAGCTCTACCGCGGCCCAACGGCGGCCTCGGAGCCCGAGACGCAGGCGGTCGAGGCCTACGCCCGCACCATCTTCCCGGACCAGCGGGCGCCCGACCTCGGGGCGCCGGCGCCGGCCGACGCCACCGGCGTCTACTTCGACATCCACTCCTACAGCGAGCTCGTGATGTGGCCCTGGGGCTTCACCTCCAACCAGCCCGGCAACAACGCCGCGTTGCGGGCGCTCGGCCGCCGCCTCGCCTGGTTCAACAACTACACCCCCCAGCAGTCGATCGGCCTCTACCCCACCGACGGCACCACCGTCGACTTCGCCTACGGCGACCTCGGCGTCGC
>PQAJ01000078.1 GCA_003105185.1 Holophagae bacterium
GGCCAGGGCCGCCGCGGGCAGCGGGGCCGGCCGCGCGCCGGAGCCGCCGCACAGGGGGCACGCCGTGGCGCGGGGGTCGGAGCAGGGGGATGGACTGGGAGCCATGGCCCCTTCCTCAGCCAGCCCAGCCCGAAGCCAGCAGCGCGAGCGAGGCGAAGAGCAGGATCATGCCGGCCAGGCCGAGCAGGTACCACAGCAGCTCGAAGCGGGCAGCCGGCGGCGGCTCGCCGACGCTCGGCCTGCCGTCGGCGTCGACCGCGGCCTGGCCGCGCAGCCAGCGGGCGACGCCGGACGGTCGGGGCACGACCATGGGCACCGCCCGGCGGTAGCGGGCGTAGAGCTCGCCGAAGCGCTGGTCGCAGAGCGGCTCCTGCAGGTAGCGGTTGGTGAGCAGCGAGTAGAGCAGGAGCAGGGGGAGGAAGCCGACCAGGAACGAGGGAGAGCCGAAGATCACTCCGACCCCGGCCGCGGCCAGGAACTTGCCCGGCACCGAAGGATGGCGGATCAGGGTGTAGGGCCCGTGGTCGACGAGCACGGTCGGCCCGCCGTCGACGTGGGTCCCGGGCGAGCCCTGTCCCGCCAGGAAGAGGTAGCCGTAGACGTACCACACAGAGAAGCCGCCGAGGCCGACCATGGCCGCGCCGAGCCAGGCCGCAGCGGGCAGCTCGATCCAGCGGCCGAGCCCGAGGCCCGCATCCACCCGGCGGGCGAGCAGGCACATGGCGACCACGCCGGGCGCCATGACGAACAGGTGGACCACGAAGTTGCGGTACAGCTCCGGCCGCCGGATCGCGGCCAGACAGGCCCAGAAGCCGGGCCGCCCGGTGGCCGGCGCCGGGCCGGCGACCGCCGCCGCCACGCCGCGTGGGGGGTACTCCCCTGCCATGGCCGACACTCTACGCGGTCAGGCCGCCGATGGCCATCTCCCCGCCGGCCCCTGACGCTACAATGGGCCAGCCGCGGGTGGGCCAGCCGCCGCCGGTGGCGATGACCATGACCGAGAGGCAGGACCCCGACCGCCGCGCCCCGCCCGCGCTAAACGAGCCGTCGACCGCACCCGGCCGGCCGGCGCCGCGCCGCGCCGCGCCGTCACGGATAGGCGCCCTGCTGCGCGGGCTGGTCCTCCGCGACCGCCCGCTCTACGTCCACTTCGCGGTCACCAGCCGCTGCAACCTGCGCTGCCGCTCGTGCGTCATCTGGCAGCGGCAGACGGCCGACGAGATCGACCTGCCGGCAATCGCCGAGCTCAGCCGGACCCTGCGCCGGTCAGGCTGCGTCCAGGTCAGCCTGGGCGGCGGCGAGCCGGCCCTGCGCGCCGACCTGCCCGAGATCGTCGCCACCTTCCTCCGAGCCGGCCTCCGCACCCGCGTCCTGACCAACGGCGTCGCCTTCACCCCGGAGCTCGCCCGCGCCCTGCTCGACGTCGGCCTGCGCGAGGTGTCGTTCTCGCTCGACTCGCTGGTGCGCGAGGTGCAGGAGCGGCGCGACGGCACCACCGGCTCGTTCGAGCGGCGCATCCGCAACCTGGTCGCCCTGGCCGAGATGCTGCCCGAGCGGGGCGTGCTGCCGCTGCTCAACGTCGTCGTCACCCCCGGCAACCTGGGGGAGCTCCCCGAGCTCGTCGCCCTGGCCGCGGACCTCGGCTTCTGGCTGTCGGTCATCCCCATCCACCTGCCGCCGCGCCGCGACTCACCCAACGGCGGCGCGCCGCACCCCTTCTACGGCGAAGCGCCCGACCTCGGCTTCGGCGGAGGAGGTCGCGACGACCTGCGGCAGGCCTTCACCGAGCTGATCCGACTCAAGCGGCGCGGCGCGCCGGTGGTCAACTCGACCTCGTTCCTGCGCCGCTCAGCCGAGTTTCTGGCCAGCGGCAGCGCCCTCTGGCCGTGCCGCGCCGGCGAGCTCTTTCTCTCGGTCGGCCCGGACGGTATGGTCGCCCCCTGCCACGCCTTCGAGGACCGCTGGGAGGTGCCGTTCTCAGAGCTGCCCGAGGCGCTCCGCTCCCGCGCCCACCGCCAGGAGGTCAAGGAGCGGGTGGCGGGCTGCGAGGGTTGCTTCCGGCCGTGCTGGGCCGAGGTGTCGTTCATGGTCCTCGAGGCCCGCTCGCTGCTGGAGATGACCAGGGTCCAGGCCACCGCCCGGCTGCGCCGGCGGCGGGTCGACTCAGGCGAGGTGCTGCGCCGCGCCGGCCTGGCCGGGGAGACCGCCCGGTGAAGGTGCTGCTCGTCAACCCCAGCCAAGCCCAAGCGCTCGAGTCCGAGGCCGGGGCGGCGGTCGAGGAGGGCACCGGTCACTACCCACCGCTCGGGCTGCTCTACCTCCAGGCCGCGGTCGAGGCAGCGGGCGACCACACGGTCGAGGTGCTCGACGCCTGCGCTGGCGCCCCGCTCGAGCGGCAGCTCGCCGAGCACTCACGCGACGGCCGCACCGGGCTGGTCGGGATCACCGCCCTCACCCCCAACCTGGTTGGCGTCGTCGACGCCATCGCAGCGGCGCGCGCGGGGCTGCCGCGCGCCCGGGTGGTGATCGGCGGGCCGCACGCGGACCTCTTCCCCGCGGAGACCGCCCGCCTCGACGGGGTCGACTTCGTGCTCCGCGGCGAGGCGGAGCTGACCCTGCCGCAGCTCGTGGACCGACTCGCGGACGGCGAGACGGCGCCGCAGCTGCCCGGGCTCCTCACCCGGGAGAGCTCGGACGAGGAGGGGGGCGCACCGCCGTGGCCCGACGACCTCGACCGCCTCCCCATGCCCGACCGTTCCCGCCTCCCCGTCGCCGACTACCGCGGCATCGCCGGCACCGACCAGGTCTTCACCACCATGGTCACCAGCCGCGGCTGCCCGTACCGCTGCACCTTCTGCTCGACCCCGCGCTGCAGCTACCGGTTGCGCAGCGTCTCGTCGGTGCTTGAGGAGATGGAGCGCTGCGGCCGCCTCGGCATCCGCCACGTCTACTTCCTGGACGACACCTTCCCAACCTCGGGGGCGCGGGCGGAGCGGCTCTGCGAGGCGCTCATCCGCCGCTCCGACCTTCCCTCCTGGAGCTGCCGCACCGCCGCCGCCGGCCTCACCCGCGAGCGCCTGCACCTGATGAAACGGGCCGGCTGCCAGCGCATCCAGATCGGGGTCGAGACCGGCAGCGACGAGGGGTTGCGGGTGCTCGGCAAGCGCACCACCATCGCCGAGGTCCGGGAGACGTTCGCCGCCGCGCGCGCGGTCGGCATGCCCACCGTCGCCTACTTCATGCTCGGGCTGCCGCACGAGCGCTCGGCGGACGACCTCCGCCGCCTCTCCCGCTTCGCCCGCGAGCTTGACCCCACCTTCGCCATGTTCAACGTGCTGACCCTGTACCCGGGCACCGCCCTGACCGAGCAGGCGGTCGAGCGCGGCCTGGTCGAGGCCGGCTCCTGGCAGCGATTCGCCGCCCGGCCCGAGCCGGGCTTCCGGCCGCCGGTGTGGGACGAGCATCTCAGCCGCGAGGAGCTCCTCGCGTGGCAGCGGCAGGCCTACCGGTCGTTCTACCTGCGACCGCGCGTGGTGCTGCGCCTGGCCTTCTCCGGCGGCGGGCTCGGGCGCAAGGTGCGGGCCGGCCTCGAGCTGCTGCGAAGGCCGCGGCGGGGGCGGGGCGCGCCATGACCCGGGCCCTGCTGATCACGCCCTACGGCTTCCAGAACACCGGCGTCCGGCTGCTCGCGGCGGTGCTTCGCCGGGAGGGCTTCGAGGCGCCGGTCCTGTTCTTCAAGGGCTGGCGCAACAACGACGTCCGCCCGCCGACCGAGACCGAGTACCGGCTGCTCTCGGACCACGTCCGCGAGCAGCGCCCCGACGTGGTCGGCATCGGCTTCGGCACCCCCTACCTCGGCATCGTCACCGAGATGACCCGCCGCCTGCGCGGCGTGACCGACGCCCACGTGATCTGGGGCGGCGTCCACCCCACGATCTGCCCCGAGGACTGCATCCCCCACGCCGACTCGGTCTGCGTCGGCGAGGGCGAGCTGCCGCTCCTCGACCTGGTCCGCGCCGTGCGCGACCGGCTGCCGGTCGAGACGATCCCCAATCTTTGGGTTCGCCGGGGCGGCGAGGTGTGGCGCAACCTGCCCCGGCCCCTAATCCAGGACCTCGACAGCCTGCCCTACGCCACCCTGGCCGAGGGCGACATGGCGGTGGTCGAGGGCAACCGCATCAGGCCCGGCAACCCGTCCGAGGACAACGCCCTCTACCGGATCTTCGCCTCGCGCGGCTGCCCGTTCGGCTGCGCCTTCTGCTACAACAGCCAGTACCGGCAGATTTACCGCGGCCTCGGCCGCTACCACCGCAGCCGCAGCGTAGCCAGCGTGCTCGCCGAGCTGGAGGCGGCGCGCGCGCGCCTGCCGCGGCTGCGCCGGGTGCGCTTCGACGACGACAGCTTCGTCTTCCCGCCGGCCTGGGTCGAGGAGCTGGCGCGCGACTACCCGCGCCGGGTCGGTCTGCCGTTCGACATCCTCCTGAACCCGCAGGCCGCGAGCGAGCAAAGCCTGCGCCTGCTGCGCGGGGCGGGCCTGGTCCACGCCCAGGTCGGCATCCAGAGCGGCTCCGAGGCGGAGGTCGAGGCCCACTACAGCCGCCGGGCCTCGAACCAGGACACGCTCGACCTCGCCTGCCTGCTGCGGCAGCTGGGTGTCGAGGTCACCTACGACGTGATCCTCGACAACCCCCTCGCCTCCACCGCCGACAAGCAGGCGATGGTCGAGCTGCTGCTCGAGCTGCCGCGCCCCTTCAACCTCTTCCTCTACTCCCTGACCCCCTTTCCGAAGTCCGAGATCACCGACAAGCTGCTGGCCGCCGGGCTGATTACGGGGGAGGAGGTCGAGGGGCGGGCGACCAAGTCGTTCTCCCAGTTCCGCCTCTCCCTGGACTACCCCAGGGCGCCGGAGGAGACCTTCTTCGCCTGCCTGATCTCACTGACGTCAAAGGGGTTCGTTCCCAGACGCCTGATCCGCTCCCTGTCCCAATCCCGCCGGCTCCGCCTCCACCCGGCGCCGCTCCGGCTGGCCGCCGAGCTCGCCAACGCCGCCAAGCTCGGCGGCGTCGCCTTCCGCATGCTCCGGCGCGGCGAGCTGTCGACCTTCAAGGTCGCCGAGTACGCCTCCTTCCGCCGGCGGTTGATCCAGTGAGCGGACGGTCCTCGCCGCGGCCACGCCTGGCCCTGATCCGCGTCAATGAGCGTCTCGGCGTCCACCCCTTCCTGCGCGAGACCAACGTCTCCGGCGTCTACCCGGCGCTCGGCGTCGCCTACCTCGCCGGGGCGGCCCGCGAGGCCGGCTTCCCGGTCACGCTCGTCGACGCCCACGCCCTCGACTCAAGCCACGACGCGGCCGTCGCCACCGTCGCCGGCAGCGCGCCGAGCCTCGTCGGGCTCACCTCCACCACCTTCAACTGGCCGGTCGTGGCCGAGGTGGCGCGGCGGCTCAAGCGAGCACTGCCGGCGGTCCCGGTCGCCATCGGCGGGCCGCAGCTGTCGGTCTACCCCCAGGAGTGCATGACCGAGCCGGCGGTCGACGTGGCGGTGGTCGGCGAGGGGGAGGAGCCGCTCGTCGAGCTGCTCGAGCGCGTCGAGAGCGGTGCGCCGCTCGACGGGGTTGCCGGCACCCTGGCGCGGATCGACGGCGAGGTCATGCGGGCGCCGGACCGCCCGCCGGTGGCCGACCTCGACCGCCTGCCGCTGCCCGCCCTCGACCTGCTGCCGCTCCGCCGCTACCGCTCCCTGACCCTGCCCCGCCCGTTCGTCTCGATGGTCACCTCGCGTGGCTGCCCGTTCCGCTGCCGCCACTGCTCGCAGGCTTTTGTCGGCGGCTGCCACCGCGAGCACGGGGTGGAGCGGGTGCTCGAGGAGATGGAGCGGGCGGTGAAGACCCTCGGGGCACGGGAGATCGTCTTCTTCGACGAGACCTTCACCCTGAACCGCGGCCGCGTCCTCGCTCTCTGCGCCGGCGTGCTCGAGCGCGGCATCGCCACCCGCTGGAACGTGCGCACCCGCGCCGACCGCCTCGACGACGAGCTCCTCAAGGCGATGCGGGACGCGGGCTGCGCCAGCATTCACGTCGGCATCGAGGCCGGCGCCGAACGGGTCCGGGAGCTGATGCGCAAGCCGCTCGACCTCGACCGCGCCGCCCGCGCCCTCGACACCGCCCGTCGCCTCGGCATGGAGACCCGCGGCTACTTCATGCTCGGCTACCCCGGCGAGACCCGGGCCGAGGTCGAGGAGACCATCCGGCTCTCGGCCGAGCTGCCGCTCGACTGGGCGAGCTACACCGTCGCCGTGGCCCTGCCCGCCACCGACCTCTACCGCGAGGCGCTGGAGAGCGGCCGCTACCGCGACGACTACTGGCGCGACTACACCCTGCAGCGGCCGGTCGGGCCGCCGGGGTACGCTTCACCCGACCTCGGTGCCGAGGAGCTCGAGGCGGCGCTCGCCCGCGCCTATCGCAGCTTCTATCTGCGACCCCGGGCCGTGGCCGGCAAGCTCACCAGCGCCCGCCTGTGGCGGCAGCTGCCCACCACCATCGCCACCGCGGTCGGGCTCCTCGCCCAACGCCGACGGGGCGCGTAGCTCGGCTCGTCGCTCCCTCGTCGCTGCATGCCGTGGAGTGACGGAGCGCCCCACACTTCGTCATTGCGTCGCCCGGCTGCGCCGGGCTCGCAACGACGGGTGCTGCGGCGCGCCATCAATCCCGTCAGAACAGCCGCGTGCCGCAGGGCGCTCGAGACGATGGGTCGTGGGAGGGCCGGTCTTCCGCTGCGCCTCTGCGCCCCTGCGTTGACTCCGGACTCGGGCGCCGGGGGAAGTCATCCTTCCCCCTGCGGGAGCTGGAGCCGCGCGCACTCCTCGAGGTCCAGCCTCCAGGTGACCATCTCCTTGCCGTAGAAGCGGAAGCGGCCGACCTGCTCGAACCCCCACGAGGTCAGCTGGCGGACGGCGCCTTCGTTCGCGGCTTCGGTGGTGATCTTGAGGTAGCGGTGGCCGCGGGCGGCCACCTCCTCGAACAGGAGCTGGTTGATGAGGCCGGAGATGCGTTGGCCGCGCAGTTCCGGCTCGAAGGAGCAGAACATCGACTCGGCGACCACCTCGGCGACCTCGGGCGTCGAGCTGCGGCGGAAGTAGAGCAGGGTCTCGACGAGCGGCAGCGCTGCCCCGGGGTGGCGGAGGAGGCCGCGAGCGGTCGCCAGCGACACCGGCAGCAGGCGGCGGAGCAGCACCTGCCGCAGCATGCGCGGTCCGTTGACGGTGCCGGCGATGAAGCCCCGCACCCGCTCCCGCTCCTGATAGACGAAGCCGACAAAGTCAGGGTGGGCGACCAGGCCGCGGTAGACAGCGCGCAGGAACGGCAGGCCGAGACGCGCCCACAGGCTGCGCCCCATGGCGGCGTGGTGCAGCCGGCAGACGGCGTCGACGTGCTCGGGCCCCATGCGGTGCATCCGCTCCCGCGCGGAAGGGTCGACCTCGAGCGGCGCGAGGCTCGGCACTGCGGGCGCCGTCCTCAGCGCCGGGGGCGCGGCACGCCCCGCTCGTGGGCTTCCCGCACCAACGCCTTGAACGCCTCGCTCTGGATGGCGCGGTGCTGCGCGGCGAGGAAGCAGCCGAGGAAGTCCTCGTAGGGGATCTCGAACGACTCGTCGAACAGACGCCGGGCCAGCTCGACCGCGTCGCGGTGGATCTCGCCGAAGGCGGCGATGGTCGCGCCCACCGCCGCGTCCAGGCCGGCAGCAGGACAGACGCGGTCGACGATCCCCAGTTCGAACGCCTCGCCCGCGGCGACCCGCCGCCCGGTCATGGCCATGAAGCGCGCCCGCCCCAGGCCGATGAACTTGGCCAGGCGGAAGGTCCCCATGCCGGGCAGGAAGCCGTCGCGCACCTCGTGCAGCTGGAAGCTGGCGCGCTCGGTCGCCACCCGCGCGTCGCAGGTCAGCGCCAGCTGCAGGCCGCCGCCGACGCACTCGCCGTCGATGGCCGCGATGGTGACCATGGGCAGGCGCTCGATCGTCCGGCAGGCCTTCTCCCAGCGCGAGAAGCCGCGGATATCGGGCTTGGCCTCGGGCGGGAAGTCGAGCAGGTCGATGCCGGAGCAGAAGGTCCCGCCCGCGCCGCGGAGGACCAGCACCCGCTCGGCCGCCTCGTCCTCGAGAAGGTGGCAGAGCTGCTCCAGCTCGCGCACCATTGTCATGCTGATGGCGTTGCCTCGGTCGGGGCGGTCGAGGGTGACGGTCGCGACCGGGCCGACGCGGTCGAGGCGGAGCGTGGTCTCACTCATGGCGTCCCTCCTCATTGCCCGCCTACCAGCGCAGCAGGCCGGTCTCGATGCTCACCCCGGGGCCCATCGCGATCACCACCCCGTAGTCCCCCTCGCCGGCAATCCGTTCCCGGGTCAGCTTCTCGAGCGAGAACAGGATCGAGGCCGAGGAGATGTTGCCGAAGTCGCGCAGGACCGAGCGGGTGTGGCGCACGTCGTGGTCGGTGAGGCCCAGGTTGTACTTGATCGCGTCGACCACCTTCTTGCCGCCGGAGTGCACAACCCAGTGGGAGATGTCCCGCCGCTTGAGGCCGAAGCGGTCGAGCAGCCGCAGCACCGGGGTACGGATCTGCTCGCCGATCAGGTAGGGGATCTCCCAGCCGAGATAGAACGAGAACCTGCCGTTCTCGAAGTCGAAGCGCATCTCGTCCCGCGCCGCGTGCACGATGTGCGACTCGAAGCCGAGCAGGGCCGGCCCGTCGGCCGCGGTCAGGCGCTCGTCCGCCACGACCAGCACCGCCGCGGCGCCGTCGCCGAACAGGGAGTTGACGACCCCGGCGCGGGCGGTGAGCTCGAAGACGTAGGCGGCGGAGCAGACCTCGCAGGCGAGCAGCAACGCCGCCCGGCCCGGGTTGGCGGCGGCGAAGCTCGCCACCGTCAGCAGCCCGTTCATGCCCGCGTTGCAACCCATGCCGACGATGTCGGCGCGGTGCACGCTCGACCGCATCCCCGACGCTTCGATCAGGTAGGCCGTGAGCCCGGGGCAGAGGAAGCCGGTCGAGGTGGTGGTGGCGAAGAAGTCGACCTCAACGGCCGTGCGCCGGTTCGCCCCCAGGCAGCGCTCGACCGCCTCGCGGCCGATCTCGAGCGACACTCTGAGGTGCTTGGCGAGGAGCGCGCCGCCGTCCTCGTCCGGCATGACGCCGTCGGCATCCGGTTCGGGCAGGACCAGATGCCGTCGTTGGATGTGGCTGCTCTCGAAGAACTGCCGCACCTTGGGGTCCTCGCACCGGAAGAGCCGCACGAGGTCGTCCTGGGTGTACGCGCGTGGCGGGTGTGAGGTCCCCACCGCCAGGATGCGGGGCGGGACCGGGGCACGGGTCACCGGACGCCCCCACCGTCCTGCGGCCCGCCCCGGTGGCGCCGCTCGTAGAGGACCGCCTGGCCGGAACGGGTCAGCTCCCGCGCCCCCCCCTCGGTCGGCGCCGCGAGCGCCTGCTTGGCGAGGCGAAGCGCCAGCGGGTCGAGCCGGGCGGCCCGTTCGGCCCAGCACTGGACCCGGTCGGCGAGCGCCGCAGGCTCCACCACCGCGCTCACCAGCCCGACCCGGAGCGCCTGCTCGGCGTCGAGCTCGAAGCCGAAGAGCATCATCTGGCGGGCCACCGCGTCGCCGACCAGCCGCGGCAGTCGCCAGGTCGCCCCGGCCGCCGGGATCAGCCCGAGCGAGGTCTCCGGCATCGCGAAGTGAGCCCGACTCGAGGCCAGGCGCAGGTCGCAGGCGAGCGCCAGCTCGAGGCCGCCGGCGATCGCCGACCCGTCGACCGCGGCGATGGTCGGCTTGGGGCAGGCGGCGAGGCGGTCGAAGACCTCGCGGCTGAGGAGCTTGAGGGCGTCCTCGCCGCTGCGGTGGCCGAGCTCGTCGAGGTCGGCGCCGCTCGAGAAGCGGCCGGGCACCGCGCTGCCTACCACCACAACCCGGACCCCCTCCGCCTCGACGTGTGCGGCCAGCGCCCGGGACAGGGCCTCGAGGGTGGCGTCACGGTACGCGTTCGCGCGCCGCGGCCGGTCGAGCAGGATGTAACCTGCCGGCCCCTCGGTGCGCGTGACGATGTCCGAGCCGCTACCCATGCCCACCCCCTCCACGCCAGGTCATGGTACTACTCCGGGCCTGGCCGGGGCGCGAGCACCAGGCTCCTGAGCCCGCTCGCGGTCGGCTCGAGCCTGAACGCCCGCTCGAGGCCGGGGTAGTCGGCGTCGGCGTAGGCCGGGCGCCCCTCCCCGACGAGCCGGACCACCTCCTCCACCAGGCTCTCGGCCACCGCGGCGCGCGTACCGCCGGCGAGGCCCCGCTTGAAGCGCGCGGTCGCGGCGGTGCGCGGCATCGCCTCGAAGAGCAGGATGTCGTCCTGCCGTCGCTCGACGTGCGCCACGTAGGCCACGCTGTAGAGGCACTTCCACGACAGCAGCAGGACGGCGTCGGAGGGCAGGTCGGCGAGGTAGGTCTCGGCCACCCGGCGCGGCTCCCCCGGGGCGTCGACCGGGAATGCGTAGCGGTCTTCGACAAAGGCGGGGGAGCCGGTGCGCAGCGCCTGCCAGCGCGTCGCGGCGTGCGGCGCGACGATGGCGACCGCGCCGAGCAGCAGGACCAGGCCGCCCGCCGCCCGACCGGCGCCGTTCCCGGCGCGCGCCAACCGACCAGCAGCACTCGCCGCCGCCCCGAGCCCCGCGGCGACCGCCACCGCGACCGGCAGGTAGGCCGCAAGCAGAGCGCCGTACGAGTCGCTCACCCGGAAACCCAACCTCGCACCGATCGCGACCAGGAAGAGCACGCCGAGCAGCACCGCAGGCCCAACGCGGGTGCGGACCATGACAACCGCCCCGAGCACAGCGAGCAGCAACGCGGCCACCCCGAAGTCGGTCGTCACCACCCGGTGCAGGAGGCGCGCCGCTTCTGCGCCGAGCGAGTCGCCGGCTCCGCGACCTACGGCGTCCCGCCACTGGACCGCGCTGAGCTGCAGCCATATCCGCTCCGGCAGCGAGTCGAAGCGGGTCGGCGTGAGGTTGTAGAGCGTCCGCGAGGGCTCGAGCACGACCCGGAAGTTGCTCGTCAACGGGTCGTTGTGGTCGACCCAGGCGTAGGCGCCGAGGTAGAGGAGCAGCCCCAGCATTCCCCCGCCGAGCGCGGCCCGGAGCGCGCGTCCCCAGGCGGCGCGCCCGGATCGCCCGGCCGCCAGGGTCACGGCGACGAAGACCGCGCCGGCGGGCGCGAGCAGCCACACCGAGGCGTGCACGCCGAGGCCCAGGCCGACGAGCAGGGCAGCCCAGAAGAGGCACCGGAGGCGTTGCTCGGGCCGCTCGTGCCAGCGCACTAGGAGCAGCAGCGCCACCGCCGCCACGGCCGCGGCCGGCGCGTACACCTCGGCGATCACCGCCTGCGACCAGAAGGACTGGGTGACGCCGAGCGCCAGGCAGCCGACGGCGCCGGCGACGCGGCTCGAGGTGACGTGGCGAGCGAGCAGGTAGACCGCGGCCAACGCCGTCGCGCCGCACAGGGCGGACAGGAGGCTGACCCGCCACGCGGGGGAGCCCGACGGCAGGAAGCCGATCAGGCGGCCGAGGAGGAGCGCCGCCGGGTAGCCGGTGGGGTGGGTGCTCCCGAGGGTGTAGGACAGCGTCTGCAACTCGGCGCTGTCGCCGTACAGGAGGTCCGGGGCCAGCGTGCGGAGGTAGAAGGCGAGGCCGGTGGCCGCCACGGCGGCGGCGACCAGGGCATCTGTCCGGCCGAGATCCTCCGGGCTGCGACCCGCGACCACGGGCGGGACCGTCACCGCCCCGGCTCCGCGGCGGCGTCACGCCGCTCTGGCGGTCTGCCGCTGCGGTCGAGCCGACCGCCCGGCAGTCGCCCGAGCCGGGCCTTGAAGCGGGCAACCCGGGCGACGTAGCCGAGGTAGTACCTAACGAAGGCGAAGGTCTCCCGGTCCCGGTGGACGACGCTGCCGAGGACATCGACGACGGTCCGGAACGCCTGCGGCAGGCGGTGCAGGTGCAGCACCCAGGGGGAGCGCGCCAGCCGCCGGTTGAGCCACCGCGGCAGCAGCGCCATCAGCAGGTTGAAGGTCTCAAAGCTCGTGCACACCCGGCGCAGCTCGGGGTCAAGGTGCTCATGGCTGTGAACGGTGGCGAAGTAACCCTGTTTGAAGCGCTCGACGTCGGCCGGGGTGAGAATCCCGCGCTCGACGGCGATGGCGTTGATCCGTGTCCCGGGCAGGTACTTGAGGTAGTAGCCGCCGATGCGGGCCGGGCGGAAGTCGGCGTAGAAACGTGCCGCCTCCTGCTGCTGCTCGAGCCCCTCGCCCGGGATCCCGAACATGTGGTTCACCATGTAACGGATGCCGTGCTTCTCGAGGAGGGAGAAGGCGCGCGCCATCTCCTCCTTGCTCTCGTGCCGGTCGAGGACGGTGCGCTTGGTCTCCTCGTTGACGCTCTGGATGCCGATCTCGAGCTTGTGGCACCCCGACTCCCGGAGCAGCTGGGCGGAGCGCTCGGTGATGTGCCGCGGGTGGGACAGGGCGACGTAGGGCAGGCCGACCCGGCGCGGGTACTCGCGGGCGAACTCCTCCAGCCACCTGCGGTTGAGCGTGAAGATGTCGTCGGCGAACTTGACCAGCCGCAGACGGTGGCGCTTGCGCGCCGTCTGCAGCTCGTCGATGACGCGGGCCACGCTGCGCCGGCGCAGGTAGGGCCCACGGTCGCGGTACATGTCGAGGTAGACGTCGCTGGAGCAGAAGGTGCAGCGGTAGGGGCAGCCGAGACCGGTGATGGTCAGGTAGAGCTCACCGACGTCGAAGTACTCGGCGAACAGGCTCTTGTCCGGGTGCGGCAGGGAGTCGAGGTCGTGCAGCGCGGGCCGCACCGGGTTGCGGATCACCACGCCGTCCCGTTTCACCCACAGGTTGGCAACGTCGGCGACGCTCTCCCCCCGCTCGAGCTTGCCGACCAGCTCCGGCAGCGACTCGAAGCCCTCACCGAGGTTGACCACGTCGACCGCCGGGTCGCGGATCACCGCCTCCGGCACCACGGTCGGGTGAACACCCCCGAAGACCACCGGCACCCCGAGGCGCTCCTTCACCGCGGCGGCCATCTCCAGCGACCAGCGGGCGGTGTTGGTGAGCACCGAGAAGGCGACCAGGTCCGGGGCGAACGCCACCAGCTCGCGCAGGGTGTGCTCGCGCACGTCGAGCAGGCGGTGCAGGAGCGGCACGGAGAAGATGGCGCGGTCGTCGAACAGCGAGGGGTCGAAGAACAGCCGCACCTCGTGCCCCTGCTGCTTGAGGATCGCGGACAGCAGCTCGATCCCGAGCACCTCCGCACCGACGTAGGCAAAGGCGACCCTCATCGCAGCGCCGCTCCTGGACGCGTCCCACCGATCTCGGGCCGCCCCCCCGCGGGGCGCCCGTGCCGACCTCCCATCGCGACGGCCCCTCCCGGGACCGCCTGCTAAACTACCGAAACATGCAGGCCGGGCGCAACTTCGTGGCCGCATCGCTCGCCCTGCTCGCCGGGCTGGCTGGGCTCACCACGGCGGCGGCGGGCGCGGATCCGGCTCCCACGCCGACGCCGCGAGCCCTCCCCTACGACGTCGTCCTGGTCACCCTCGACACCCTGCGCCGCGACCGCCTGCCGATCTACGGCTACCCGCTCGACACCGCCCCCAACCTGTCCGCGCTCGCCCGCAGCTCGGTGGTCTTCGACAACGCGCTGGCGGCGTCGGTGCGCACCACGCCGTCGCACGCCAGCATGCTGACCGGCGTCACACCGTTCGACCACGGCGTGCTGCTCAACAAGGGCCGGCTCAACGACGGGGTGCCGACGCTGGCCGAGATCCTCAAGTCCCGGGGTTGTCGCACCGCGGGGTTCGTCAGCTCGGTGACCCTCTCCCGCCGCACCGGCCTCGAACGGGGCTTCGAGGTCTACGACGACGACGTCGGCGCCACTCAGGAGCGGCCGGCGCCGGAAACCCTGGCCCGCGCTCGGGAGTGGCTGTCCGCTATCCCGGCCGCGGAACCGGTCTTCCTGTTCGTCCACTTCTTCGAGCCGCACTACCCCTACAGCCCGCCGGCCGACTGCGCCCGGCGCTTCCTCCCGGCCGGCGAGGCGCCGGCGCCCTCGCCGAGCTTCCCCGAGCTGCACGCGATGCGGGCCCGCGGCTTCACGAGGCCAGAGATCGAGGTCCTCAAGGCCCGGTACGACGGCGAGGTTTGCGCCGTCGATCGCGCCGTCGGCGAGGTGCTGCGCCTGCTCCGAGAGCGCGGCTCCCTCGAGCGCACTCTGCTGCTCGTGGTGGCCGACCACGGCGAGACGCTGGACGATCGGGTCTGGATGTTCGATCACGGCGCCCAGCTCTACGACGAGCAGGCCCGTGTGCCACTCCTGGTGCGGTTCCCCAACGCCGCCCACGGCGGCGACAGGGTGGCCGCCGCCGTCACCCACGTCGACCTCCTGCCGACCGTGCTCGACGTCCTCGGCTTCAAGCCGCAGCTCGCCCCGGGGGGCGTGTCCTTGACGGCGGCGCTGCGAGGCGACCTGGTCTTGGGCCGCCGTGCCCTGGTCACCCTCGGCAGTAGCGAGGCTCGGCAGGTGCCGCACCTCAGGCCGGCGCCGCTCGAGGGCGGACTGGCGGCGGCGGTTCGGCTGGGCGCGCTCAAGCTGGTGGTCTACCCAACGGCCGACGGCGAGGTCTCGGAGCTCTTCGACCTCGACCACGACCCGCGCGAGCAGGTCGCTGTCAACGGCAGTCGCCCCGCCGACGTGCACAGGCTCCGCCGCCGACTCGACGCGTGGCTCGGCGGTCGACCCGAGCTCCTCCGCACCGCCGCCGCACCGTACCTCGAGCCCCGTGACGAAGACGCGCTGCGGTCGTTGGGCTACCTCGAGTAGCGCGCCGGGGCGACGTCGGGCGCCTCGCGTGCTATCCTCTCCGGCGTTTGCTGGACACGCTCCGCATGAGGCTCTCGGTCGTCATCCCCGCCTACAACGCCGCAGCCACTCTGCCGCTGACCTTGAGGTCCATCTCCGCGCCGGCCGGCCTCGATCTCGAGGTGATCGTGGTCGACGACGCCTCGAGCGACGCCACCGCCGAACTCGCCCGGCCGCTCTGTGACCGGCTGCTGGTGCTGCCCGGAAACAGCGGGCCCTCGGTCGCCCGCAACGAGGGGGCGCGGCTGGCGACCGGCGAGGTGCTGGTCTTCACCGACGCCGACGTCGAGCTCATGCCGGACACGCTCGAGCGCATGGTCGCCCGCCTCGAGCAGCACCCCGAATGCGCTGCCGTGGTCGGCAACCTGGCCGTCAACTCGACCTCCGAGAACTTCATCGGAACCTACAAGAACCTCTACATGCACTTCGCCTTCATGGCCTCCGGTCCGTACGTCTCGGTGCCCTACACCAGCATCGCCGCGGTGCGCTCCGCGGCGTTCTGGCAGGCCGGCGGTTTCGCCAACGTGCTCCCCAACGAGGATCGGGTGCTCGGCATCGAGCTCGCCCGCAACGGCCACAAGATCCTGTTCGACAATCAGATCCAGGTCATCCACCACCGCTCGTACTGGTGGCGGGAGTTCCTCCGCGTCGAGACCGCCCGCTGCCGCAACATCGTCGTTCTCCACCTCGAGACCAAGCTGCTCGGCCGCGGCACGATGCGGGAGCACATCCCGCGTTCCTTCGCCGTCGCCTGCCTGGCGTTGCCGCTGGTGGCGCTGCTGCCGCTGCTCGGCGAGACGCTGTCGCCGCTGTTCCTGTGGGCGCTGCCGGTGCCAGTGATCGCATTCCTCTGGAGCCTCCGCTCCTTCTACGCCTTCCTCTGGCGCCACAAGGGT
>PQAJ01000079.1 GCA_003105185.1 Holophagae bacterium
CCGCCTACCTGCAGGCCCTGCGGGTGGACGGCGGCGAGGTCGTCGCCATGAGCAACCTGGCCGGCCTCTACGAGCGCCAGGGGGACAGCAAGCGCGCCGCGGCGTATCGACGGCGGGTGACCAACCACCGCATGGCGAACCCCTACTACCGCTACCAGCGCGCCCGCGAGGCCTACGAAGCCGGCGACTGGGACACGGCGATCGGCCACCTCAAGTTCGCCGTCCGCAGGAAGCGGAACGAGGATCAGTTCTCCGCCCTGATGGCGCGCTGCTACCTCGGCAAGGGGAACGAGCGGAAAGCCAGGTACTGGGAGGAGAGGGCGCGCGAGGCGGCCGCCACTGGCGCCCCGAGGCGCAGGTACTCCGGTCCGGGCGAGCCGCACCCGCCGGCCGGCTAGTCGAGCCCGAGTTCTGTCGCTGCGGCCGCCGCCGTCACGAGCCGAGGCGAGGCGCCCCGCGGCGCGCGTGTGCCTGAGAAACGCGTGCTCGGTCCCGCGGTATACTGGCGGGCGCGACGGACCCGCCGGCCGTTGCCCGCGAAGCGCCCCGTGCGGGTCCCGTCCGCTGGGCAGGCGGCACTGGCTGGCCGCGGCCCGAGTCCGAAGGGAGGCTACGCGATGTCGAGAAAGCAGCGCGCGCTCGTGATGTTCCTGCTCCTGGTCGTGGCGGTCCCCGGCCTCGTCTCCGCCGCACGGAAGGGCCGGCTCGTCGGCAGGGTCGTCGACCCCGAAGGCGCCCCGATCGAGGGCGTCACCGTGACCGCGACCTCGGCCGAGGTCCCGAGCTTCAACGAGGTCAGGACCACCGACAAGAAGGGTGCCTTCATCCTCGACTTCGCGGTCATCGACGTGACCTATCACTACCGATTCGAGAAAGCCGGATATCAGACCTTCGAGTCCGATCAGGCCTGGGGCCTGGAGGGCACTGAGCGCTATGACTTCGTGATGCATCCGGGACAGGCGGCGGTCGTTGACCTCGTGCCGACCTCGAGCTCGGAGCCGGCGATCATCGCCTACAACGCCGCCGTCGCCGCGGTCGAGGCGAAGCAGTATGCGGTTGCGCAGGCGAAGTTCGAGGAGGCCGTGCAGCACGACCCGCAACTGCGTCCGGCGTGGACAGGCCTGAGCGTGGCCCACCTCGGCCAGGAGCACTACCAGCAGGCGGTCGAGGCTGCCGAGAAGGCGATGGCCCTCGGCGCCACCGATGAAGTCACTATGCGCTGCCGGTGGGAGGCGTACCGCAATCTCGGCGACGAGGCCAAGACCGCGGCAGCGCTTGCCGACCTCGAGCGCTACGGGCGCGCGACCGTGGAGGCGAGGAGGGTGTACAACGAGGGCGTGGCCCTGGTGAAGGCCGGCGATCACGAGGGAGGCTTCGCGAAGTTCCAGGAGGCCGTCACCATCGACCCGCAGCTCGAGGAGGCTCTGCTCGGCGTGGCGACCCAGGGCATCCAGATCAAGCGCTACCAGGAGGCCCTGGCCGCTGCCCAGGCGATCCTCGACGACGACCCGGGCCACGAGCAGGCGATCCGCGCCCGCTACAACGCCGCGCTCGGGCTCGGCGACGAAAGCCTGCTCGTGCCTGCGATCATGGGGCTGGCGACGGTCGAGACCGCCGTTGCGCGCACCGCCCTGCTGAAGCTCGCGTACGATGCCTACGACGCCAACGACATGGCCCGCGCCAAGGAGCTGTTCGGGAAGGTCCTCGAGGTCGATCCGAACCAGCCGGAGACGCACTACGCGCTGGCCATGATCGCGGTGAACGACGGCGCGACCGAGGAGGCCAAGGCGCACCTCGAGCGCTTCCTCGCGCTGGCGCCGGACAGCCCGGAGGCCGCCACCGCGCGCGACCTGTTGAGCTATCTGAGCAAGCCCTGAGCAACTCCTGACCGGGGGAGCGCCGCCGAGGTGGAGCCAGGTCGTCCCGACCCCAGCGCCCGCTGTGCGGTCAGCGCGCTGCCGACCCGCGCCCGGCACCCGTGTGGGCACCTCCTGCAGTTCGCCCCTCGGCGCATGTCCGGTCTGGTAATGAGACGAAATAGCGGATACTTATGCTGTCCTGACTCCGGTAAATCGGACGGTGCATACGGGATTCCGGATGCAATCCTCCGCCAGATCGGCTGTGACGACCGCCCGCGACGAGCTGCGGCGACCCCATCCGGACCTCGCGCGGACCGTCGGCGGGCCACGACTCGAAGGCTCAACCGGCAATTTATCAAGAGCTTGAACCCGCCTCGACCGGCCGTCGCGCCCCCTCATCTCCCAGCCTGCAGCGGTGTACCGGCATCTCGGAACGCCCGTCTCAATATTGGAATGATTCTTGCAAAAGATTTTTCGACACGGGGATTTTATCTGTTAATGAGTTTATGGTCAGCCAGCAAATCGGCATTGGGCGGCGTTCCTGGCGAGCGCTGCGCGCACGCCGAGGAAGGGAGGTGCGTTCGTGGGCCCGCGCGTCGCGCGGTGCTGGCCGAGCGGCCGGCGCGGGTCGTGGAGGAGAGGGATTGTGGTCCGATTCGTTTGTGAGATCCAGCTCTGAGTGAGGAAGGAGTTTCGAATATGCAGCTTCTCATCGGTCTTGAACTGCCACGCGTTCTTCGGTTCGGGATCCTCGCTGCAGCGGTGATCCTCTTGGTCGGCTTCCCTGCCATGGCGCAGGAGGAGGAGTTGACCCCCGAGCAGCAGGAGGCCATCGCCCAGGCGGAGCAGCGGTCGTTCGAGGAGGAGATCACGGTCACCGGATCGTTGATCCCCCGGCCGACCCTGGAGTCCATGAGCCCGGTCTCGGTCATGGACCCCGAGCAGATCACCTACACCGGCGTGCTGCGCTTGGAGGACGTGGTCCGGCAGATGCCCCAGATCTTCTCGCCGCAGAACTCGACCGTCGCCAACGGCGCCTCGGGCACCGCGACCGTCGACCTGCGCAGCCTGGGCTCGGAGCGCACCCTGGTGCTGATCAACGGCCGGCGCATGGCCGCGGGTGACGCGTGGGAAGTCTCACCTGACCTGAACTTCATCCCATCGGCGCTGGTCAAGCGGGTCGACGTCCTGACCGGCGGCGCCTCGTCGGTGTACGGCGCGGACGCCGTCACCGGCGTGGTCAACTTCGTGCTCGACGAGGACTTCGAGGGCATGAGGGGCGGCGTCTCCTGGAACGGCTACTATCACGACAACAACAACAAGCAGGCCCAGCAGATGAACATCGACGCCGGCTTCCCGTACCCGAGCGGTACCGACATCGACGGCGGTCAGTACGACATCAACCTCGCCCTCGGCCACAAGTTCGCCGAGGGTCGCGGCCACGCCTCCATCTACTTCGACTACCGCAACACCGAGGCCCTGCTGAAGGGCCAGCGCGACTACACCAACTGCTCGCCCGGCGGCGACGACCCTGCGGGTCCATACTGCAGCGGCTCGTCCACCATCCCGCTCGGCCGCTTCCAGGTCTTCAACCGCGACTGGATCAAGGTCGGCGACTACGTGCTCGACGAGACGACCGGCAACACCTTCCGGCCGCGCGCCGGGGACGTCTTCAACTACGGTCCCTACAACCACATGCAGCGCCCGGACGAGAAGTACAGCGCGGGCGCGTTCATGAACTACGAGTTCAACCAGTACTTCGAAGTTTACGGCGAAGTGATGTTCATGGACGACTTCACCAAGGCGCAGATCGCGCCCTCGGCCGACTTCAACAACACGGACCGGATCAACTGCGACAACCCGATGCTCAGCCCGCAGCAGCGCGACCTCATCTGCACCCAGAACGGCTATGGTCCGGATGAGTACGCGAACATGACGATCGGCCGGCGTAGCGTCGAGACCGGTCCGCGGACGAGCATCATCACTCACACGAGCTGGCGTCTGCTCGCCGGCCTGCGCGGCGACCTCAGCGACGCCTGGAGCTACGACGTCTACGCCCTGTACACCCAAATGCAGAGCCCACAGGAGTACGTCGGCGACCTCAGCGTCACCCGGATGATCAATGCCCTCGACGTCATCGGCGACCCGGACGACCCGAGCACCTGGGAGTGCCGGTCCGGCAACGCCGATGGGTGTGTGCCCTGGAACGTCTTCGCAGTCGGCGGGGTGACCCCGGAGGCTGCTGACTACATCAGCGTGAACTTGGTCCTGGCCTCCGGGACCCAGACCGAGATGGTCAACGGGGTGCTCAACGGCGACCTGGCGGAGTATGGCCTGAAGTTCCCGAGCGCCACCGAGGGCATCCGGGTCGCGCTCGGCGCGGACTACCGGACGGAATCGCTGTATGTCCATCCGGACGACAACTGGGAGACCGGAAATGCTGGCGGCCTGGGCGGCCCGACGGTTCGCGTCGACGGCAGCTACGACGTGGCCGAGTACTACTTCGAGGGCCTGGTGCCGATCATCCAGGACGCGCCCCTGGCCAAGGACCTGAGCATGGAGCTCGGCTACCGCTGGTCAGACTACAGCACCGTGGGCGGAGAGGACACCTGGAAGGCGCAGGCGTCGTGGGCGTTGAGCGATCTCTTCAAGTTCCGCCTCGGCTACGCCAGTGCGACCCGCGCGCCGAACATTCAGGAGCTGTACCGTCCGCTGGGCCTCGGCCTCGGCGGCAGCAATGACCCGTGCGCTGGCGAGAATCCGGCAGCGACGCTGGAGCAGTGCCTGCTCACCGGCATGACCGCCGCCCAGTACGGCCACGTCGACCCGAACCCTGCCCAGCAGTACAACACCATGGAGGGCGGAACCGCCACCCTCGACCCCGAGACCGCTGACACCCTCACCGCCGGCATCGTGGTCACGCCGCCGTCGGTGTCGGGCCTCTCGGTCGCGGTCGACTACTGGGACGTCGAGATCAAGAACAACATCGACCCCTATGACGCGGACAGCGTCCTCGCCGGCTGCGTCGCCTTCGGCGATCCCGCGCTGTGCAGCCTGATCCACCGCGACATCGCCGGCACGCTCTGGCTCTTCCCGGAGGGCTACACTCAGACCCTCGAGGACAACATCGGCACCGTCTACGGCGAGGGCATCGACCTCAACTACGCCTGGCTGATCGGCCTCGGCGACTCCGGCTTCCTCAACACCTCGCTGTCCGGCACCTGGATGTTAGCGGACCGACTGCAGGTGCCCTCCCCGTCCGGCGCCGGCATGCTGCTCGACTATGACTGCGTCGGCTTCTTCGGCAACCAGTGCGCCCCGTACCCCACTCCGGAGTGGCGCCACCTGGCGCGCATCTCGTGGGAGACCAACTTCGACATGGTGTTCACGCTCGGCTGGCGCTACATCGCCAGCGTCATGAACGATGACACGAGCGACGATGCGGACCTGAATTCGGACAACCCGGGGAACGATATTCTTCAGGCCAATGGCATCTATAAGTTCGACGCTTTCAACTACTTCGACCTCGCCTGGGTGTGGGACTTCGCCGACCACTATCAGATCGTGGCCGGCATCAACAACGTCTTGGACGAGGAGCCTCCGATGGCGCCTGGCATGAACGACAACGACTACGGCCCGGGCTTCTACGGCTTCTACGACGCGTACGGCCGCCAGCTGCACGCGTCGATCCACTTCGACTTCTAGTCGCTGGGAGACCAGCTGACCCGGGCGGCCCTTCGGGGCCGCCCTTTTTCATGCGCGCAGCGCATGCTTCTCGGTGCGAGGAGACCGGACACCAGTGGTTTCTCGGGCGGACGTGGCGCGCCACCTCCGTCGGGGCACGGGCGATCCAGAGGGGACCCGAGCTGACGGTGATGACGAGTGCGGACTGCG
>PQAJ01000080.1 GCA_003105185.1 Holophagae bacterium
TGGATGCGCTGCGCGCATCCTGGACCCTGAACATCTCATGCGTCACCGATCGCAGGGAGGAGAGGGATCCCAGGGGAGTCGGCCATACCAGCCGCGGATGATGCTGGCGCTGCTGTGGCCGTCGGACAGCACGTCGGTCCGTCACGCCCGCCGAAAAGCCAAGGCGGTACGAACTCCCAGCCTCGGGGGAGGCCCGCGACCCGACGGCGCGCAGCAGGAAACCGCTCAGCGCGCGGCGGGCGGCGTCGCCTTCAGGAAGTCCTCGACGGCGGCCAGGAACCCGGTCGGCGGCAGGTAGCCGGGGATCCGCCCCAGCTCGGCGCCCGCGGCGTCGAAGACCACGATCGTCGGCGGGGCCTCGATGCGGTGCTCGCGGATCAGCTGCTGGACGTTGCCGTCGATGTTGACGGCGACCGGCACCACCCGGCTGGCCAGCAGGGCGGCGACCTTCTGATCGCGGAAGGTGATCGTCTCCAGGTGCTTGCACCAGACGCACCAGTCGGCATAGAAGTCCACGAGCACGGGTTTGCCTTCGCGGCGCGCCCGCTCGAAGCCGCGGTTCCAGTCGGTCTCCCAGCGGACCTCGGCCGCGGTGTGCGAGGTGACCGCCTGCTCGACCTGCGGTGGCGCCGCGTCGTCCTGCCTCACACCGCAGCCGACGCCGGCGGCCAGCGCGCCGACCATCAACCCGATCGCCATCGCTCGCGACAACGCCAACCTCCCGCGGCACGGACGCCGGCGCGCATGATACCACCCGGTCACCGGCCGGCGATCGACGTCCTTGTGCTGGCCCGGAGTCCCGTGGCATGATCCGGTCATGCCACGTCGCTCGATCTCACTGTTCCGGCGCATCGAGCAGGCCCTCGAGACGATCGCGCTCGGCTCGACGCCGCTGGAGACCATCCGCGACACCGCGCAGCTGCTCGCCGACAGCTTCGCCGACGACCTCGGCATCCGCGGCGGGCGGATCTACTCGCAGGACAACGGCAGCTACGAGCTGGTGACCACCTTCGGCGACGTCGCCAAGGCGCCGATCGGATTCCGGATCTGGCGGACCTACCCGCCGTTCGAGCAGCTGCTCGACACCGGTTCCCTGGTCATGTCCCGTGACGACGCCCGCCTCGATCAGCGCCTCGAGGCGGACCTCGGGACCCGGGACTGGTTCGCCGCGGTCTCGGTAGCCGACGGCAGGTTCGTGCTGTCGTTCGACATCCAGCAGGGCACCGAGGTCCGCGATGACCTGATCGCAACCCTCAACATCATCCGCCTGGCCATCAACCAGAAGCTGCGCGACGAGCGGATGCGCGAGATCATGGAGGAGGCGCGGCGCATCCAGAGCTCGATCCTGCCGCGGCACCTGCCCCACACCGGCRACTTCGAAATCGCCGCACGCAGCGTGACCGCCGARATCGTCAGCGGCGACTTCTWCGACGTCATCACGCTYTCCGATGAYCTGTTCGTCGTCGCGGTCGCCGACGCCACCGGCCACGGACTGCCCGCAGCCCTCCAGGTCCGCGACGTCTTCACCGGGCTGCGCATGGGCCTGTCGCGCGACTTCAAGCTGACGTCCACCGTCGAGCGCCTCAACCGGATCATCCACCGCAGCCGGCTCGCCACCAAGTTCGTGTCCCTGTTCCTCGCCGAGCTGCACGCCAACGGCACCGTGCTGTACTGCAACGCCGGCCACCCGCCCTCCCTGCTGATCCACGGCGACGGGCTCACCGAGCGGCTGCAGACGGGGGGGATGATCATCGGCCCGACGCCCTCGGCGACGTACGAGATCGGCGTTACCCAGATGGAGCCGAACGACCTGCTGGTCCTCTACACCGACGGCGTCATCGAGGCCAAAGCTGCGGGATCGAACGAGGAGTATGGGGAGGACCGGCTGCTCCACGTCGTCAACACGGCGCGCCGACGCGACCCGGTGGCGATCATCGAGCGGCTGTTCGCCGACCTCGGCGAGTTCAGCCGGACGCCCCACCCCGCTGACGACCAGACGGTCGTGGTGGTCAAGCGGCGCTCCGAGGAGCCCGAGGAGGCACCCGCATGAGCGAGCTCTCGGCGAGCCGGTTCTTCAACCTGGAGGGCCTCGCACACCGCGAGCTGTTCGACCCGGACGCGCCGGTATGGAGCGCCCTCGGCGACCGGCTCACCGCCTACCTCGACAGCTGGTCGCGATGGGCGATCGAGGTCGAGCTGCACCCCGGCGTCCACCTCCTCGGCGAGCGCATCGCGATCGGCCCGGGCTGCCGGATCGAGCCGGGCGCGGTCATCGTCGGCCCTGCCGTCCTCGAGGGCGGGGTGACGGTGCGCACCGGGGCCTACGTGCGCGAGCACGTGCTGCTCTGCACGGGGAGCCTGGTCGGCGCCCACTCCGAGGTCAAGAGTGCGGTGCTGCTGCCCGGGGCCAAGGCCCCGCACCAAGCCTACGTCGGCGACTCGCTGCTCGGACGCGACGTCAATCTCGGCGCCGGCACCATCCTGTCCAACGTGAAGAACGTCGGTCGCGAGGTCACGTTCCCCTACGCCGGCGACGTCGTCCACACCGGGCTGCGGAAGTTCGGCGCGGTGCTCGGCGACGGCTGCAAGACCGGCTGCAACACCGTGCTCAACCCCGGTGTGCTGCTCGGGCCGGGCAGCATCACCTACCCGAACGCCACCCTGCGCGGCGGCTTCTACCCCGCGGGGACCCTGGTCAAGGTCCGCCAGAGCCAGCAGCTCGTCGAGATCTCCCGGCTGCGGCAACGCTAGCGACCGGCCCGCCTCCACGCCGAATCCCGGCACCGTGCCCGCCTTTCTGCCCGTCTCCGTCCCCGATGGAACCGTACAGTGCGTGAGCGTCAGCTCGGGCACGGGCACGAAGACGGAAACCGAGACGGAAGGGTGCGTCGCATGCCCTTGAGGGGGCCGGTCGAACCTGCCCCCCGCCCGTGCCACTGTCCGCTCCCGTCCACATGCCCAGGGGGGCCGCCGAGCGTCCCATCCAAAGCTCTATTGGCACGTCAGTTGCAGAAGCTCGTGGCGGTAGAGGAGGTGGACGATGAGGAAGCTCCTTCTGGCGGCGCTCCTGGCAGCGGTCGCGGGGCCGGCAATGGCCTCGGAAGGGGACGAGCTGACCTCGCTGAGCTACATCTCCTATCTCGAGCGCTACGCGACCGTCCAACCGGCCACCCAGCAGGACAGCATCGAGGCGGTGGTCAACATGCCGCTCGCCCCCGGCGACCGCATCGACACCGCCCGCGAGGCGCGGATGGAGGTCATGCTCGCCGACGGCAACGCGGTCTGGGTCGACGAGTACACGACGCTTAGCCTCGACGCGGTGGCCTTCAGCCGTGACAGCAACGCGGGCCAGACCGTGCTGTTCCTCGGCGAGGGCACGATCATGGTCGAGGTCAGCGCCCATCGCCTGACCGACGAGCCGCTCCGCATCGACGGCCGCTCGGCCACGGTCTACCTCAACGACGCCGGCCTCTACCGGATCCAGGCCCTGCCGCCCGACGGCCTCCGCCTGGAGGTTTGGGAAGGTCTCGGTGAGGCGTCCACGATCGCCGGCGGCGTGCTCGTGCGCGCCCAGTCGGCGGCCATGCTGAGCAACGGCGAGGTGGTCGGCACCGAAGCCGTCGTCAGCCTGGGCGACGACTTCGCGAGCTGGGTCGAGCAGCGCCGGCAGGTCATCCGGGGCGACAGCACCATGTACGTCGACGCCCGCTACGAGCGCCAGGCCGCGCAGCTCGACAACTACGGCAACTGGGTCTACGTGGGCGAGTACAACACCTGGGCATGGCAGCCGACCGTCGACGACTCCTGGAGCCCCTACACCGCCGGCCGCTGGTACTGGACCCAGCCCGGCTGGTCGTGGGTGTCGTACGAGCCCTGGGGCTGGCTCCCGTACCACTATGGGTCCTGGTACATGGCGGCCGGCTTCGGATGGGTGTGGAGCTGGCAGCCCTACTGGAGCCCGGCCTGGGTGAGCTGGGCCTGGTGGCCGGGCTACGTGGGCTGGTGCCCGTACAGCTGCTACTGGGGATGGTACTGGCCGTCCTACGGCTACTACTACGGCTACCCCTACGATCCCTACCCCGGTCACCCCGGGGGCGGGGGGGCACAGCCCCCGCGGCGGGACGCGATCCCGCGCCCGGGCGGCGGGGAAGCTGGGGCCGGCGGGGACGCACGGCGCGCAGCGATCACCCGGCCGAACGAGGTGGCGCTCGACCTGAAGGGCCGGGTGCGGGTGGCCGAGATCGACCGCGCCGGCTGGAATGTGATTTCGACCAGGGACTTCGCGAGCCCGCACCTGTCCCGCCTGGTGCAGCCGGCCGAGACCGCTCTGCGCGGCGCCGATGTCTCGGGCGTCGTCATGTCCGATCCCCTGACCACGGAACCGCCGTCGATGGCGCGCCCGGCGGCTGAGCTCGAGCGGGTGTTCCGCGACGTCGAGCGCACCACGACCCGCGACATCACCCCGATCATGGCCCGTGACGCGAATCTTCGCGCCGAGGATGCGCTGCGGCTCGTGCAGCCGACCACCTACCAGGCGGTCGCACGCCGGTCTGCCGGATCGGCAAGCACCGCGTCCCGCACGACCGTGCCTCGCGCGACGGCTCCCGGTGCCGCTGCTGGCATCACCGGCGATCGACCCGTACTCACCACCGCGCCGACATCACCACTGTCCTCCGGCAGCGCCGGAAGATCCACCCCCAGGTCCGCACGCCCGCCCGTCACGGCGGGAACGCGCAACCCGGCTCTCAACGAGACCGTGAGCTCGAACCCGTTCGTCCCGCGTTCGCGGCCAGCAACGGCCAGCGGGCAGGCCAGCACGCCGTACCTGAGGGGTGGCACGTTCAGCCGTCCGACCACCGGTGTCGGTTCGAGCTACCGCGTGCCGGGCAGCCGCGTCGTGCCGCCGTCGGCTGGCGGCGGGACACGGGGGCCCGTGATCGTGCCCCGCACCGCGCCGTCTCGCACCAGCCCGGGTGCCAGCTCCGGCTACTCGGCACCGCACAACCCGACGGCGTCGGCGCGAGCACCCTCCTCGGCGACCCGCTCGGCCGGCGGCGGCGGAACGGCACGCATGTCGGCGCCGAGCGGCGGGGGCGGTGGAGCCGCACCCCGGGCCTCGTCCGGATCACACCGGCGGTGACCATTCCAGATTTCCCGAGCGACATCACACGTCTCCATCGACCGCCTTCGGGCGGTCACTTTTCTTTGGTGATAGGTGATAGGTGGTAGGGCCGTCGCCCGCTTCCGGAGGGGGCCATCGGCCGGGCTGGGTATCATGGGAGCATGGACCTCGCTCCCGAAGACATCGAGCGGCTGGTCGCGGCGGCGGCGGCGGCACGGGACCACGCCTATGCCCCCTACTCGCGGTTCCGGGTCGGGGCGGCGCTGCTGCTCCCGGACGGTGGGGTGAGCTCCGGCTGCAACGTCGAGAACGCGTCCTTCGGCCTCGCGGTGTGCGCCGAGCGGAACGCGGTGGCGGCCGCCGTCGCAGCCGGTGCTCGCAGCTTCCGCGCCCTGGTCGTGATCACCGACGTCAGTCCGCCGGCCCCGCCGTGCGGCGCCTGCCGGCAGGTGCTGTCGGAGTTCGGCGACTTCCCGGTCGTCCTGGCGAACGCTACCGGTGACCGGCTCGTCACGTCGGTGTCAGTCCTGCTCCCCGGTGCCTTCGACAGACGGGCGCTCGAGGCTGACTGAACGGCCCGCAAGTCCGGCAGCCGACGCTCCGGGTCACGCTAGCAGTCGGGTCCCGCCATCACCGAAGTGCCTCCTCGGCTGCGAGCGTTCCGGCCCCTTGACAGAGCCGGGGGGCGAGCACATATTGGAAGTGTCCTTCCGGACCGCGGGTGTTCGACGGACTTTACGGCCGCGTGACCCACTGAAGAAGTCCGGGTGGGGATACCCACCGTGACGAAATCCCGCTGCGCGCGGGGTTTCGTTTTTTCATGGTTCCCCGCTGCGACCACATGTTCTACCCTGGATCCGATGGTCGACCCGAAGAAGGCCTCGTGGGCCGCTGCGCGCCGCGCCGACCGGCGCCAGCGCCGTCGCCAGGACTATCGCGATGGGCTACGGCCCTTTGCCATTGCGGCGTGGAACATCTCGAAGGAGTACAACGTCGGTTCGCTGGTGCGCACCGCCCACGCGACCGCCGCGACCGAGGTGCTGCTGGTCGGGGACCGCGACTGGAACGTCGAGGCCGCCCGCACCGCCGAGCTCTACACGACGGTCCTCCACCTCCCTGATGCCGGCGCCTTCCGGGCGCACCTCGCCGCCCGCTCCTGGCAGCTGGTGGCGGTGGAGCTCCACCGGCGTGCGGTCAGCCTGTTCGAGGCGAGGTACCCCGACCGTCCGTGCTTCCTGGTCGGCGCCGAGCTCGGCGGCATTCCCGAGGAGCTGATCGCGGACGCCGCCGCCGTTGTCCAGATTCCGCAGTGGGGTCTCGTTCCCTCGCTCAACCTCGCGGTGGCCGGCTCGATCGTCGTCTACGACTTCCTCGCCAAGCTTCACCGCGCCGGCCGCCTCGATCGCCCCGGTGGCGGCTTGGCGCCGGATGACAACGCGGACCCGTAGCGCGGAACGATCGACGTTGTAGCGCAGGCTTCCAGCCTGCCAATAAGGCAGCCGGGGAGGCTACCCCACGAGGCAGCCGGGCCCTATCCCCTGGATCCTATCCCCCTTGATGCTCCCCCCAGTGACACCGGCCACATCGCGCGTGGATTCCGCAACTTGACCAGCGAGACGTGCTCTCAAGAGCTTGTGACGTCCGGTCCGGGCTGGTAGAGTGACCGCCAGGGAGGCCCAGAATGAAACTCTCTCTACGCTTCGCGACAGCCGCGATCGCCATGCTCCTCGTGCTCGGACTCGGAGCCTGCAAGAGCACCAAGGCGCCGTCCAAGGCCACCCCGACGCCGAAGCCGTCAACCTCCGGCACAACGCCGACCACGGGCATCGAGGAAGAGATCGTGGGCGAGCCGACCGCGGAGCCCCTGGTGTCTGAGGAGGTCCGTGAGGAGCTCCCCGAGGATCTCGCCGTGCTCAACGCAGCCGGCTACCTCGAAGACGTCTTCTTCGACACCAATCTCTACGACATCAAACCCGAGTACCGCGATGCGCTGGCCCGCAACGCGGCCTGGCTGCAGCAGCACCGGACGATCCAGATCCTGGTCGAGGGCCACTGTGACGAGCGGAACACCCGCGAGTACAACCTCGCGCTGGGCGAGCGCCGGGCGGCCGCGGTGCGCGACTATCTGATCTTCCTCGGCGTTGCGCCCGAGCGCCTGCGCACGATCTCGTACGGCGAGGAGAAGCCCTTCGAGCTCGGCAGCGGCGAGGAGTCGTGGAAGCTCAACCGGCGCGCGCACTTCGTCATCACCGGTCGCTAGGAGGCTCACCATGCGACGGCTGACGGCCATCGTTTTGAGCCTTTCCCTGCCGGCGCTCGCCGCCTGCACTTCGTCCGAGGACATGACCCTCCTCCACCGCGAGATCACCGACGTCCAGCAGCAGGTCGAGCAGCTGTCACAGTCGATGCCGGCGAAGCAGGACCTGACGTCCCTCGACTCCCGGATGCAGGAGGTCGCGGCCCAGACCTCCCGGTCCAACGCCGACCTGGCGATGCGGGTCGAGCAGCTGCAGGAGCAGATCGAGGCCCTCCAGGCCAGCCTGGAGCGGACCACCCGGCAGCTCGAGACGATCTCGCAGGAGCTCGCCAGGGCGCGCAGCAGCGCCGCGGCCGGTCAGTACCTGCCGCCGGTGACCGCCGCCGCGGCGCCGGCGGAAGGCGCGGGTGGGGCAACCGCCGGGCCGGCGGCGCCGGCAGGAGCCGCTGCAGCTGCCGCAGCGGGAGCGGCGGCGGAAGGCGCGGCTGCGGGCTCGACCGAGGAGTCATCTCCGGAGGAGCTCTACCGCGCGGCCTACGAGGACTACATGCGCGGCAACTACGAGCTCGCGGCCGACGGCTTCGGCGAGTACCGGCGCCGCTGGCCATCGACCGAGCTGTCGGACAACGCGCTCTACTGGATCGGCGAGTGCCTCGACGCCCAGGACAAGACCGAGGAGGCACTCGCGATCTTCACCCAGGTGCTCGAGGAGTACCCGGCGAGCGACAAGGCGCCGGCGGCCCAGCTCAAGAAGGGCCTGCTCTACCTCAAGCTGGGCGACAAGGGACAGGGCGCGCTCAACCTGCAGTACGTGGTCTACGAGTACCCCGGCACCCGCGAGGCCGACCTAGCGCGGGAGCGGCTGCGCTCGCTGGGGATGACGATCCGGTAGGAGCGYGTGGGCAAAGGCCCCTCGGCGCACGCGGGTCGTAGGCCTCGGGGTRTGAGTGAGGCGTCGCGGTCGCTCGCTGGCCTACGCCCCACGCGCGCCGAGACGGATGCGCTGCGCGCATCCTGACGGTGGGAATTCGATTCCGGGCTCCGGACCATCGSCKYCCRGRGYYKWCRGCCYSCCCRGRKWCRCTCRCCGAMKCGWCSAKGMCGGGGYCCRGAGCCCGGAATCGAACCGGGACTAGCCTGGATTCCCACTTTCGATTAGAATATGCGCCCCGTGCCGCCCCCCGGGGCGGCGCCTGAAGGAGAAGCTCTGACATGGCAACGATCAAGGGAACGAAGAGGCAGGCGCGCAAGCACCACCGCCAGTCGCTCGAGCGGCGCATGCGCAACAAGTCGGTGCGCACGCGGGTGCGGCGGCAGATGCGGGCGATGCGGGTCGCGATCGCCGACGGCAACGCGGAGCAGGTCAAGGCGCTGCTGCCGGCCACCCTGTCGGTCATCGACGTCGGCTGGCGCAAGGGCGTGCTGCATCGCAACACCGCGTCCCGCTACAAGTCGCGAATGGCCAAGCAGGCCCAAGCGGTCATCTCAGGCAAGGAAGCCTGAGATGGCGGTGCTCACCACCTCGATCCCAGGCGGGAAGCTGGTGAGCCGCGGCAAGGTCCGGGACATCTACGCGGTCGACGATGGGCTCCTCCTGATCGCCACCGATCGGATCAGCGCCTTCGACTGCGTGCTCTCTCCGGGCATCCCAGGACGCGGCGTGATCCTGACCCAGCTCTCGAACTTCTGGTTCAACCGCTTCGGCGACGTTCCGAACCACCTCCTCATCACCGAGCGCGCGCGCTTCCCGAAGCCGTACTGTGACCACGGCGAGCTCGACCGCCGCAGCGTGCTGGTCCGCCGGCTCGAGCCGATCCCGGTCGAGTGCGTGGCCCGGGGCTACCTCTCGGGCTCGGGGTGGAAGGAGTACCGCGACGGCGGATCGGTCTGCGGCATCCGGCTGCCGGCCGGCCTGCGCGAGTCGGATCGGCTGCCGGAACCGATCTTCACGCCGGCCACCAAGGCCACCGAGGGTCACGACGAGAACATCGGCTTCGACCGCGCGGTCGAGATCGTCGGCGGCCGCATCGCGGAGCTCCTGCGCGACCTGACCCTGCGCCTCTACCGCGAGGCCGCAGCGTTCGCGCTCGAGCGCGGGATCATCATCGCCGACACCAAGTTCGAGTTCGGGCTCGATCCCGACGGCCGGCTGGTGTGGATGGACGAGGCGCTCACGCCGGACTCCTCGCGCTTCTGGCCTGCCGACGCCTACGAGCCCGGGCACGGCCAGCCGTCCTACGACAAGCAGTACCTGCGCGACTGGCTCGAGGCCAGCGGCTGGAACAAGCAGCCGCCGGCGCCGGTCCTGCCACCCGAGGTGGTCGAGGGGACCCTCGACCGCTACCGCGAGGCCTACCGCCAGCTCACCGGCACATCGATCGACCTCGCGACCTGACCCTGACGTTTCTCCCCGGAGGGATCATCCATGAGCGCGCAGACCTACACCACCGACAACATCCGCAACGTCGCGATCATCGGGCACTCCCACACCGGGAAGACCTCGCTGGTGTCGGCCATGCTGTTCGACGCCGGCGTTGTCAATCGCCTCTGCAAGGTGGACGACGGCAACACGACCACCGACTTCGACGAGGACGAGCAGGAACGCAAGATCACGATCAACACCGCCGTCGCCCACTTCGACCGCAGCGGGACCAAGGTCAACCTGATCGACACGCCGGGGTACGGGATTTACACCACCGACGCCTTGCAGGGGCTGCGGGTTGCTGACGCGGCGCTGATGCTGGTCTCGGCGGTCGCCGGTCCCGAGGTCCAGACCGACAAGCTGTGGAAGGCCGCCGCGGCCTCCGAGCTGCCACTGCTCTTTGCCGTCAACCTGCTCGACCGCGACCGCGCCTCCTTCTCGCGCACGGTCTCGGCGCTGCAGCACAAGTACGGCCGCGAGGTGATCCCGATCCAGCTCCCGATCGGCGAGGAGTCGTCGTTTGTGGGCATCGTCGACCTGGTCAGCGGCAAGGCCTACACCTGGCCGCGCGACGAGAGCGGCAAGGCCGCCGAGGCGGCCATTCCGGCCGAGATGGCCGACGACGTGGCGGCGGCGCGCGAGGCCCTGATCGAGATGGTGGCTGAGCAGGACGAGGCGCTCATGGAGACCTATCTCGAGCGTGGCGCTCTCGACCCCGAGACCTTCCGCAAGGGCCTCAAGGCGGCCGTCGCGGCGCGCGCCCTGTGCCCGGTGTTCGCGCTGGCCGGCGGCAAGAACATCGCCGTCCAACCGGTCATGGACGCGCTGGTCGACCTCGCGCCGAGCCCCAACTGGCGCCCGTTCACGGCGAGCGTGGCCGGCGAAGAGCAGCATCTCGAGGCCTCGGTGGCGGCTCCCTTCGTCGCCTACATCTTCAAGACCATCTCCGACCCCTACACCGGGCGGATCTCGCTGCTGCGGGTGCTGTCCGGCGGTATCGCTTCCGACGCCACCGTGGCCAACGCCACCCGCGACGGCTCCGAGCGCCTGGGCGCGCTGTCGGTGATCCAGGGCAAGGAGCTGGAGCACGTGACCGAGCTGCCGGCAGGCGACATCGGCGCCGTCCCCAAGCTCAAGGACACCCACACCGGCGACACCCTGTGCCCGCCCAAGAAGTCAATCCGGGTCGCGGCGGTGCCGATCCCAGAGGCCTCGATCAGCTTCGCGCTCGAGCCCAAGTCCAAGGGTGACGAGGACAAGCTGGCGGCCGCGCTGGCCCGGATCCGCGACGAGGACCCGACGATCGCGGTCGGCCGCGACCCGCAGACCAAGGAGATGCTGATCTCCGGCACCGGCCAGCTCCACGTCGAGGTCGTGGTCGGCCGGCTCAAGAAGCGCTACAAGGTGGACGTCGTGCTCCACCAGCCCAAGGTGCCGTACCGCGAGACCATCACCTCCTCGTTCGACGCAACGACCCGGCACAAGAAGCAGACCGGCGGCTCGGGCCAGTTCGCCGAGTGCCGGATCAGCATGGAGCCGAACCGCGGCAACGGCTACGAGTTCGTGGACAAGATCTACGGCGGCTCGATCTCCCAGGGCTACCGGCCGGCGGTCGACAAGGGCATCCAGGAAGCCGCCGCCCGCGGCGTCCTCGCCGGCTACCCGATGGTCGACTTCAAGGTCACCCTGCTCGACGGCAAGGAGCACTCGGTCGACTCCTCGGAAATGGCCTTCAAGATAGCCGGCCGCAAGGCCTTCCGGGAGTGCGCGGCGAAGTGCCACCCGACCCTGCTCGAGCCGATCATGCAGATCGAGGCCTACATCCCCGACGAGTGCATGGGCGACGTCATGGGCGACCTCAACTCGCGGCGCGGTCGCGTCCAGGGGATGGACACCGAGGGCGACATCACCACCGTCAGGGCCCAGGTGCCGCTGGCCGAGATGCTGACCTACGCGGCGACCCTGCGCTCGATCACCGGCGGACGCGGCGACTTCCACATGGAGTTCAACCGCTACGACGAGGTCCCCAAGCACCTGCAGGAGAAGATCATCGCCGCCGCCGGCAAGCACGAGGAGGAGGAGGAGGAGTAGGAGTCCGTTCCGCATCGGCCTTTCGGTGGGCGTGATTGACTGGAGCATCGTCAGACGGCCGCTGCGGCACGGACTCCTCTGGATGCGCTGCGCGCATCTCGGAGCAGCCTGTGGGGAAGCGGCCAGCCGCGGCAAGCATCTCGGGGGCGCGCACGGTCGCCGATGGCTTACCCGCCCCTACGATAGGGCTGAAGCGGATTGGATACGGGTGGCCTTGGGGTGTGTGTTGCTTGTCGCTATACCCAACATTTGATCGACCCATCACGGTAGATCTTCGCGAAGAATGGACGCTCGGTCTTTCGGATGAAGGCGGAAATACGCCCAGCAGCTCGGTTGACGGTTTCGAGCAGGACCGCCGAGCTAGGGCTCGTCACACGAAGAACGAATACTCCCACCTTGTGTTGTTCGACGGCTGACTTACTGATCGGGCTGTAATAGATGCGCTTGTCCAAGGTGACCACGTACCAACCTCGCCTCCCAACCTCGTTGATCCACACGTGATCCGGGGTTTCCACCGGAAAATGGTCGTCGTGCAGCACGACACAATGACCTGAGTCGCGCAACGCCCCGGGAACGGTGCGGCTGCCCGCCGACCGATCAATGAAGAGCACGACGGATTCGTCCATCAGGCCGCTTCGCGGAACCCGGCCTCGCAGCGGACAGCCTCTTCGATCACGTCATTTGAACAGGAGTACTCGATGGCGAGCACCGACGCGGAATCACCGGCGAAGTAGCGATCGGCGATAACCTCGGTCGGTACCCCGCGGCCTACGATGAAGGGGCGGCCGTACGACACCACCGGATCGATGGCGACGAACCTCGGCGTCTCACGAGTGACCTCGCGCCGAGTGAATGGGAACAACCGCCTGGCCATGCCGTCCTCGTCCACCTCGACTCGATGGAGATAGATCTCGACGACGTCGCGAAGCGCCTCCTGACCCCGCATCGAAGCGTTGATCAGCTTCCCGAACTGCTCGACGAACAAGTGCAACCCATCCGTCTGAAACTCCTGATGGATGAGAGGCCGATCCACACCGAGCCTCTCCTGCACGTAGTGCATTGCCACTCGAATGTTGTCAAGCTTGAGGCGGTTTTCCCGGCGTAACGATCCGAGGACGTGAATCTCCACCAAGTTGGCGAACGAGAGGCTCAGCGGCGAAGCCTGGGCGGCGGTGATCACCGGCTCGAATCGGCGTCGGCTCGCACCGGTGCCGTAGGTCGTGCCCTGAGACCAGGCAACCACGGTCGACACAGGTAGCTTGAGGTATCGCGCGGCGTCGCGGGCGCTGTACAACGGGACCGACCGCGGTTCGATCTCGAGTGGATACTGTTGCAACGCTCGCACGATAACCCCCAATTGCCGGCTCAATGCCCCTTGAACCCACTTAGAACTTAACCTCCAGCGACCACACATTCAATCCCTCTTGGCGAAGCTCAGCTGGTTGTGTGTCGGTACGGAGGCGGAAACGAGAAGGTGCGGCTGGGCGATCGAACCCCCAACCACCGGCCAAGAGTTGGCGGGGGAGGCGCTACCCGCTTCCGCTTCCCCTTCCGATTCCGAGCCCGATACGAGGCTCGTGATCCACGAGTAGTCAGAAGCGGGTGCGGAACCAGCGCGCTACACTTGTGCAGGTCCGTTCTGGAGGAAGCATGCGACACGCTCGAGGGCTCATTCCGCTCATAGCGCTCGCGGCAATCGGTGTGACGGCCGTGGCAGCCGCTGGCGAGATCCAGGTGCTGTGCGAGCCCGGGCTGCGCGTCTACCTCGACGGCGAGCTCGCGGGCATCTCGAGCCGCCTCGACGACGGCGCCTACCTGATGGACGTCGCCCGCGGCCTGCACATCGTGCGAGTGGAGAAGGACGGGTTCGAGCCGCAGAGCTTCGAGGTGCTGGTCGGACAGGTCCCGGTCGAGGTCACGGTTGGCGAGTTTCAGGCGGAGGCCGCACCCGCCTCGCCCGAGGAGCCCGCGGGCGAAAGGCCCGCGCTGGCAGTCGGCACTCTCGTCGTCACCTCGGCCCCGCAGAACTGCGTGGT
>PQAJ01000081.1 GCA_003105185.1 Holophagae bacterium
GTGATGTAGTTGTAGCGGCGGCCGTACTTGAGCAGCGTCCGCTCGAGCATGCGCCGGCCGCGGTACAGGCGCGACATGACGGTGCCGACCGGCACCTCGAGGATGTCGGCGATTTCTTTGTAGGAGAAGCCCTCGAGGTCGGCCAGCAGCACGACCATCTTGTAGTCGTGCGGCAGGCTGACGAGAGTCTTGCGGACCTCGTGGTCCATCTCCGTGAACAGCAGGCCGGACTCGGGATCGACGAAGGCATCCTGCGCCGCGTCCAGCAGCGTCTTCTCGAGGCCTTCCTGGACCTCGTCGAAGTCGACCTTGGGCGGCTGCAGCTTCTTCTTGCGGTAGGAGTTGATGAAGGTGTTCTTCATGATCTTGAACAACCAGGCCTTGAAGTTGGTGCCTTCGGCGAAGCGCTGGTAGTACTTGAAGGCCTTCAGGTAGGTCTCCTGGAGCAGGTCCTCCGCGTCCTCGACCGAACGCGTCATCCGCAGCGCGCTCTTGAAGAGCTGGTCGCGATAGGGCAGGGTCCCGGAGCTGAAGTCCCACATCTTCGGGTCCGCATTGGTTGCCATCGTGGCCTCCAGTTGAGTTACGATACATTCCTGAAACATCTATGTCAATAGTCTGAGTGAAAAGATCCTGTAAAGCYAGATGTTTCACTTACGCAACCAYCAAYTGGACCCTGCTCGAGCGGRTGAACGTGGCCGGCAACSGCCGMCCTCCGGGCACAGCAAGGCCGGGGCTCKGCMGAGCCCCGGCCGTCAGGTGCGYGAGCTGCGAGCCGATCAGGCCAGGATCAGGAAGGCGATGATCAGCGCGTAGATGACCAGCGACTCGATGAGCGCGAGGCCGATGATCATCGTGATCCGGATCGGTCCGACGGCGCCCGGGTTGCGGCCGATGGCCTCGCAGGCCGCCGACAGGCCGCGGCCCTGACCGAGCGAGCCGCCCGCCGCCGCGATGCCGATCGCGAAGGCCGCGCCGATGTACTGGAAGATGTTCTTGCCGGCAGGCGCGGCACCGTGCTCCTGCGCGAAGGCGGGCGCGGCCAGGGCCAAGGCCACCAGGACAAGGGCCAGGATTGCAAGACGTCGATTCATACGGTCCTCCTCGATGATTCGATCTATTCGCTAGTGCTCCTCGGCACTCACGGCGCCGTTGAGATAGGACATCGTCAGCATGATGAAGATGAACGCCTGGAGCAGCGCCCCGAAGATCCCGAGCCCCATCATCGGCCACGGCACGATCAGCGGAAACAGGAAGAAGAARATCCCGGTGGCAGTGTGCTCGCCGAAGATGTTCCCGAACAACCGCAGGGCGAGCGACAGGATGCGGGCGAGGTGCGAGATGACCTCGATCGGGAYCATCAGCGGCGCCAGCAGCGGCAGTGGACCCATGAAGTGCTTGCCGTACTTGAGGCCGTTGTCCTTGATGCCGACCACGTTGTAGAACAGAAAGGCGGTGATCGACAGGGCGAAGGTGGTGTTGGGGTTGGCGGTCGGCGGCTGTACGAAGAAGAAGAGACCGAAGATGTTGCAGGTGAAGATGAAGACCGCGAGGCCGCCGATGAAGGGCAGGAAGCGCTTGCCGAAGCCGTGACCGACGACGTCCTCGACCAGCCCCTCGAGGCCGGAGACGAGCAGCTCCAACATCTGCTGGACCTTCCCGGGAGCCGTGACCGATAGCCGGCGGCTGATCGGGATCAGGACGGCGGCGATCAGCATCACGGCGAACACCGTCATGATGACGTGGTCGGGCAGCCAGTAGCCCTGGTCGGTGATGCCCAGCAGCTCCTGGTAGCGGGCGCTCGGCTCACCGAACAGCGCCCGCAGCAGGGAGTTGACCGGCTTGTAGAGGAACGAGACCGGATGGTGCAACTCAACCTCCTCCGACCCCGGGCCGACGCAGCCCCTCCACGATCAGGGCAACTACCAAGGTCGAGAACCCAAGCGCAACCGCTACAAAATCGATTCCCGGCACGATCAAGAGAGCCGCAAAACCGCCTGCGAAAAGGGCGAGCCGTCGTCCGATGGTCAGCACCGACCGGCGATCGAACCGTGGTCGTCCCGGCTGGAGGACCCGCTGCAGCAGCCCTTCGAGCGAGCGGAAGTTGATGATAGCCACCGCTGCCGCCACCGTCAAGCTGGCGGCCGCTGGGAGCGACTTTCTCAAGATCAGCTCGCCAAGCGCACCGACTGTCGCGAGCAGAGCCGCCCTCCAGGCCACCCGCCGGACGGAGAAGCCCTCCCCCTGGGCGGGCGAGGGCCCCAGGGCTTCGCCGTCAGCCCCCATCGCCGCGCCCTTGCTGCGCGTCCTCGTCCTTCTCCTCGTCCTCATCGGGGGGGTAGACCCGAAGGCCGAGCTCCGGGCGCAGCCGGTCCTCCTCCGAGCGGCCGGCCTGGGCGGTGATCCGGAAGAGGTTGACGAAGCCCGCCGCGATCCCGAACACACTGAACACGATAGTCAGCCACGGCCCAGTGGCGAGGTGGCGGTCGAGAAACCGTCCGAAGAAGTAGCCAATGGCGATCGCCACCGGGAACTGGATGCCGACGATTGACGCGTTGAGCCAGGTTCCCGCCGCCCGGAACTGCCGTCCCCGGTCGTCCCGGCTGCCGCCCGGCGGTCGCGGCTCCGAACCGGGGGCGCCGGCCGTCATCCCGACGACCCCACGCCGAGCGCCTGCAGGCCGCCTTTGGCCCACTCGACCAGAGGCCCGGGCCACACGCCGATCGCCAGGGTGACCAGGGCGCAGACCCCGATCATCGCCTCGGTCCAGCGATCGCGCAGCAGCGTCGCCGGTGCGGCGCCTTCGTCATCCTTGAGGTACATCTGGACGACGATCCGGAAGTAGTAGTACAGGCTGACCGCGGACATCACGACCGCGATCACGGTCAGCACGACGCAGCCGGCCTCCATCGCCGCAGCGAACACGTAGAGCTTGCCCATGAAGCCCCCGGTCGGCGGGATGCCGGCCAGCGCCAGCATGAACCACAGCATGAGGGCGGCGGCGCCGGGATGGCGCCGGGAGAGGCCGGCGTAGTCGGCGATCGTCTCGCCGGCATAGCCCTTGGACTCGAGCAGGATCACGAAGCCGAACGCGCCGAGGTTCATGAACGCGTAGACGGCCATGTACATCAGGACCGCCCACAGACCGGTCCCGCTGGCCGCCACCAGGCCCATCAGCGCGTAGCCGGCGTGGGCGATCGACGAGTAGGCGAGCATCCGCTTGACGTTGTTCTGGGTGAGCGCTGCGATGTTGCCGTAGATCATGGTGGCCGCGGACGCGATCCATAGGATGGTCTGCCAGGCCTCGACCTCGGGCGCGAAGGCGATCACGAACAACCGCAGGAACATGGCGAAGGCCGCCGCCTTCGGGCCGACCGACATGAAGGCGGTGACCGGCGTCGGCGCGCCCTCGTAGGCGTCGGGCGTCCAGACGTGGAACGGCACCGCGGCCACCTTGAAGAGCATGCCGAAGGCGACCAGCAGGATGCCGAGCAGCAGCGTCGGGTTGTCCTGGGGCACCGCGGCCAGGCCGCGCCGGATGGTCGCGAGGTCGAGGCTTCCAGTGGTGCCGTAGACCAGCGAAATGCCGTAGAGCAGCACTCCTGACGAGAGCGCGCCGAGCACGAAGTACTTGACCGCGCCTTCGTTTGACTTGGTCTCGAGCTTGAAGTAGCCGACCAACACGTAGACCGACAGCGCCATCAGCTCGAGCCCGACGTAGAGGCTGACCAGGCTGGCGCCGGAGGCCATGATGAACATGCCGACGGTGGCGAACAGGACAAGCGCCGAGAACTCGCCGGCGCCGTAGCCCGCGCGCTCGAGAAAGCCGGCCGCCATCAGCAGGGCCATCGCCGAGGTCGCGAGAATCAGCAGCTTGATGAACACGCCGAGCTGGTCGATCACGAGCATCTCGCCGAGGATCCGCTCGGGCGCCCCGGCGGCGCGCGCGAACAGGATGACGAGCACCGCGGTCACGCCGAGGGCGGCGACCGCCGTCACGATCAGCGGCCGGGTGCCCCGCCGGCCGAGCGAGATGCCGGCGAGCATCAGCGCGAAGCCGACGGCCGCCAGGAAGATCTCGGGGATCAGCGGCACGAAGTCTGCAAGCGGCATGCGCTACTCCTCGGCGGCCTCGTGGTGGGTTTCGGGCACTGCCGCGATCGCCGCCACGGCGCCGGCGGCGGTCTCGTGCTCGGGCATGGCGACGGCCACCCGCTGCAGCACGCGGTCGACGGTCGGCTCCATCAGGCGGAAGAACGGCTTCGGGTAGAGGCCGATCCAGAACGCCATGACGATGAGCGGGATCAGGGTCCACTGCTCGCGCAGGTTGAGGTCGGTGAGGCCTTTGTTCTTGTCGTTGGTGATCTCGCCGAAGAAGACCCGCTGGTACATCCACAGCAGGTACGCCGCGCCGAGCACGATGCCGGTGGCGGCGAACAGCGCCCACACCCAGGAGTGGTGGAAGGCGCCGATCAGGATCGTGAACTCGCCGATGAAACCGTTGAGCGTCGGCAGCCCGAGCGACGACAGCGCGATGATCATGAAGAAGGTCGCGTACAGGGGCATCACCTTGGCGATCCCTCCGTACTCGGAGATCATCCGGTTGTGCCGGCGCTCGTAGACGATGCCGACGAGCAAGAAGAGTGCGCCGGTCGAGATGCCGTGGTTGATCATCTGCAGGATCGCGCCGCGCAGGCCGGGCGCGTTGAGCGCGAACATGCCGAGCGTGATGAAGCCCATGTGGCTGACGCTGGAGTAGGCGACCAGCTTCTTCATGTCCTTCTGGGCCATCGACACCAGCGCACCGTAGATGATCGCGATGATCGACAGCAGGCCGACCCAGCCGACCGCCTTGACCGTGGCGTCGGGCAGCAGCGGCAGCGACAGCCGGACGAAGCCGTAGGTGCCCATCTTCAGGAGGACGCCGGCCAGGATCACCGAGCCCGCGGTCGGGGCCTCGACGTGRGCGTCGGGAAGCCAGGTGTGGAACGGGAACATCGGCACCTTGATCGCGAAACCGACGAAGAAGGCGAGGAAGACCCAGAACTGGAGACCGCCGGGCATCATGGGCGCCGCCTGATAGAGCGCCGGGATCTCGAAGGTGGCCGGGTTGCCGAGGCCGGGCAGGCCGACTGCCGCCAGCCCGCCGGCGTTGTAGAAGTAGAGCGCCAGGATGCCGACCAGCATCAGCACCGACCCGACCAGGGTGTAGAGGAAGAACTTGATCGCCGCATAGAGCTTGCGCGGTCCGCCCCAGACCCCGATCAGGAAGTACATCGGGACCAGCATCACTTCCCAGAAGACGTAGAACAGGATGAAGTCGAGAGCGCAGAAGACCCCGAGCATGCCGGTCTGGAGGAGGAGCAGGAAGATGTAGTACTCCTTCTGGCGCTCGGTGATGGCCGTGAACGAGCTGTAGACCGAGATGAACCCGAGCAGCGTGGTCAGCAGGATCAGCAGGATCGAGAAGCCGTCGACCCCGAAGATGTACTGCACGCCGAACGACGGGATCCACTCGCCCTTGGAGGCGAACTGAAACTCCGCCCCGCCCGGTGAGTAGAGGAACCACAGCGGGATCGAGATCAGGAAGTCGAGGCCGGTGACGATCGTGGCGAACCACTTGATGGCGCCGGAGTTCTCCTTCTTGATCAAGAAGGCGATGGCCAGGGCCCCGGCCAACGGGAGATAGCAGATCAGGTTGAGCAGCCAGCCGTACTGGAAGTCGTAGTGCATCCTTGGCTCCCTAGAAACTGACGAGGAACACGACCAGCAAAATGGCCGCGCCGAAGACCATGACCATCGCGTACCCCTGAGTGAACCCGACCTGCAGCCGCCGGAAGGCGACGCTGGCCACGTCGTAAGCTCGAGCGATGAGGTTGACCGCCCCGTCGACCACTCTCAGGTCGAAGATGCCGGACAGGAAGCTCCAGCCGACGGTGACGTGGCGGGTGCCGTTGACGGCGCCGTCGACCACCCGGGCGTCGACCTCCCAGAGCAGGTCGGAGAGCTTGACGCTTCCTTTGATCACGGTGGCGTCGTAGAGCTCGTCCACCCAGTACTTGTTGAGCAGCAGCTTGTAGGCGAGGGGGAAGCGCTCGGCGAGCCGCCGCGGCCGCTGGTAGGCGTCCGCGCCGGAGTAGAACCGGGAAGCCAGCCAGATGCCGAAGCCGGCGACCGCGAGCGACAGCACGATCAGCCCGAACTCGATGCTGAGCGGCACGTGGGCCGCGGCGTGCTCCGCGGCGTGCTCCGCGCCGTGGGCCGAGCGGCCGATCGGCAGGATGACCGGCTCGAGGAACTGCTCGATGCGGTTGAGCTCGGGCCGGCCGAAGAGCTGGCCAGGGAAGCCGAGGAAGCCGCCGACAATCGACAGCACGCCGAGCACCTGCAGCGGCATGGTCATCGTCCACGGCGACTCGTGGAGGTGGTGCTCGGCCTCGTGACCGCCCCGGAACTCGCCGTGAAAGGTCATGTAGACCAGGCGGAACATGTAGAACGCGGTCAGCAGCGCGCCGGCGACCGCCAGCACCCAGAGCACCGAGTACACGGTGCTGAAGCCGTTGAGGTCGGTGTATCCGGCGCCGAAGGCCTTGGCCAGGATCTCGTCCTTCGAGAAGAAGCCGGCGAATGGGAAGATGCCGGCGATCGCGATCGTGGCGACCAGGAAGGTCCAGTAGGTGGTCGGCATGTGCTTCTTGAGGCCGCCCATCTTGCGCATGTCCTGCTCGCCGCCGCAGGCATGGATCACCGAGCCCGAGCCGAGGAAGAGGCAGGCCTTGAAGAAGGCGTGGGTCACGACGTGGAAGATCGCCGCGATGAAGGCCCCGACGCCGGCGCCGAGGAACATGTAGCCGAGCTGGGAGACGGTCGAGTAGGCGAGGACCTTCTTGATGTCGTTCTGGACCAGACCGATGGTGGCCGCGAACACCGCGGTCAACCCGCCGATGATGGCCACGGTCAGCATCGCGGTCGGGCTGATGCGGTAGATGACGTTGCAGCGAACCACCATGTAGACGCCGGCGGTGACCATGGTGGCGGCGTGGATGAGAGCGGACACCGGGGTCGGCCCGGCCATCGCGTCGGGGAGCCAGACATAGAGCGGGAGCTGGGCGGACTTGCCGATCGCGCCCACGAACAGCAGCAGGCCAATGACGGTGGCGGCGGCCGCGTAGTGCTCGGGGTGGGCGGCGGCGGCTGGGAAGATCGTGGTGAACTCCAGCGAGCCGAAGACCGCGAACGCGGCGAAGATCGCGAGCAGGAAGCCGAAGTCGCCGATCCGGTTGACGATGAAGGCCTTYTTGCCGGCGGCTGCGCACCAGTCCTTCTCGAAGTAGAAGCCGATCAGCAGGTAGGAGCAGAGGCCGACCCCCTCCCAGCCGACGAACAGCACCGGCAGGTTGGAGCCGAGCACCAGCACCAGCATCGAGAACATGAAGAGGTTCAGGTAGGAGAAGTAGCGGGCGTAGGCGCGGTCGCTCTCGCCGTGCATGTAGCCGATCGAGTAGACGTGGATCAGGAAGCCGACGAAGGTGACGAAGCCGACCATCACCGACGACAGTGGGTCGACCTGGAAGGAGGCGTTGATGGTGACGTCGGCGAACGAGCCGTCGAGGATCCGCACCGCGCCGCCGGTGATCCACTCGAAGACGGTCACCACGTAGGGCTTGTGGCGGTCCTCGGTGAGCGCCCACTGGACGACGGCCGCCCAACCCCACAGCCAGGCCATGCCGGAGCCGAGCAGGGCGACGGTGGTGGTGGCCGACTTCGACAGCCCGCGCCGGTTGGAGATGAGGCCATTGACGGCGGCGCCGAGGAGCGGGAACAGGGGAACGAGCCAGACCAGGTCGAGGAAAGGCATCCGCTAGCTCCGCATCTCGCTGGCCTCGTCGAGGGCCACCGTGTCCTTGAGGCGGACGAGGGCGATGATCAGCCCGAGACCGATGGCGGCCTCGGCGGCGGCGATCGTGATCACGAAGATCGCGAGGATCTGTCCGGCCAGGTCACCGAGCCGGTAGGAGAAGGCGACCAGGTTGAGGTTGACGGCGTTGAAGATGAGCTCGAGCGACATCAGCACGGTGATGAAGTTGCGCCGCATCATCACGCCGATGACGCCGAGCGAGAACAGGATGAGCGACAGCAGCAGGTAGTGGGTAGCGGTGATCACGGCCGGGCCTCCCCGTCGGGCCGCTCGAGGGCCACGTCGCGGCGACCGAAGATGATGGCAGCGATCATCGCCACCAGCAGCACCACCGACACAATCTCGAACGGGACCAGATAGGTGGTGTAGAGCGTGATGCCGACCGCCTCGGTGTTGCCGGCGAGCTGTCCGTCCACGGACTGCAGGGCGGAGGTGTCGGCAGTGCCGGTCGCGAGCACGCCGAGCAGCACGAGCAGCGCGAGCAGCACGCCGATCAGCACGCCGCCGGCGATCGCGAGCGGCGCCCACCGGGTGAGGAAGGCGGCGTCGGGCCGGACGCCTTTGACGTTGACCAGCATGATCACGAACAGGAACAGCACCATGATGCCGCCGGCGTAGACCAGCACCTGGACCGCGGCCAGGAACTCGGCGTGGCGGACGACGAACAGCACCGCCACCATGAGGAAGGTCGACAGCAGCGAGAGTGCGGAGTGCACCGGGTTTTTCAGCGCGATCACCCCAACCCCGGCGGCGACGGTCAGCGCCGCCACCAGGTAGAAGAGGATCGCCTCGAAGTTGGATACCAGGAATTCCATCACTCTCCTCCCCCCGGACCGGCACTGCCGGTCAAGGCGCCGGCTCCCCGGAGACGTCGGTCGCTGCTGCCTCGGTCTTGGGCTTGCGGCCCATCGGGTCCTTCGGGTCCTGGCCCTCGGCAGGGCTGAGCACGCCGGGGAAGGCCTGCACGCCCTGCCAGCTGAACAGCCGCCGCTTGTCGAAGTAGAGCCCATCGTTGCGCTCGTACACCGCGCCCTCGTAGGTCTTCGAGGTCAGCCAGATCGAGGGCGGCTCGGTCGGGCAGGCCTCCTCGCAGAGGCCGCAGAACATGCATCGCTTGACGTCGATGTCGTAGCGGGTGATGACCTTCTTCTTCTTCTTGGTCTCGGGGTTGATCTCGACCTTGTCGGCCAGGTAGATGATCTCGATCGGGCAGGCCTTGGCGCACAGAGCGCAGTCGATGCAGCGCTCGGAGTCGTAGCCGAACATGCCGCGGAAGCGGTCCGTGGGCTCCAGTCTCTTTTCCGGGTACTGCACCGTCTCCTTGCGCTTGAGCAGGTAGCCGCCGGTCACCGCGAGGCCCTTGAACAGGTCGACCGGGATCAGCCTGGACAGGAAGTCCGTCAACCGCATCGCGTCATCCCTTCAGGACCAGCACGCCGATGCCGACCAGCAGCACGTTGGCCAGCGACAGCGGGAGCAGCCATTTCCAGCCCACGGCCATGAGCTGGTCGAAGCGGTAGCGCGGGAAGGTCCCGCGGAACCAGATGTAGACGAAGATGAAGATCATCACCTTGATCAGGTACCAGACGAATGGGGGGATCCACGACAGCAGCGGCGACTGCCAGAGCCCTGCCAGGAGGTTGGGGAAGGGCGGCAGCCAGCCACCGAAGAACAGGATCACCGCCAACGACGAGACCACCAGCATGTTCATGTACTCGGCGAGGAAGAAGAACGCGAACTTCATCCCCGAGTACTCGGTGTGAAAGCCGCCGACCAGCTCGGACTCGGCCTCGGGCAGGTCGAAGGGGTTGCGGTTGGTCTCGGCGACGCCGCAGATGAAGTAGATGCCGAAGCCGAGGATGCCGGGGATGAAGAACCAGATGCCGGCGTCGCGCTGGGCCTCGACGATGCCGACCAGCGACAGCGTGCCGGACATCAGCAGCACCGACACCACGGCGAAGCCCAGCGGCACCTCGTAGGAGACGAGCTGGGCCGCCGACCGCAACCCGCCCATCAGCGAGAACTTGTTGTTCGACGCCCAGCCGCCGAGGATGATGCCGTAGATCGCGATCGACGACACGCCGAGCACGAACAGGATCGCGATGTTGATGTCGGCGATGAACGACGTGATCGGCACGCCGGCGACGGTGAAGGTCTCGCCGAAGGGGATCACCGCCCAAACCAGGAACGACGGCACGAAGATCAGGATCGGCGCCAGCAGGAACACGAAGCGCTCCGCCTTGGCGGGCACCAGGTCCTCCTTGGCGAACAGCTTGAAGACGTCGGCGATCGGCTGCAGCAGGCCGCGGGGGCCAACCCGGTTGGGCCCGATCCKSACCTGCATCCAGGCCAGGACCTTGCGCTCGGCGAGGGTCAGGTAGGCGACGATCCCGAGCAGCACGAGCAGGATGACCACGGTCTGGGCGAGCGGSACGACAACGTACCGGATCAGGGGATCGGTCATCGGTCGATCTCTCCGAGGACGATGTCGAGGGTTCCGATCACCGCGACCAGGTCGGCCACGAGGTGACCCCGCACCATGTCGGGCAGCAGCTGCAGGTTGACGAACGACGGCGGCCGCACCCGGCAACGGTAGGGCTCGGTGGCCTTGTCGGTGGTGACGATGAAGTAGCCGAGCTCGCCCTTGGGCGCCTCGACCGAGCCGTAGACCATGCCGTCGCGGGCCCGCAGCACCTTCGGGATCTTGGCGATGACCGGGCCGGCGGGCAGCCGGTCGAGGCACTGGCGCAGGATGCGGACCGACTGCCGCATCTCGACCATCCGCACCAGGTAGCGGTCGTAGGTGTCGCCGTTGACCCCGATCGGAATCTCGAAGTCGATCTCGTCGTAGCGGTCGTAGGGGAAGACCTTCCGGATGTCCCAGCGAACCCCGGAGCCGCGCAGCGGCGGGCCGGTGAGCCCCCAGTCGATGGCGTCCTCGGGCGCCACCACGCCGATGCCGATGGTCCGCTTTTTCCAGATCCGGTTGTTGGTCAGCAGCTCCTCGTACTCGTCGATGTGGGCCGGGAACGCATCGACCAGGGCCGAGCACCGCTCGACCCAGCCCGCGGGCAGGTCGAACGGCACGCCGCCGATCTTCATCGTGTTCAGCGTCAGCCGCGCGCCGCAGTACTCCTCGAACAGGTCGAGGATCGCGTCGCGCTCGCGGAAGGTGTAGAAGAAGGGGGTGATGGCCCCGATGTCGATGGCGTGGGTGGCCAGCCAGACCAGATGCGACGCCAGCCGCTGGAGCTCGGCCAGCATCATCCGGATGTAGGCGGCGCGCGGCGGGATGGTGATCCCCAGCAGCTTCTCCATCGCGACGCAGAAGCCCTGGTTGTTGGTCGCTGCGGCGACGTAGTCCATCCGGTCGGTGTGGGGGATGCACTGCGGGAACGGCATCGTCTCGAACAGCTTCTCGGTGCCGCGGTGGAGGTAGCCGATGATCGGCTTGGCGTCGACGATCTTCTCGCCGTCGAGCCTGAGCTGGACGCGCAGCACGCCGTGGGTGGCCGGGTGCTGCGGGCCGAAGCTGAGCTCCATTTCCTCGACGTCGAACAGCGAAGGGAGCCGTTGATCGGTCATGACTCCCCCTTGCCGTCGGCCTTGGGCTCGGGCTGCTCGAGCTCCTCGGGGCGCAGTGGCCCGCCGCCCGGTGGGTAGACGTCCGGGTAGATGGCGGCGCCGGTGTCGATCCCCTCGACCGGGAAGTCCTTGCGCAGCGGGTGGCCGTTGAAGCCTTCCCAGGTGAGGATGCGCTCGAGGGCCGGATGGCCTTCGAAGTGGATCCCGAACATGTCGTAGACCTCGCGCTCGAGCCAGTTGGCGGTCCGCCACACGCCGGTGACCGATGCGATCGAGCACTCTGCGGGGAGCGCGGCGAGCAGGCGGATCCGCTTGGAGTCGTCGAAGCGGTGCATCCAGTAGACGACGTCGAAGCGGCCCTGCTCGCGCTCGCGCCAGTCGATCGCCGTCAGGTCGACCAGAAACTTGAATCCGCGCCCGGTCTTGAGGGCGCGGCAGATGTCGACGATCTTGGCCGCCGGGACGGTCACCGTGACGTCGCCCGCGAAGCGGTCCGCGGCGAGCACCGAGCCGTCGACCGCGGCCGCCAGCGCCGCCACGTCCGGGTCGGCCGAGGCGTCCTCGTGCTCGGGAGTGACCGGCTTGGTCTCCCACGGCTGCTTGGGCTCCTCGGGCGCCGCCTCTTTGGCGGCCTTGGCGGCCGCGGCCTTGGCCTTGGCGGCGGCGATCTTGGCCGCCTTCTCCTCGTCGGTCGGCGCGGCTTTGGGGGCCTCCCCGCCCGCAGGGGCAGCGTCCGGCGCGGCGCCGGCCGGCTTCTCGGGGGCGTCCGGTGGGTGGTCGGGAGGGGTCTTCTCGTTGTCGCTCATGGCTGCCTCACGAGGCCCGGCGGCGCGCGATGGTCATCCGGTCGATCTTGCGCTGCAGCTGCATCAGGCCATAGAGCAGCGCCTCCGGCCGCGGCGGGCAGCCCGGGATGAACACGTCCACCGGCATCAGCCGGTCCACGCCCTGGGTCACGGCGTAGGTTTTGTACGGGCCGCCGCAGGTGGCGCACGAGCCCATCGCGATGACCCACTTCGGCTCCGCCATCTGCTGGTAGAGACGCTTGACGATCGGCGCCATCTTCTCGGTGACGGTACCGGAGACGATCATCAGGTCGGCCTGCCGCGGCGTGCCTCGGAACACCTCGGCGCCGAAGCGCGCCATGTCGAAGCGTGGGTCGAGCACCGCCATCATCTCGATGGCGCAGCAGGCGAGACCGAATTGCATCGGCCACAGCGAGCTGCGGCGCGCCCAGTTGAAGAGGACGTCGTACGACGTGGTGATGATGTTGCGGTCGAAGCGACCCTCGATCAGGCCCATTCCAGCGCTCCCCTCCGCCATGCGTAGATGTAGCCGACGAGCAGGATCGCCAGGAAGACGACCATCTCGATGAAGCCGAACAGCGCCAGCCTCTCGAACATCACCGCCCACGGGAACAGGAAGATGGTCTCCACGTCGAAGACCACGAACAGCACCGCGATCAGGTAGTAGCGGATGGAGAAGCGGGTGTCGAGGGCGAAGGTCGGCGCCTTCACCCCGCACTCGTATGGCTCGGCCTTCACCGGATCCGGGGCGCCGGCCCGGACCACCGCCGCGAGCAGCAAGGCGATGATCGGGAACGAGACGGCGACCAGGATGAAGACCAGGATGGGGACGTAATGCGCCATGGACCCCCCTCGACAGAGCCGGCCTATTCTAGTGCCGCCCGACTTTCTGTCAACGACTTCACAAAGTCCGCTGGCTCAGGATGATGTCGCGCCCCGCACGGCCCTGGGGGGCGGCCGGCGACGATCGTTGCGAGCCGGTTCAGGTCCTCGCACTCGCTCCCGCCTCCCGGTCGAGGCTGCGGTAGGCGATCGCTTCGGCGACGTGGGCGGCGGAGATCGACTCGGCGTCGGCGAGGTCCGCGATCGAGCGCGCCACCCGCAGGATCCGATGCCAGGCGCGCGCCGACAGGCCGAGCGCCCGGCTCGCCTGCTCGAGCAGCCGCCGTCCGTCGTCGTCGGGGCGCGCCCAGCGCCGGATCGCGTCCGGTCCCATGTCGGCGTTGCAGCGCAGGCCGCCCTCCGCGAGCCGTGCGCCTTGGCGCTGCCTGGCCGCCCACACGCGCTCGGCGACGGCGCGCGAAGGTTCCCCCCGGCGGTCGTCGGCGAGGGCCCGCCACGGCACGGCCGGCACCTGGACCTGGAGGTCGATCCGGTCGACGAGCGGTCCAGACAGGCGGGACCGGTAGCGGTGGACGGCGTGCGGCGTGCACAGGCAGTCGCGGCGGTCGTCGCCGAGGTGGCCGCAAGGGCACGGGTTGGCGGCGGCCACCAGCTGGAAGCCGGCCGGAAAGCTGAGGCTCGAGCGGGCCCGCGACACCGTGACCACACGGTCCTCGAGCGGCTGGCGGAGGCCCTCGAGGGCGTCGCGCCGGAACTCGGTGAGCTCGTCGAGGAAGAGCACGCCGTTGTGGGCCAGGGAGACCTCGCCCGGTTGGGGGTTGGCGCCGCCGCCAACCAGGGCGGCCAGCGACACCGTGTGGTGGGGCGCCCGGAACGGCCGCCACTCGAGCAAGCCCGAGGGCCGCGGCACCCGGGTCGACACCGAGTAGACGCAGGTGGTCTCGAGCGCCTCCTCCGCCGTCAGCGGCGGGAGGATGCCGGGCAGGCGCCGGGCCAGCATCGACTTGCCGCTGCCCGGGGGGCCCATCAGCAGCAGGTGGTGGCCGCCGGCCGCCGCCACCTCGAGGGCGCGCCGGGCCTGCTCCTGGCCGACCACGTCGGCGAGGTCGGGCTGCGGGGGCGGCAGCGGGCTCCGGCCGTGCCCGTCGCCGAGGGCTTCGGGCTCGAACCGCGTCCCGGACCGCAGGTACTCCACGACCTGGCCGAGGGTGGCGGCCGCCACGACCTCGAGGCCCGCCACCACGCCGGCCTCGCGCGCGTTGGCGGCCGGCAGCACGATCTCGGGGACGCCGTGGTCGCGCGCGGCGAGCGCGATCGGCAGCACGCCCCGCACCGGCTGCAGCCGCCCCTCGAGCGACAGCTCCCCGAGCAGCAGCCTCTTCTCGAGGCGGTCGACCGGCAGGTGCCCGGCGGCGGCCAGGAAGGCCGCGGCCATCGGCAGGTCGAGGGTGGCCCCCTCCTTGCGCTCGTCGGCCGGCGCCAGGTTGATGACCACGTTGGCCGGCTCGGAGCGTCGGCCGAGATGGCGGATGGCGGAGAAGATCCGGTCGCGGGCCTCGCGGACCGCGGTGTCCGGCAAGCCGACCACCGTGACCGACGGCATCTGGGCACGGATCCGGTCGACCTCGACGGTCACGAACAGCGCGCCGATGCCGCGCGGCGTGGCGGAGTAGGCCTTGGCCAGCATCACGGCCCTCCCTCGTGGACTGCTCGTTTTCGGGGCGGTGTCTCCGCTCCCGTCAACCCTCTAAAGGAGTTGTGGGCTCAGAGATGCAAGGCGTAGGTTGCGAAGGGATTACCCATCGCTGAGAGGTTCAACATTTCCGGAATCCGCCCGCGGCCGAAAGGGGCACCGGGAGGCCACGGCGCGCTGTGACCGACCGCGGGCGGATTCCGGAAGGGCGGGCGGTTGGGGGAGGTGGTACAATCCTCGCGACCGTTGAACCATGGGGGCGTCCAGGGTTCGACGGGGGACAAGTCCGGCTGTCGGCAGCGTGTCGAGGTCCACCCGCTCGTATCAGGGTGGAACAACACAACAGCCAACAGCAACTACGCTCTGGCCGCGTAAGTCGGCCACGTCGCTCCCGAGGCTCCGCCCGTCGGCCTGGGTTCGGCGCTGCTTGACGGGCTGGGTTGCCGCGAAGCCCGGGCGCGGTGACCGAGAAAATACGGGCTGGCCCTGCGGAGCGGTTGCCCGCTGACCGACCGCGGGGCGAGATCAACTAGCGGGCTGCGCACGGAGAAGCCGCCGGCCGGAGTCCCTCGGACGTGGGTTCGATTCCCACCGCCTCCACCAGGTCCTCTTTACATGCAGCGACGCCATGCCGTGATGCTCGCCCTGATCCTGTGTGTGGGATCGGCGATAGCGCAGGAGCAGCCGGGCTCCGGCGCGACGCTCGAGTTCCGCTTCGGGGAGCGGTCGGTCAAGGCGGCGAACCTCGGGTCGCAGGTCGAGATCATGCCGGTGCTGGCCCTGATCGGCGCCGAGGGCAGCTTCTCGGCGGCCGCCGACACCTACAGCGTGATCTACCAGGGGCACGTGATCCAGTTCGCGGTCGGCCGCCGCTTCGTCCTCGTCGACGGCAAGCTCCAGGAGGCCCCTGACCAGCCCGCCGCGTCGCCGGGCGGAGTTGCGGCGAGCGTCGACTTTCTCGAGCAGGTCCTGCTCGGGCCCATCGGCTTCCACCTCGAGCCGGCACCTGCCGGCTACCAGATCGTGGCCGGCGCCCGGTTTGCCGAGCCGGTGACCATCCGCCCGGCGGCCGCCGACTTCGGAGCGACCACGACCCTGGTGCTCACCCTCGACCGTCCGGTCAAGGCCACGGTCCTGGACGGCACGGACGGGCTGGTGGTCCGGTTCCCGGATGCTTCGCCCCGGCTCGACAACTCGCTGCCCTTCCGGTCGCAGCGGGTGGTCGCGCTCACCAGCCGCGGCCAGGAGCTCGTCGTCCGCGCGCAGAGCGGCGTCGGCCTGCTCAACTGGCACACGCTGACCGGGCCCGACCGTGTGATCATCGAACTCGGCCCTGTGCAGGCGTCGGCCGCGCCGGTTCCGGCCGAAATCGCCGAGCGCGCCGGCCCGCGGCCGATCGTCATCGACCCGGGCCACGGCGGGAGCGACACCGGAGCGATGTCGGGCAGCGGGACGGTCGAGAAGGATGTGGTGCTGTCGGTCGCCCGCCGGCTGGCCGGCATCCTCGCCGGCCAAGGCCACACGGTGCGGCTCACTCGTCCCGGCGACGAGGCGCGGGGCCTGACCGATCGCACCGCCCTGGCCAACCGCGTCGATGCAGTTGCCTTCGTGTCACTGCACGCCAATGCGTCGACCGCGACATCGGTGCAGGGCGCCGAGACCTACTACATGAGCCTCGACGACAGCTCGACCGATGAGCACGCTGCCGCCACCGCCCGGCTCGAGAACGTCGCCGATACCGGCGGCGCCCGACCCGACCTCGACCTGATCCTCTGGGATCTCGCGCAGGCCGAGGTCCTCAACCAGAGCGCCGAGCTCGCACTGGCGGTGCAGAACCGGCTCAACGAGCGTCTCGGGCTCAAGGACCGCGGCGTCAAGCAGGCTCCCTTTGCCGTCCTGACCGGCGCCACGATGCCGGCGATCCTGGTCGAGATCGGCTTCCTCTCCAACCCAGCTGAAGCGCAGCAGCTCGAGAGTGCGGATCACCAACAGCGGCTCGCCGAGGCCCTCGCGTTCGGCATCGACGACTTCGTGCGGTCGCGATGAGCAGGCGCGTCCTCCTCATCCTGTTGGCGGCGCTGGTTTCTGTCGCGGCCCTGGTGTGGGTGCTGCGCAGCGGACCCTCCCGCAGTGCCCAGCAACCTGAAACGGCTGAGCTGCGAGTTCCGCCGACACCGACGCCGGCCCCGACCCAGCGGATCATGCTGCTGTTCGCCGGCGCCGACGGCCAGCTGCATCCCGAGCTGCGGGAGGTGCCGCTGCCGGCCGAGGTCCACGAGCGGGCACGGGTGGTGGTTCGCGAGCTGCTGGCGGGGCCGACCGCCGGCCTTGCGCCGGTGGTGCCCTACCCGGCCGAGGTCAGCGCCGTGTTCGTCGACCAGTCCGGCCTCGCGTTCATCGACATCACCGCGCCGCCCACGCCGCTTCAGGGCAGCAACATCGAGCTGATGCTGGTCTACGGGGTGGTCGACTCGGTGCTGCTCAACTGCCCAGAGCTGCGGGCGGTGCAGATCCTGTTCGGGGGCACCGAGGTGCCGACGCTGACCGGTCACCTCGACCTGTCGAAGCCGCTCGTGCTCAACCGCCGGTTCATCGCCTCATGATGGACTTCGCTCGACCCCCGATCGGCGTGTTCGACTCCGGCGTCGGTGGCCTGACGGTGCTGCAGGAGATTCGCAAGCGACTGCCGGGCGAGGACTACCTTTACCTCGGCGACACGGCGCGCCTGCCCTACGGCAGCAAGTCCCCGGCGACGGTCCAGCGCTACGCCCTCAACGCCGCGCGGCACCTGGTCGATCGCGGCGTCAAGCTCCTGGTGGTGGCGTGCAACACCGCGTCGTCGTACGCGCTCGACGAGGTCGCCGCAGCCTGCCCGGTGCCGGTAATTGGAGTGGTCGAGCCGGGTGTGCGGGCGGCGCTCGCCGCGAGCGTCCGGCGCATCGGGGTCATTGGAACCGAGGGCACGGTGCGCTCGGAGGCCTACCAACGGGCGCTCCGCCGGGCCGACCCGAAGGTCACGGTCGAGGCGGCCGCGTGCCCGCTGTTCGTGCCGCTTGCCGAGGAGGGCTGGGGAGACCACCCGGTAACCGATCTGGTGGCCGAGCACTACCTGCGCCCGCTGCTGGATCGTGGCATCGAAGCGCTGATTCTCGGCTGCACCCACTACCCGCTTCTGCGGCCGTCACTCGAGCGGGTCGTCGGGCGGGAGGTCCGCCTGATCGACTCCGCGACCTCGGTGGCAGCTTCCGTGGTCGCGGACTACGGCGGCATGATGGACACCTGGTACGGGGAGGAGGGCGACGTGCACCTGCAGTTCAGCGATGCCTCCGACCGCTTCCTCGGTATCACCCGCCGGATCCTCGGCCGCGACCCCGAGCACCTCGAGGTCGTCGACATCTAGGAGCGGGTAGGGCATAGGCCCCTGTATGAGCTCCTGACGTGGTCATTGTTGCTGGCCTCTGCCCAACCCGCTCCTCGGGATGCGCTGCGCGCATCCTGGCGCAGCAGTAAGAGGGAAAGGAGCCGGGAGAAGAGGACAAGAAGCCGCACCAGGCCTCGGGCGAGCCACCTCAATAGAAGAGTGGGGTCGGGCGCGACCCATGGGAGGAGCTCGACTCTGAGCGGCGTCGTCACATCTCGTCACAGCGCAAGCCGATCATGGAGCCGGTTGTACTCGAGGCAGGCGGATCAGCCGACGACGCGCAGGCCGCTCGCCCTGGCGGCGGTGGCGAGCAGCCGGTCGTGGGTCGCCATCACGAGAGGGGAGCCGGCCTGCTCCGCCCACATCAGGGCGGTCGCCAGATGGATCGCGTCGAGCGTTCCCAGGCTTGTGGGCATCGGCTGCGAGGCGCGGGCGAGCACCGGCCGGGTGAGCTCCACGATGGAGAGCGAGCCGAGGAGCCGAAATCCTGTACTCTGTGCCGGAAACGAGGACCGACCATGAGACCAGACGGCCGCCGGCCTGACCAGATCCGAGTCCCGCAGATCACGCCCGGATTCATCCGCTACGCCGAGGGCAGCGTGCTGTGGCGCGCGGGCGACAGCGTGGTGCTGTGCAACGCCAGCTTCGACGACAAGACCGCGCCCTTCCTGCGCGGCTCCGGCGAGGGCTGGGTGACCGCGGAGTACGCGATGCTGCCGCGCGCCACCGACACCCGTGGCGACCGCAGGCCGTCGGGCCGGTCGCAGGAAATCCAGCGGCTGATCGGCCGCGCGCTGCGCGCTGCGGTGCGCCGCGACCGCATGGGCGAGCGCTCGATCATCGTCGACTGCGACGTGCTGCAGGCCGACGGGTCGACGCGCACCGCGAGCGTGTCGGGCGGATGGGTGGCGCTGGTGCTCGCCCTGGCGCGTCTCCACGAGCAGGGCGTCATGCCGGAGTGGCCGCTCGCCGCGCAGGTCGCAGCGGTGGCGGTCGGTCTGGTCGGCGGCGAGGCGCGGGCCGACCTCGACTACGGCGAGGACTTTGACTGCGACGTCGACCTCAACCTGGTCTACACCGCCGGCGGCCGGCTGGTGGAGATCCAGGGCACGGCCGAGGGTCGCCCATTCACGCGCGGCGAGCTCGAGGCGGTGCTCGAGGTGGGCTGGGTCGGCGCCCAGCAGGTCCTGGCCGCCCAGCGCGAGGTCGTCGCACCCCGCCTCGACGAGCTCGGCCTGAGCTTTCCGTTGGACCGATAGACCGCCCCCCCGGCCTCGCGTGCGTGCCACACGTCGCTCACCGGCCCTCGGCGGCTGTCGAATCGAGATCAAGAACGTACGATATTCATCTTGACGTACGTACGAATTCAAGCTAAGCTCACCGTGGAGGATGGCCATGATCCTGACCGCCTCGAAGCTGCGGGAGAACATCTACCAGGTCTTGGACCAGGTCTTGGAGACCGGGGTGCCGGTCGAGATCCGGCGCAAGGGCAAGACGGTGCGGATCGTCCCGGCCGAGGCGGTACCCAAGCTGTCGCGACTGGCGCCCCGGGACTACCTGCGAGTCGACCCAGAGGCGATCGTCCACCTCGACTGGTCGGGCGAGTGGCGGCCGTGATCTACCTCGACACCCATGTCGTCGTCTGGCTCTATGCGGGTGACTTGGAGCTCCTGCCGCAGGGGGTTCGCGACCTGCTGGAACGGGAGGAGCTGGTCATCTCGCCGATGGTCGAGCTCGAGCTGCAGTACCTCTATGAGTCGGGGCGCACGACACAGCCGGCGCGCGTGGTGGTGGATGCCCTGGAAGAGGAGATCGGGCTTTCGCGATGCGGGCTGCCCTTCGGGCAGGTCATCGCCAAGGCGCTCGAGCAAGACTGGACGCGGGATCCCTTCGACCGGGTGATCGTCGCCCAGGCCCGCGCCCGCCGGCTGCCGTTGGTGACCAGGGATCAGACGATCCGCGACCACTACCGCGAGGCGATCTGGATCGAGTGAGACGCGGCCAACCTGGCGGGTACGGAGGTGAACACGGAAGCGCGCCGAAGGGACCGGTTCACTCTGGAGGAGTGGACTTTACGCTCGCGAGACGTGGCCTCTGGCGGTGGCGAGCACGTTGACTTCGCCGCAGCCCGAAACATATACTCACCATTCGTTCGGAAGGACCGATCTTTGGCAAGTCGGAGCGGACGAGGCGTCGGGGTGTAGCGCAGCCTGGTAGCGCACCTGCCTTGGGCGCAGGGGGTCGGAGGTTCAAATCCTCTCGCCCCGACCATCCCACCCCGAAGCGGAGAGCCACCCGCCTGTAGCTCAGCGGGAAAGAGCAACGGACTTCTAATCCGTAGGTCAGTGGTTCGAGTCCACTCAGGCGGGCCAGATTGATGTCACCGATGTGGTGGGCGTAGCTCAGCTGGTAGAGCACAGGATTGTGGCTCCTGTGGTCGTGGGTTCGACTCCCATCGCCCACCCCAGTTCTTGACAACGTGATTCACGCCACCGCGTGCGCCCGTAGCTCAGATGGATAGAGCGTCAGACTCCGGATCTGAAGGTCGCTGGTTCGAATCCAGTCGGGCGTACCACTCCTCTCACGGAGACGAGCCTCAGGAGCCGGGCGCTGCTAACCGGCGGCCTCGATGCCGAGGCGGCGCAGCAGCGCGCCGGGGTCGGGGTCGCGGCTGCGGAAGTCCCTGAAGGCCTGAGCGGCGGGCACGGCGTTGCCAGCGCCGAGAATCGCCGCACGGTAGCGCTCGGCTGTCTCCCGGTCGTAGAAGCCGGCCGGTGCGTCCGCGAACGCCTCCGCGATGTCGGCAGCGAGGACCTCGGCCCAGAGGTAGCAGTAGTATCCCGCGGCGTAGCGGTCGTCGAGGATCCCGGCAAACGCGTGGCGGAAGTGAGCCGCCCTGTGGAGGGGGTCGACGGCCGGTGGGATGTCCAAACGCGCGAGAACCGCGCGCTCGATCTGGACCGGATCGACCTCGCGGCCGTCGGCGGCGAGGTGCAGCTCGAGGTCGACAGCCGCGGTGGCCAGGTAGTCGAGGGACGCGGTGGACCCCTCCGATGGATCGAATGTCCGCACGGCCTCGAGGGTGTCGATCAGCTCCTCCGGCATCGGCGCGCCGGTTCGGTGGTGGACGGCGAAACGCTGGAGCAGCTCCGGCGTTGCGAGCCAGCGCTCGTTCAGGGTCGATGGCAGCTCGAGGATGTCCGGGTTGAGCTCGAGGATCCCCAGCGACGGGGAGGGCGCCTCGCAGCACAGTGCGTTGAGGGCATGGCCGAACTCGTGGAAGAGCACGCGGGCGTCGTCCCACTCAAGCAGGGTGGGCTCGCCGGGACGCGGCGGTACCAGGTTCATGTTGATGGAGACGAGCGGCATGATCCCCCGCTCCCGATCCTCGGCTGACCGGTACTCATCCATCCACCCTCCGCCGGCCTTGCCCGGGCGGGCGAACAGGTCGAGCCACAGCAGGCCGGCCGGCGTGCCATCCCTGAGGAGGGCGACGGCG
>PQAJ01000082.1 GCA_003105185.1 Holophagae bacterium
GACGGCGTAGAGGGTTCCTGACGCGCGATCGACGGCGATGTAGGTGAACGGCCAGACCCGGAAGACGCCCGGGTAGCTGATGCCGTAGACATCCATGTCGACGCGGGTCGCGATCCGGATCGGCGGGCTGACCGTGGCGCCCCCATCGAAGCTCCGCTGGAGGTTGATGCCCTCCGCGAGGTTCCAGTACCCGATGTAGAGCTCCCCGTCGGGGCCGACCCGCGGCAGGTGGCCGAAGCCGCCGTCGAGCACGGTCGGCGCCGACCAGGTGGCGCCGAGGTCGTCGGAGTGCTGCACGGCGCGGTGGTAGGCGACGTAGAGCCGGGTCGAGTCGGGCACCCCCGGCTGGGCCCCGGTCCCCAGCCACGGCTTGTCGACGAACTCGGTGGTGGGCCAGGTCATGACCGACGTGTCGAAGGTGGTCGAGCCGGGCTGCTTGCGGGCGACCCAGATGCCGCCCGGGACCGCGGTGTAGGCGACACCTCCGGCCCAGAGCGTGCCGGTGCGCTGGTCATAGGCGGTCATCGGGTCCCCCTCCATGTCGCACTGAGAGGGTGGCGGCGGGCGCAGCAGGAAGTCGTCCCACGTGCTGCCGCCGTCCGTGCTGACCGCGACGCCGACCCGGACGAGGCCACCGTCCCGCCAGTCGTTCCAGGCCGCCACCACCTGGTCTGGGTCCGGATCGGCTGCGGCGATCGTGGTCTCGCTGCCGTCGGCCGATCCGCCGCCGACGTCGACCCGCACCGGTGGGCCGATGGCGGGACCGCCGTCCTCGCGTCGGCCCTCCCGGACCGCCGCCCTCGGCACCGCCCCGGTGTCCGCGAGCTGCCCGAGGATCCCCGGCAGCGGCGCGCCCAGCGCGCGGGCCAGTTCGAGGTGCTGGCGGGCGAGCCCGATCTCGCCGCGCAGGAAGTAGCAGGCGGCGAGCCGCGCCTGCGCGCGGCCGTGGCCGGCGTCGGCTGCCGCGACCATGGACCACTGTTTGATGGCATCGTCCAGCCGGCCCACGCTTTCCAGCGCGCTGGCCGCGGCCGCGCGGACGCTCACGGCCGTGGGGTCGACCCCCAGACCGGTCAGCAGCGCCGCCACCGCCTCCTCCCACCGATGGACCGCGATCAGTGCCGTGCCCAGACCCTGGTACGCTTCGACCAGAGACGGGTCGGCCACGACCGCGTCGGTGAACGCCCGCACGGCGGCGAGCCTGTGCCCTTCGCGGATCGCGTCGTTCCCCTCGGCTGCCAGCTCCCGGGCAGCCGCCTCGCCAGTCCGCCGCGGCGCCCACGACGGGTCGACGACGACCCGGTCGTGCTCGTAAGCCAGCCCGGCCATGGCTGCGGCGAGCCGCTGCTCCAGGATGCCGCCCGCCGAGGGGGGCTGTGGAGAGGTCCCTGCCCGGGCTCCGCCGGCGGTGCCGCATCCGCAGCCGGCAACCACCGCGACCAAGAGCCCGGCCGCGACCAGCATCCTCGCGGCGTGCACCGGCGAGCCCCCGCGCTCGAAACGTGCGTCGATCTGCACCGCCCACCCCCCGTCGGGATCTCGGCTTGGAGTCAGCCAGCCCCGGGACTCGTCTCAACGTAGCCGAGCGGCATCCGCTTTGCAATGCGCCGCTCGGCTCGCCCCAGGGCCGGTGACGACGGGCGCGGAAGCGGGCGAGTGGGCGGGCTACCCCTGAATCTTAGGTCCTAGATCCTCATCGTGTTGACAGTCGATCGGGCTGATTGCTAAGATCCCGGTTCGCCCTGCGGGGCGAGTTGCTCTTTGTCAGAGGAAGGGTCGAAGACGGGTTCAAGCGCCGCGCCCGGCAGCGGGAGGCCACCTGTCACCAGCCACAGGCGCGTAGCTCAGATGGTTAGAGTGCTACCTTGACACGGTAGAGGTCCGCGGTTCGATCCCGCGCGCGCCTACCACAGAACTCACGCGCAGGCGCGTAGCTCAGTTGGTTAGAGCGCATCCCTCACACGGATGAGGTCATCGGTTCGAGTCCGATCGCGCCTACCAGTGACACGTCTTCCCGACCCTGGAGGTCGGGATTTTCTTTTGGAAGCGAGACGATGGAAGCCAGCATCCGAGTGACGTTGCCGGACGGCAGTGAGCGCGAGTACCCCAGGGGGACCACGGTCCTCGAGGTGGCCGCGTCGATCGGCCCCCGGCTCGCCCGCGACACCGTGGCCGGGCGCGTCAACGGCGCCCTCGTCGACCTGCGGACGCCGCTGGTCGAGGACGTGGAGCTGCGCATCGTCACCGTCAAGGACCCCGACGGCGCCGAGGTGATCCGCCACTCCGCGGAGCACGTGCTGGCGGACGCGGTCCAGCACCTGTGGCCGGGCACCCCGATCGACGCCGGCCGCCAGGACCACGCCGAGAAGTACCAGTACGACTTCCGCTTCCCGCGGCCGTTCACGCCCGAAGATTTCCCGCGCATCGAAGAGGAGATGCGCCGGATCATCGCCGAGGATGTCGCTTTCGAGCGGATCGAGACCGACCGTGAGACCGCTCAGGCGCTGATGCGCGAGCGCGGCGAGGACCTCAAGCTCCTGCGCCTCKCCGATATCCCCGAGGGCGAGACCATCTCGCTCTACCGCAGCGGCGACTTCCTCGACCTCTGCCGCGGGCCGCACGTCCAGCGGRCCTCCCAGATCGGAGCGGTCCGGCTGCTCGAGTCSTCCGGCGCCTACTTCAAGGGCGACGAGCGCAACGAGATGCTGCAGCGGGTGTACGGGACCGCGTTCTCGAGCCAGCAGGAGCTCGACSAGTACTTCGCGCGCCTCGAGGAGATGCGGCGCCGCGACCACCGCCGGCTCGGCCGCGAGCTCGACCTGTTCTCGTTCCACGCCGAGGCCCCGGCGAGCCCCTTCTTCCACCCGCGCGGCGCCATCATCTACAACGCGCTCATCGACCTGATGCGGGAGAAGTACCGGCACTACGGCTACGAGGAAGTGATCACGCCGCTGATCTTCAGCGCCGATCTGTGGCGGCGGTCCGGGCACTGGGACAACTACCGCGACGACATGTTCTACGCCGACGGCTACGAGCAGGCGGGCGAGCGCACCAACAGCGTCAAGCCGATGAACTGCCCGTCCCACTGCCTGATCTACGCCAACGGGGCGCACTCCTACCGCGACCTGCCRCGGCGGATCGCCGACTTCGGRCGGCTGCACCGCTAYGAGCGCTCGGGCGTRGTCACCGGCCTGACCCGGGTGCGCAGCTTCTCCCAGGACGACGGCCACATCTTCTGCATGCCGGAGCAGATCGAGCAGGAGATCACGTCGCTGTTCGACTTCATCTTCGAGGTCTACGGCCTGTTCGGCTTCGGCGACGTGGCGGTCAAGCTGGCGACCCGTCCGGCGAAGGCGATCGGCGACCCCGCGATCTGGGAGCACGCCGAGCGGGTGCTGGCGGCCTGTCTCGACGCCCGCGACGAGGTGGACTACACGCTGAACCCGGGCGAGGGCGCGTTCTACGGCCCCAAGATCGACTTCGACGTGCAGGACGCGCTCGGCCGCAGCTGGCAGCTCGCCACCATCCAGCTCGACTTCAACCTGCCCCAGCGCTTCGACCTCAGCTACATCGACTCGGCCGGCGTGTCGCGGCGGCCGGTGATGATCCACCGCGCCATCCTCGGCTCGCTGGAGCGCTTCTTCGGCGTGATGCTCGAGCACTTCGCCGGCGACCTGCCGCCGTGGCTGGCTCCGGAGCAGGCGCGAGTGCTGCCGATCACGGATGCGGTCCTGGGCTATGCCGAGTCGGTGGCCGAGGCGCTCACGAGCCAGGGGCTGCGGGTCGACGTCGACCGCCGCTCGGAGAAGCTCGGTTACAAGATCCGGGACGGAGAGACGATGAAGGTTCCCTACCTGCTGGTGGTCGGCCAGCGGGAGGCCGACGAGCGCACCGTGTCGGTGCGGCTGCGCCACCGGCGCGACGAGGGTGTCCAGCCCCTCGCCGCGGTCGTGGAGCGGATCGCGGGTGCGGTGCGCGCGCGTTCGTTGACGCTGTGAGCACAAGGAGACTGAGATGCCCAAGATGAAGACCCACCGGGGGGCGGCCAAGCGGGTCACCAAGACCGCCAGCGGCAAGCTGAAGAGGAAGCGCGCCTACCACTCCCACATCCTCGAGAAGAAGAGCACCAAGCGCAAGCGCCGCCTGCGCTCCCCGGCTCTGGTGTCGGACGCCGACGCCAAGGTCCTGAACCGGATGCTGTCGGGCGCGAAGTAGGGGGAAGCCATGAGAGTTGCACGCTCGACACATCGCAAGGACCGCCGTTCCAAGATCCTCAAGCGCGCCGAGGGCTACTGGGGAGGAAAGTCCCGCCTGCACCGGATCGCCAAGCAGGCGGTGGACAAGGCACTGCTGTCCGCCTACCGCGACCGCCGGCAGCGCAAGCGGGCGTTCCGGCGGCTGTGGATCGCCCGCATCAACGCCGCCGCCCGCGACAACGGCACCACCTACAGCGAGCTCATCGCCGGGCTGAAGAGCGCCGGCTGCACGCTCGACCGCAAGGTGCTCGCCGACCTCGCGGCGCGCGACCCCAAGGCCTTCGGCCAGCTGGTGGAGCTGGCGCGKTCTGCCGGAGCCGCCGCCGGAAGCTGAGGGCGCCATGAGCATCGCCCGGCTCGATTCTGTGCGTGCCGACTTCCGGGCAGCGCTCGCCGAGGCGGGCAGCGACCCGGCGGCTCTSGAACGGGTGCGGGTCGCGTACGCCGGCCAGCGCTCCGGCCTGCTGCGCGACCTCGCGGCCGCGCTGCGCGACCTGCCGCCGGAGGACAAGCGGGAGTACGGTCGCCGCTTGAACGAGCTCAAGGCCGAGATCCAGGAGGCGCTGGCCGCTGCGCAGCGCACAGCACTTGAAACCAAGGTGCAGGCGGGGACAGGGCGCGTCGGGGTCACGGGGTATCCGGTCGACGTCACGCTGCCCGGCCGGCGGCCGCCGCTGGGCGCCCAGCACCCGGTCCAGCTGGTCCGGCGGCGGGTGGAGTCGATCTTCCTGCGCATGGGCTACGACGTCGAGGACGGGCCCGAGATCGAGGACGACTGGCACAACTTCGAGGCCCTCAACATTCCGCCCGACCATCCCGCCCGCGACGACCAGGACACCTTCTACCTGCCGGGCGGAATGCTGCTGCGCACCCACACTTCGCCGGTCCAGGCGCGAGTCATGGAGCGCCGGCAGCCGCCGATCCGGATCATCGTGCCCGGCCGCGTCTTCCGGCGCGACTCGGACCTGCGGCACTCGCCGATGTTCCACCAGGTGGAGGGGCTGCTGGTCGACGAGGGGATCACCTTCGGCCACCTCAAGGCGACGCTCGAGACCTTCCTCCACGCGCTGTTCTCGGATGAGGTGGCGGTGCGGCTGCGGCCGGGCTACTTCCCCTTCACCGAGCCCTCGGCCGAGGTCGACATCAGCTGCATCTTCTGCCGGCAGGCCGGGTGCGGGGTGTGCTCGCGCTCGGGGTGGATCGAGATCCTGGGCGCCGGCATGGTCGACCCGCGGGTCTTCGAGGCGGTCGGCGTCGACCCCGACCGCTACACCGGGTTCGCCTTCGGGCTCGGGCTCGACCGCGTCGCCATGCTCGTTCACGGCATCCCCGACCTGCGCCAGATGTTCGAAGGCGACCAGCGCCTGACCAGGCAGTTCGCATGAAGTTCGACCTCGGCTGGCTGCGCGAGCTCGTCGACCCGGCGGCCGACGCGGACACCATCGCCGAGCGGCTGACCGCCTGCGGCTTCTTGGTCGAGCTGCGCGAGCGCGCTGCCGACGGCGAGGTCTGGGAGGTCGAGGTCACCACCAACCGTCCGGACGCGATGAACCACCGCGGGCTGGCCCGCGAGCTGGCGGTCGCGACCGGCGCCGTC
>PQAJ01000083.1 GCA_003105185.1 Holophagae bacterium
CTGCTGCCTCCCGTAGGAGTCTGGGCCGTGTCTCAGTCCCAGTGTGGCCGTTCACCCTCTCAGGCCGGCTACCGATCGTCGCCTTGGTAGGCCGTTACCCTACCAACTAGCTAATCGGACGCGGGCCCATCCAGAAGCGACAGGTCCCGAAGGATCCCCGCCTTTCCAAGAGCCGACTTGCGTCGGCAGGAGCACATGCGGTATTACCCCCGGTTTCCCGGGGCTATCCCCCACTTCTGGGCAGGTTACCCACGCGTTACTCACCCGTTCGCCGCTCGTGTACCCCCGAAGGGGCCTTACCGCTCGACTTGCATGTGTTAGGCACGCCGCCAGCGTTCATTCTGAGCCAGGATCAAACTCTCCAGTTGAAATTCTGACAACGCCGCGCACAGCGCGACGGTCGTGTTCACTCGAGAGTCTTCTCTGAAATTGATTTCCGTCGCCTTGCTTCAACAAGGGACGGAGGTCCGTCAGGTACTCGATCCAGTTTTCAAAGAGCCTGCGCCCGTATCGGGCCTTATATTGTGGGGCGCGGCGCGCTGCTTGTCAAGCCTCGCCGCTCAGTCGGCCCCTTCGACAAGGGACCGCTACCATACGGAACGAATCGGCTTCTGTCAACCCCTCGCACCCAGAATCATGGAGTGCCGTTCGTCGCCTCGCAGCTGGCCCCGTCAGGCCACTGCTCGTGCCCGCGTCCGCGACCCTGTTCGTCTCCGCCTCCGTCTCCGCCTCGGTGCCCGGATCATGATGGACGCCTCGCTTCGGCCGGCCCCTCCCGATACCCACGCTCCGAGGCGCGACTCATGGCGAACGGTGGGGCGAGCCCGGCGCTGCGCTGGAAGCTGAAGCCTGCTCAGCGACGCGAGGCGTCAGAACCGGATATCCCAACCTCAACGGAGACGGGCACCGAGACGCGCGAGCCGGTCCGGCAGCTCAAGCCTCGAGCAAGAGGAAACGGGGGAGGGTTTCACGATGCGGCAGGCAGGTCCTATCTGGAACCTTCGAGGGGATGGAGGGCACCTCGCTGAGAACTCCGCAACCCCTCCCCCAGGAACTCCGAGGCCCCACAGCGGTGGCGTCGAGGCGTCACCGCGAGGGGACCGGAAGCTTTTTCCACCTTGCACCCATCAGTGTGGCGCGCATCACATCACGCGACAATCCCCCAGTTGGGGGATTCTCTGAGATTCCTGCGAGTCACGCCTGACACGGCTCGAGCCGGCGGGGCTACGCTTCAAAAACGACTCGCCGGCCTTCCAGCCGCCAGGGCTGGGACAACAGCTTGACGAGGGCCTCGGGGTAGGCGTGGTGCTCCTGCTCGAGGATCCTCGCAGACAGCGTGTCGACATCGTCGGTGTCCTCGACCGGCACCGTCCGCTGGACGACGATCGGCCCGTGGTCGAGCTCGAGATCCACCAGATGCACGGTGCAGCCGGAGACCCTGACGCCCCACTCGAGCGCGTCCTGCTGACCGTGGAGGCCTGGGAACGACGGCAGCAGCGCCGGATGGATGTTGAGGATGCGGGACGGATAGGCGGCGATGAACGGCTTCGACAGCAGCCGCATGTAGCCGGCCAGGCACACCCACTCGACGCCAGCCTGCTGCAGCCGGTCCACGATCGCCCGGTCGTGAGCCTCGCGATCTCCAAAGTCTCGTTGTGGCAGCACCGCGGTGGCGAGGCCACGCTCTCGAGCCCACGCGATGCCTGGCGCGTCGGCGCGGTTCGAGACCACGACCGCAACCTCGGCCGGCACCACTCCCACCTCACACGCGGCCACGATCGCCATCATGTTGGAGCCACGACCGGAGATGAGGATGCCGAGCCGAGCGAGTGCCATGGCAGCATGATACTCCGGCAACTCGCAGCCTCGCCTTCTGGCGAAATCGAGGCCGCGAGTGGCCCAGGGTAAAGAGCCCGACGTGTCGCGCTGCTCTCCTTGCCGGTCATCGTTGGGTGGCCTCCCACCCGTCGGGGTGCCTGACCCGGCTCGCACTGCTGAAGCGTGTCCGACGTTATCTTCCATATGAGAAATCCGCAAGTGCGCTATCGGTAGAAGGCGCACTCGCGGATTTCAGTGGTGCCCAGGGCCGGARTTGAAACCGGCGGCAGCGGCGATCTGCGGCTCCGCGGCGGTGCGCACGCAACACCGCTGGAGCGGCTCGCCGGTGACGCCGCTTCGCCACGGGTGGAGGGAAGCGGGAAGGCAACCAGCGACACGCGGATTTTCCCCTCCGCTCCGCGTCGCTATCCCCCGCCCGCCAACCGGCGCCGCTGCGCTGCGGGTCGTCCACTGCGCTCTCACAGCGAGGGGGCCCGCGCACCGCCCCACCGTCCCCCGCGCGATGCCCCCTCGCGCTCCCCGTGGAGAGCAGCGAACTGAAAATCCCCGCCGCGCGGCTGACATCGGGTCGCACGCCGCAGTCTGAGACGCTCTCAGCTACCCGCCCTGCGCGACTCCGTCTTCCTCTTCTTCAACAATAGAAATTGGCGGGTGCGCCATCGCGAGAGGGCGCACCCGCCAATTTCAAGTGGTGCCCAGGGCCGGAATTGAACCAGCGACACGCGGATTTTCAGTCCGCTGCTCTACCAACTGAGCTACCTGGGCGCTCAGGCCGCCGCATTATTTCCCACTGCCCTCTGGGTGTCAACCGAGCCCGTCACCCCGATCACACACTCGGCACGGCGATTGCGTACAATGCGGATGGTGGAGATACTCAGCTTCTTCCTGCAGACCGGGTGGATCGCCAAGATCGTGCTCGTGACCCTGCTCCTGTTCTCGCTCGCCTCGTGGTCCGTGATCCTCGCCAAGTGGCGCGAGTTGTCGGCGGCGCGGCGGGGGTCGGAGCGCTTCGTGCGCGTGTTCCGGAAGGCGTCGCGGCTGAGCGAGGCGGCCGAGGCGGCACCGCAGCACCGCAGCTCGCCGCTGGCCGCGATGTTCCAGGCCGGCTACACCGAGCTCGAGGCCGGCATTCGGGCGACCCGGCGCTCCGGCGCGCCCGACTCCGAGCTCAAGCTCCGCAGTCTCGACGGCGTCTCGCGCGCCCTCGAGCGCGCTGTCGGCAGCGAGGTCGAGCGCCTGCAGCGGGCGCTGCCGCTGCTCGCCACCACCGCCAGCGTCACCCCTTTTATCGGCCTCTTTGGCACGGTCTGGGGCATCATGAACACCTTTCGCGCGATCGGCGCGACCGGCTCGACCTCGATCGTCACCGTGGCACCGGGCATCGCCGAGGCGCTCGTCAACACCGCCGCCGGCCTGCTCGCCGCGATCCCGGCCGTCATCGCCTACAACCACCTGCTGGCGGACGTTCGCCACCTGCGGCGGCGCATGGACGACTTCGCGCTCGAGTTCCTGAACCTCGTCGAACGCAACTTCACGTGATGGGACTCTCTGCTTGATCGACTCTGTTCCTTTTTCGGCCCGCGGGTTTTCCGTTTCGGGTGCTGGTGAAGGCAGCGCGCGCCGTCGAGAAAACCCTCAGGCCGAAAAAGGAAGATGAAGAAGATAGAAGCATGGCAGTGAAGACGTCCAACGATCTGGGCGATCTCGCGGAGATCAACGTCACGCCGCTCGTGGACGTGATGTTGGTCCTGCTCATCATCTTCATCATCACGGCGCCGATGCTGGTCCAGGGCCTGTCGGTCAACCTGCCCAAGCAGCAGGCCCCGGCGCTCAACGCCAAGGGCGACGAGCCGCTGATCCTCACCCTCACCAGGGACCAGGTCATCCTGCTCGGCGACGAGCCGATTCATCTGAAGCTGCTGCCGGAGCGTCTCGGCGCCGTGCTCGGTGGCGCCCCCAAGCCGGTCTACCTCAAGGCCGACGAGAACCTGCCCTATGGCTTCGTGATCAGGGTGCTGGCGGTGCTCGACCAGGTCGGCGTCGAACAGGTCGGAATGGTCACCCTGCCCGAGAGCCGCTAAATGGACCCGGTCTCCCAGATCCTCGCCGATCGCGAGCGCAGCGCGCCGCGGATGCTGCCCTGGGTGGTGCTGGCCGCCACCCTGCACGGCCTCGTCGTGGCGGCCGCCTTCCTGTACGGCCGCACGGCTGCCGCCCGGCCCGCCCACCTGCCGGTGGTCTCAGTCAAGCTGATCCGGCCGGACCGGCCGCCAGGCGGTCCCGCCCTGGCGAGCAAGCCACGGCCGACCGCCGCCGCACCCGCGCCCAGGCCGACCGCGGCAGCGACTGCGGTCCCCCGGCTCCAGCCCACGGCGCCGAGCCGCAGCCGCGCCAGCGACAAGGCGATGGCCGCCCCCAAGCCCGCCGCCACCCCGGTCCCGACCGAAGCGGCCGAGCCCGAGGCAACCGGCACCGGGAGTGGCAGCAGCAGCAGCAGCGGCAGCAGCGGCTTGTCGTTGGGCGAAGGCGGCGGCGGCCAGGTGGCCGGCGTGCCGGCCGACTTCCACTTCACCTACTACATCGAGCGCATGCTCGCGCTCATCGAGTCCCGGTGGTACAAGCCGGCGGTGGCCGCGGGGACCCGAGCGCGGGTCCGCTTCCGCATCCAGCGCGACGGGCGCCTCGACACGATCGAGATCGAGGAGAGCTCGGGCCACCCCAGCTTCGACCGCGCCGCCCTGCGTGCGCTCTACGCGTCGAACCCGCTGCCGCCCCTGCCGCCGGCCTACATCCAGCCCAGCCTCACCGTCCACCTGAGCTTCGCGGAGTAACCGATGCACCGTACCCTGACAGCCCGTCTTGCCTGGTTCGCGGCATGGGTGGCCGTCGCCCCGTTCGCCGCCGCGCAGGACGAGATCTACCTCGAGATCACCCAACCGGGTTTGCGGCGGGTCGCGGTCGCCGCCCCGCCCCTGATGGTGCTGCCGGGAACTCCGGCCGACGTCGCGGCCTCGTTCCAGCGCACCCTCGACGAGGACCTCGCGGCCTCAGCGCCGATCGCTGTTGTCGACCGCAAGCTCTACTCGCTGGTGGAGGACGACCCCCGGCCCGAGGTTCTCCACCAGCGCTGGCGTTCGATCGGCGCGCAGTTCCTGCTCACCGGAACCGTTGTCCGCGCCGGAGGCGAGCTCGTCGTCGAGGCACGCCTGGTCGATCTGGTGTCCGGCGAGTACGCATTCGCCAAGCGCTACCGCGCCGGTGTCTCAGCGGCACCGCTGGTGGCGCACAACCTGGCCAACGATCTGGTGCAGGTCTTCACCGGCCGGCCCGGCCCGTTCCTGTCCCGGATCGCGTTCATCTCGGACCGCACCGGGAGCAGTGAGCTGTGGGTCATGGACTGGAACGGCTCCAACCCGAAGCAGCTCACCAAGCACGGGTCGATCGCCCTCGCGCCGGTCTGGGCTCCCGACGGCAACCGGATGATTTTCACCTCCTACCTGCGGGGCGCGCCGGCGCTGTTCGAGCTGATCCCGCAGGAAGGCTACCTGCGTCCGCTGTGGAGCCAGGGCGGGGTCAACTCGTCCGCCAGCTTCTCACCCGACGGCAGCCAGATCGCCTTCGCCTCGAGCGTCGACGGCAACACCGACATCTACACGATGCCGGCCGGAGGCGGCACACCGCGCCGGCTGACCACCGCGCGCGGCATCGACACCCAGCCGGCGTGGGCGCCCAACGGCCGCCAGATCGCCTTCACGTCGACGCGCGCGGGATCACCCCAGATCTTCCTGATGGACTCCGACGGCAGCAACGTCCGCCAGCTGACGTTCGAGGGCAACTTCCACGACGAGGCGACGTGGTCGCCCGATGGGACCCGAATCGCATGCACGACGCGGGAGAGCCGCACCTTCCAGCTGGCAACAATCGACGCGGTCACCGGAGCTCGCCAGGTCTTGACCGGACCGGGCAACAACGAGTCTCCGGTGTTCTCCCCGGACGGGTCGATGCTCGCATTCTCCTCGGACCGCACCGGGAAGCCTCAGATCTTCGTCACCGACGCGGACGGCGTCCCTCACCAGCTCACCGCTGAGGGGAAGAACCACTCCCCCTCCTGGACGGGCGGGGGTCAGTAGGCGCGTCAGCGTGCCCGCCTCCGTCCCGGTGCCCGAAGCGGACGAACCGGATGGCAATACTTCACTCGGGCATCCGGCTTCGCCTTCGGCTCCGCCGTAACGGGCGGGTGGGAAATCCGTCAGGGGCTAGAATGGGATCTGGAGAAGATCATGGGTGACCGCAAGTACCGCCATCGGGGATACCAGGATGACGACCGGGATCGCGACCGGGATCGCGACCGCCAGCAGCGGCCGCCGCAGACCGACGAGCGCGGTCAGCCCCGGCTCGAGGGGGCGCCGCGTGGACGCGGGGTCGGCCTGCCCACCGAGGTGGTCTTCAAGTGCGCCCTCTGCGGCCACACCATGAAGAACGCGACGGTGGCGCCGGACAGCTCGTGCCCGGGCTGCGGCAAGCCGCTCCACACCTGCACCAACTGCACCTTCTTCGACACCTCGGCGCGCTTCGAGTGCCGCAAGACGATTCTCAAGCGCATCGAGAGCAAGACCAAGGCGAATCGCTGCGAGCTGTTCCAGCCGAAGGCGGTGCGTGATCTCAGGTCGGCGCAGCCCGAGGCCCCGCGCGACGCGCGCGCCGCCTTCCACGCCCTGTTCAAGAAGTGAACTGCGAGCCGCCCGCCGGCTCGCTGTTCATCCTGAGGGAGTGAAGCCTCGGCGCCACGACCGAAGGATCCGCCCCTCAGTGAGGGACGCGGTCGGAGACCCTCTCAGTGTGCGCTTGCGACCTCGACGCCACCTCAACCCCTCGAACCGGCCGTGATCGTCTCCAGGCCGTGGGCGTGCGGCCCGGTCTCCCGGCGGTGCAGCAGGAAGGCGAAGCCGAGCGCCAGGAATCCGAGGATGCTGAAGATCCACATCATCGGCACGTAGCCGGCTGGGTTGGCCGCGGCGGCGCCGAAGGCATCGTTGGTGCGGCCGATCAGCCAGTTCATGGCCGCCACTCCGATCTGCTGGACCAGCGTCATGACCGCGTAGGCGGTTCCGAGCCGCCGCTCCTCGACGATGTACGCCACCGACGGCCACATGATCGCCGGAATCATCGAGAAGGCGACACCCATCATCGCGATCGGCACCCCAAGGGGCGTGACCTTGTAGGCCATCATCAGGTAGACCGGCATCAGCAGGAACGAGCCGGCCATCATGAACAGGGCGCGCTTGCCGAGCTTGTCGACCAGCAGGCCGAACAGCGGGGTGGCGAACATGGCGGCGAGCGGCAGCACGCTGTTGTACTGGCCGGCGGCCTGCCGCGTCAGCTCCCATGCCTCGATGAAGAACTTGATCGAGAAGCTGCGGAACGGGAAGATCGCCGAGTAGAAGGTCACGCACAGCGCAACCACGAACCAGAACGAGGCGTTGAACCGGAACAGGTCGGATAGGACGAGCTTGTCGGTCTGGCCGGCCTGACCGAGCCCGTARCGGCGGGCCGCGATCTTCTCGAGAAGGGCGTAGCCGAGCGGTGCGGCGAGGCACAGCAGCCCGAGCACCGCCGCCACGACCAGCGGCCCATGCCAGCTSGAGTAGGCGAAGCGGGCCCACGTCGGGGACCAGTCTGCGCACACCGAGCCGAGCCGCGCGATGGTCAGGTTGATTCCGAAGGCGAAGCTGAGCTCGCGGCCCTTGAACCACTTGGCGAGCGCCGTCGTGATGGCGACGATCAGCGGCTCGGACCCCAGCCCGAGCAGGAAGCGCGCTACCAACATGACATTGAGGTTGGAGGTGACGGCAATGAGGACGGCGGCGAAGGTGCATACCGCGCCGAAGAGGATCGTCGACTTCACGGTCCCGAAGCGATCGATGACGACGCCCCCGATCAGCAGGACCAGCACCGCGGCGATGCTGTACATCGAGTAAAGCTGGCCGATGTTCTCGTCGGAGAACCCGAGGTTCGTCTTGAGCATGTCGGCGATCGGCGCGATCGAGTCGTAGACGTAGTAGTTGCCGAACATGGCGAGGCTGATCATGAGCAGCACCGCCCAGCGGTAGCGGCGAGACGGCTGCGGTACGGCGATTGAATCGGTCATGGGTAGCTCCTGCGGTCGAGTCGTCAGCGCGGCATTGTACTGCCTGTCGGGCGGTGACTCGTGCTTTTGCCTGCCTCGACAGCTTGACAACGGGCGGCGCCGGCAGAATACCGCGGAGTCCTGAAGTGTTACCATGCGCGGCCGATCCGTGGCTCCCCTGAGGCGGCCGCGGCCCCGGAGGGAGTTGCATCGGTGTTGACCCGTCGGAGATTCCTGAAGCGCGCGTCCGTTGCCGCCGCCGGCTCGCTTGGCGTTTCGAGCATGGGGTACGCGTCAACCCAGGGCCTCCCGGGGCTCCGCCGCATCAATCTCGAGCTGCCCACCCTGCCCCCTCAGTGGGATGGCCTGCGAGTCCTGCAAATCTCGGACGTCCACGCCGGTACCTACATGTCGGTCGACCGGATGCTCCGGATCCGCGACCTGGCCAACTCGCTGCCGGCCGATCTCGTCGTCTTCACCGGCGACCAGATCGACCGCCGGCGGATCGACGCCGACCTCTTCGTCCGCGGCTTCGCGGGCATCACCGCCCCGCTCGGCGTGTTCGGGGTGCTCGGCAACCACGACTACCGCGTCTCGCCGCGACGTGCCGTCTGGACCCTCGAGGCGGCCGGCATCACGCCGCTCGTGAACCGCGCAGTGATGTTCAACCGCCGGGGCGACGCGCTCGCGCTGGTCGGCGTCGACGATCTGCTCGCTCCGCCCGGGCGCGGCCCCGACTTCTCCGTGCTCGGCCGCCACCCGCGCGCCTTCCGCCTGCTGCTGTGCCACCAGCCCCAGGGCTGGGACGCGGCGCGAGCCTGGGGCGCGGACCTCACGCTCGCCGGCCACACGCACGGCGGGCAGATCGCGCTGCCGACCCGCAACATCAACCCGGCACGGGTCTACACCCGCTACGTCGCAGGGCCCTACGTCGAGGACGGCAGCACGCTGTACGTGTCGCGTGGCATCGGAGTCGGTGCGGTCCCGCTGCGGGTCGGAGCCCCGCCCGAGCTTGACCTGATCACCCTGCGCCGCCCGGCCGCGGTCTCTGTCGTCGCCGCCTGAGGGCGTCGCGCACCCATCCGCTCCGCAGATCGTTCCCGTTCCCGCTCGTTCGCTCCGTCCTCGTAAACGCTTCGCGCCCGTCCTCTGGAGGCGCTCCCCGAGGTTGCCACCTTYGGCGATTTCGGGTCTCGAGCACGTCTTGAGGAGGAACGTCGTCCCGAAATCGCCAAAGATGGCACGCCCGCAGGACGCCCGTTCCTCGTGGTCGCCTCGCCCCCCGGGAGCGGAAGAGGGTGAGCAGACGCCTTGCGGTACCCTGCACTCGGCCCCTGCTGGTACAGTTCGACCATGGACGTCACCACCGAGATCTTCATCAAAGGCGGCCTGACCCTGCTCGCTTTGGCGGCGGTGGCGTGGCGGCACCTGCGACCGGGCACGCTCGCTCCGGAGCGCGCCGGCCGACTGCTGACGCTGGTCGCGGTGGCCGCGGTGCTCGCCTGGCCGAACTTCGGCCGCTTCCACGGCCGCTCCGGGATCCACCACTGGGAGCAGTTCCACTACTTCCTCGGCTCCAAGTACTTCCCCGAGGTGCGCTACGACGGGCTTTACGTCGCGACCCTCGCCGCCGAGCGGGAGCTCGGCCTCCGCCATCCCGTTCAGCCACACGTCCGCGACCTCCGCACCAACGAAGTCGTTCCCACGGGCGGTCTGGACGACCACGTCCGGGAGGTGAGGGCGCGTTTCGAGCCGGAGCGCTGGCGCGCCTTCGTCGACGACGTCCGCTACTTCCTGGGCAGCAACAGCTATGGCTACATCGAGAAGATCCGCAAGGACCACGGCTACAACCCGACGCCGACCTGGACCTTCACCGCCCGCCTGTTCTCGCGCTGGATCGCCGCCGGCGACGACTCCCTCGCCGCCCTCGCCTGGATCGACCCGCTGCTGCTCGCGGCCATGTTCTGGATGGTCTTCCGGACCTACGGCAGCCGCATCGGATGCCTGGCGCTGATCGTGTTCGGGGTCGGCTACCCGTGGCGCTTCGACTGGGTGGGCGGCGCCTTCCTGCGCCAGGACTGGCTGGCCGCGATCGGCATCGGGGTGTGCCTGATCCGGCGCGAGCGCTACCTGGTCGCCGGGGGCCTGCTCGCCTACGCCGCGATGGTGCGGGTGTTCCCGGCCGGCTTCCTCCTCGGGCCGGTGGTGGTTGCGCTGCGCGAGCTGTCGATGCGCCGTCCCGTGGGCTGGGTATGGAGGCTGCTCGGCGGCTTCGCCCTCGGCGTCGCACTGTGCCTGGTCGCCGGCGGGCTGGTGGGCGTCGGCCCGCAGGCGTGGCCGCAGTTCCTGCACAACCTGGAGAAGCACCACGGCACCTGGCTGACCAACAACGTCGGCCTCTCCAACGTGCTGCTGTACGACGGCGCCACCATGCGCCGCGACGACGTGCGCTGGAACCTGCCGGAGCCGTGGCTCCTGTGGCAGGGCAAGATGAACCGGCTGCAAGCCGAGCACCGTCCGGTGCTGCTGGCTGCGACCGCTCTCGTGCTGCTCGTCACCGCGGCCGCGGCCTGGCGGTGGCCGCGCGACGCCGCCGCCATCCTCGGCGTGGCGGTCGCGTTCGCGGCCGTGCTGCTAACCTGCTACTACTGGGTTATGCTGCTGCTGATCCCGATCGGCCGCGGCCGCTGGCTGCCGACCGCAGGCTGGCTGGCGATCAACCTGGGCCTGTGGGGGCTCCACCTCGCGACCCCGGCCTTCGAGCTGATCTACGGCCTCATGTCGTGGGCCCTACTCACCTTCTTCCTGGCGTGGCTCGGCCCCGATGCAGTGCGCACGATGTGGGAGCTCACAGGTTGGGAGCGAGGGGTCAGGGGTTAGCACACCAACCGCCCACGACCGCTTCCGCGTCCGATGTCGTCCCCGTTCCCGGCCGGAACGGCCGGGCGCTCACATCGGATAGAGACCATCATCCCGGGTGGGTGCCGCGCCGCCGAGACCACCACCTCCCTCACCCATCTCCTCCTCGAGGGCGTCGCCGAGCTCCTCCTCGATGCGCTCGGGATCCTCGCCGGCCTCGAGGCGGCGGATCATTTCCTCCATCGCCGGCGTCACCGGTTCGCCCGCGAGCTCGGTCATGCGGCGGACCGCCGCCGCCATCTGCCGCGGATCGCTCTCGTCCATGCCTTCGAGCTCGGCGGCAAACCGCATCATCTCGCGCTCCATGCGAGGGTCGTCGCGCTCGTCACCCTCGCCGCCGCCGGCAGGCGCGGCCTTCGACGCGGCGGCGACCCCAAACCGCGACGGCACCCGGTGCAGGTTCTCGGCCCCGCACTTGGGGCACCGAGGCGCCCGGGACGTCTCCACTCGGAAGGAGTGGAAGCTGTAGATCCGATTGCAGCTCGGGCAGAGAAACTCGTACACCGGCATCAGCTGTCTCCGTCCGACTCGATCGGCGTCCATGCGGCAACCCGGAAGGGGTCGAGGCCGGCCTCGCTCAGCTGCCCGCCGTTGACGCGCATCGCCAGCTCGAGCGTGCGGTCGTCAAAGCGCTGGGCCAGCCGGTGCGGCAGCTGCACCGCGCGCTGCACGGCATCGGCCTGGTCCAGCGGAACCCTGAGGAAGGTCACACCGGGGGCGGTCAACAGCGCCCGCCGGGCGAGGCGGCTGAGGTCCTCGAGCCCCTTCCCGGTGACTGCCGAGACCGCGACCGACGCCCGGCCGGCCGGCAGCCAGCGCGGCTGCTGCGCCGGCAGCAGGTCGATCTTGTTGAGCACGACCAGGGTCCGCTCGCGCTCCACGCCGAGCCCCTCGAGCACCTCGTCGCCGACCGCGAGCTGCTCCTCCCAGCTCGGGTGCGCGACGTCCACCACGTGGAGCACGAGGTCGGCCTCGGTGGCCTCCTCGAGGGTCGAGCGGAAGGGCGCGACGAGATGGTGGGGCAGCTTGCGGATGAAGCCGACGGTGTCGGTGAGGATCGCCACCACGCCGTCCCCGAGCGCCACCCGACGCGCCCTCGGGTCGAGCGTCGCGAACAGCCGGTCCTCGACCAGCACCTCGCTGCGCGTGAGCGCCCGGAACAGCGACGACTTGCCGGCGTTGGTGTAGCCGACCAGCGCGATCGCCGGCAGCTCGCTGCGGCCCTGGCGCCGGTGGCGGCGGTCGCGCTCGATCCCCTCGAGCTTGCCCCTGAGCTGGGCGATGCGGCGAGAGATCAGCCGGCGGTCGATCTCGAGCTGGGTCTCGCCGACCCCCCGGGTGCCGATGCCGCCGGCCTGCCGGGACAGGTGGCGCCAACGCCGGGTCAGGCGCGGCAAGAGGTAGGACAGCTGTGCCAGCTCGACCTGGGTCTGGGCCTCCCGGCTGCGCGCCCTCTGGGCGAAGATGTCGAGGATCACCGCCGCTCTGTCCAGCACCTTGACGTTCGCGGGCAGCGAGCGCTCGATGTTGCGGACCTGCGATGCGGTCAAGTCCTCGTCGAACACCACCACTTCGATCTGCTCGTCGCGGCAGCGGTCAGCGACGCGCTCCAGAAAGCCGGAGCCGACCACCGTCGCCGGGTCCGGCGCCGGCCGCTCCTGGATCTCGCGCGCCACGACCGTGCCGCCGGCGGTGTCGACCAGGCGCTCGAGCTCGTCGAGATGCTCCTCGACGACGCGGCGCGGCGCGCCGCCGACGACCGACGCGACCAACGCGGTGCGCTCCGCCGCGCCCCGGGTCGACTCAGCCTGGTAGGAGTTGCTCATCGTTCAGGGGAGGTCTTCCTGGTGGAGCCGGAGCAGCACGCGCTCGCACGCCGCCAGTGTCTCCTCGACGTCCTTGGCGCCGTGCGCGCTCGACAGGAAGGCCGCCCCCCCCGGCTGCCGGGGCAGCAGGACACCCTCGCCGCGCAGCCCCTCCGCAAATCGCCAGTACGTGGTGGCGTCGGCACGGCTCGCCGCGCGGCAGTTGGTCACCGGCTTGGCCGCCATGTAGAGTGCGAACACCGATCCCACCCGGTTGACGGTGATCGGGCGCTGGAACCTGCTCGCGAGTCCCTCGATCCCGGAAACTAGCTGGACCGCCCGCTCCTCGACCCGCTCGTACACGGTGTCGTTCTTCAGGATCGACAGCACCGCCTCGGCGGCGGCTAGCGACACCGGGTGCGGCGTCGGCATACGACCGTCACCCTTCTGCACCGGCTCGTCGATGCCGGCGCGGAAGCCGACCACGCCGATCGGGAACCCGCCGCCGAGCGCGCCCCCGTACACCGCCGCGTCCGGCGTCACGCCGCTCAGCGCCTGGGCGCCGCCGCGATGGACGCGGAAGCCCGACACGCGCTCGTCAAAGAGCAGCAGCACCCCGTGGTCGCGGCAGGCCGCCGCGATCCGGGCGAGCACGCCGTCCGGGGCAGGGATCACCCCAGCCCGGCTCATCAGCGGGTCGACCACCAGGGCGGCCAGCCGCCCGGCCGACGTCGCCAGCTCCCGCTCGATCCGCTCGACCTGCCAACCGGGCACCTCGCGGATCGGGAAGCTCCCCGAGTCCGTGGCACCCACCGCGATTCGGACGCGGGCGCCGCCGTCGAGCATCAGGATCCCGGGCTTGCCGGTCGTGTCGCGCGCCCACTGCAGCAGCTGGTAGACCGCTTCGTCCTGGGTCCGGCACAGCCACCAGTTGCCGACCCATGGCAGCACCTTCCCGAGCGCTTCGGCGAGCTCCACCTCCTGGGGCACGTGGAAACCGTCGGGGACGCCGTTGCCGAGCACCTTGCGGACCGCGTCGAGCACGAACTGGTTCGCAAACCCGACGATCGCCGCGCCGCCACCGCCCTGGTAGTCGATGTAGCCGACGTTGTCGGGGTCGTAGACGCGCGCGCCCTGCGCCTTCGCCGCCACCACCGAGCGCTCGAAGCCAGCGCGCAGGCCGGGGAGGGCCTGCGCTCGCTTCAGCAGCTCGTCACTCAATCGCCCCATGCTACCTACTCATCCCCCGCTGGCTCCTCGTCGCCGTCGCCGAAGAAGAACATCGCGCGACAGCGGTCGCTGCAGAAGTCGCGCCCGAAGTCCCGCACGGCACAGTGTTGGCAGAAGATCGTACGGCAGACCGAGCAGTCTCGCAACTGAAAGGACAGCACCTCGTGTCCACAACTTGGACACTGCCTTCGCGCGACGCCGCGCTCGTCGACCACTCGAGAAGTATACCCTCGGTTGACACCCCTTCTCGCCGCGCTGTAGAGTAATTCGCCCGGCGGTGTAGCTCAGAGGCAGAGCAGGGGTCTCATAAGCCCTGTGTCGGTGGTTCAACTCCACCCACCGCCACCATCGCCTATGTCGCTCGAGGATTTCCCCCGACATTTCGCCGATCGGTTCCCGGAGCTGGTGGGCGGAAGACTGCTGGTGGCGCTGTCCGGCGGGCCCGACTCGGTCGCCCTGCTCCATCTCCTGGCCGACCCTTCGCTCGGCCTCGAGCTCGAGGCGGCGCACGTCCACCACGTGGCGCGGCGCGCCGAGGCGGATCGGGACGCCGAGTTCTGCCGCGCGCTCTGCGAACGGCGCGGGGTGCCGTTTCACCTGCTCCGCCTCGCCCCCGAGCCCGCGCCCCGCGAGGGCCGCGAGGCCGCCTGGCGCCACCGTCGCTACCGCGCGCTGCTCGAGGTGGTCGCGCAACGGTCGCTGGACGCGGTAGCCACCGCGCACCACCGCGACGACGTCGCGGAAGGCGTCATCATGCAGCTCCTGCGCGGCGCCGGGCCGCGGGCCCTGGCCGGGATCGCCGCCGCCACCGACGCCGGCGTCATTCGGCCGCTGCTCCCGTGGCGCCGGCTCGAAATCGTCGACTGGCTGCAGCGCCGCGGCATCCCCTGGATCGAGGACAGCTCCAACGCCGACCTCGGCCATCTCCGCAACCGGGTCCGCCACGTCGTCCTGCCCGAGCTGCGCAGCAGCTCACCGCGCATCGACGACCACCTCGTCCACCTCGCTGACGCACTGGCTGCGGACGAGGCGCTGTTCGCGGACTCGCTCGAGCGGGCGGCGTTATGGATCTCGCCGTGGGCTCCGGTCGGCGGCGTTCCGGTGGACGACCTGAGGGCCCTCGCCCGGCCTCTGCGCTCGCGCTGGCTCCACGCCCAGGCCGCCCGCGCCGGCATCGGGCGGGTGACGCGGCGGCAGACCGCCCTGCTCCATCGCCTGGTCGAGGCATCGGTCCCCCGCTCGGTGACGCTGGCCGACCGCTGGCGGCTGCTCCTCGCGCGCGGCCGGCTCTGGCTCGAGCCGCCGGTCGCCCCGCAGCCCTACCAGCACCGGCTCGAGGTGGGCTCCCTCACTGCGCTGTCGATCCCGGGCTGGCGGGTACGGCTGACTCTCGACGGCAGCCCGTCGCCGCAGGCGCGCTGGCACTGGCGCACGAGCCCGTCGACGCCGCTGACGGTGCGGTCGCCGCAGCCGGGCGATGCGGTCGAGGTCGCCGGCACGAGGCTCGGCGTGCCCCGGCTGATCGCTCGCGTGGCACCCCGCCACCTCCGGTCCGCCTGGCCGTTACTGTGTGAAAATGCTAGAATTGCGTGGATTCCAGGCGTCTGGCAGGGGACCTCGACCGGGGCCCTGCTGGTGGAGGTGTTGACGGATGGGTGAGCCCCGGGTGGTGCACTCGGCCGACGAGATCCGGCAGCGGCTGACCGACGTCGCCAGGCTGATCTCCCAGGACTACCAGGGCAAGAAGCTCATCCTGGTCGGCATTCTCAAGGGCGCGGCCTTCCTGCTGGCCGACCTCGCGAGGCTGATCGAGGGGCCGGTGGACTACGAGTTCGTCGATGTTGCGGTGTCGCACGAGGACCGCGGCGAGATGGTCCACCTCACCTTCGCCACTCACATCGAGGTCTCGGGTCGCCACGTGCTGGTCTTGAAGGACGTCTGCCACAGCGGCGTGACCGAGAACTACCTGATCACCCACTTGAGCCAGCAGCACCCGGCCTCGATCGAGGTGGTGGCGCTGGTCGATCGCCCCCACCTGCGCAGCGTCAACCTGCACGCCAAGTACGCCGTGTTCCGCGACGAGACGGACGGCTATCTGGTCGGCTACGGGCTGGGGCTCGAGTGGGGGCAGTACACCAACCGACCCGAGCTGTGCGTGATCGAGCGAACGTGAACCGGAGCGTCAGCGGGCGCCGGACGAGCAGGGGAACAAGCCAACACGGCATTGGGTTTCCCGAGGTGCGCCGCCGGCTTCGACTGAGCGGCGCGGAGGCAGTGAGAGCGTGAATCAGACCGTTCGAACCGTCCTGATGTGGCTGGTCATCCTGGTCGGGGTGCTGCTGATGTTCTCCGTCCTGCGGGGGTACTCCTCGACCAGTCGGGAGATCGCGTTCTCCGACTTCCTGGACAAGGTCGCCCAAGGCCAGGTGAGCAAGGTCCTGATCAAGGGCGAGGAGATCCACATCAAGACCGCCGGCAGCGAAGATTCCGGGCCGACGCCCCGCTACGACCACTACACCATCAACCCCGGCTACGACGACCTCATCAACCTGCTGCGCGAGCACAAGGTCGAGATCAAGGTCGAGAAGCCCGCCGACGGGCGGCTGCTGACCGCTCTGCTGTCGTGGGCTCCGCTGCTGATCCTGGTCGGGCTGTGGTTCGTGTTCTTCCGGCAGATGCAGGCCGGCGGCACCAAGGCGATGTCCTTCGGCAAGTCGAAGGCCAAGCTGCTGACGCCCGACCAGAAGAAGGTGACCTTCGCCGACGTCGCCGGCGTGAACGAGGCCAAGGAAGAGCTCGAGGAGATCATCGACTTCCTCAAGGACCCCAAGAAGTTCCAGCGGCTCGGCGGGAAGATCCCCAAGGGCGTGCTGCTGATGGGCCCGCCCGGCACCGGCAAGACCCTGCTCGCGCGGGCGGTGGCCGGCGAGGCCGACGTGCCGTTCTTCTCGATCTCGGGCTCCGACTTCGTCGAGATGTTCGTCGGCGTGGGCGCGTCGCGCGTCCGCGACCTCTTCGAGCAGGGCAAGAAGAACGCGCCCTGCATCATCTTCATCGACGAGATCGACGCCGTCGGCCGCCACCGCGGCGCCGGGCTCGGCGGCGGCCACGACGAGCGCGAGCAGACGCTCAACGAGCTGCTGGTCGAGATGGACGGGTTCGAGTCCAACGAGGGCGTGATCCTGATCGCGGCGACCAACCGGCCCGACGTGCTCGACCCGGCGCTGCTCCGCCCGGGCCGCTTCGACCGCCGGATCGTGGTCAACGCGCCCGACGTCAAGGGGCGCGAGGGAATCCTCAAGGTCCACACCACCAAAATTCCGCAAGCCTCGGACGTCGACCTCGCGGTGCTCGCCCGCTCGACCCCTGGGTTCTCGGGCGCCGACCTCGCAAACCTGGTCAACGAGGCTGCGCTGCGGGCGGCGCGCTTCAACAAGATGAAGGTCGAGATGGTGGACTTCGAGTTCGCCAAGGACAAGGTCATGATGGGGTCGGAGCGCCGGTCGCTGGTGATGTCCGAGGAGGAGAAGCGGATCACCGCCTACCACGAGGCCGGGCACGCGCTGGTGGCCGTGCTGGTGCCCGAGGCCGATCCGCTGCACAAGGTGACCATCATCCCCCGCGGCATGGCGCTCGGGCTGACCCAGCAGCTGCCGCTCGAGGATCGCTACACCTACTCGCGCAGCTACCTCGAGGCCAACCTGCGGGTCCTGATGGGTGGCCGCATCGCCGAGGAAATCGTGTTCGGCTCGGAGCGGATGACAACCGGCGCCGGCAACGACCTCGAGCGCTGCACCGAGCTCGCCCGCAAGATGGTGTGCGAGTGGGGCATGAGCGAGAGGATGGGGCCGCTGACCTTCGGCAAGCGGGAGGAGTCGATCTTCCTGGGCAAGGAGTTTGCCCGGCACCAGGACTACTCGGAAGCGACCGCGGTCCAGATCGACGACGAGATCCGGAGCTTCGTCAACGAGGCGTACGCGGGCGCACGCCAGTATCTGGAGAACAACCGGGAGTCGCTCGAGGCCATCGCCCAGGCGCTGCTCGAGCACGAGGTGCTCGACGGCGACACCATCTACGAAATCATCAACGACCACAGCAAGCTCGATGCCGAGCTGCTGCAGCGCAAGCGGCAGCGCTCGAGCGTCACGGAGGCGGCAGAATCGGCGTGAACCACGGCCACCGGGGGACCCTCCCGCAGCCCGGCGCGGATCGGCTGGATACCCTCTGGCCGCGCCGCATGCCGGTCGTGATGGCCGTTCTCAACCGCACTCCCGACTCGTTCTCGGACGGCGGACGCTTCCTGGATGATGCCGCCGGCCTCGAGCACGCCGAGCGGTTGGTCGCCGAGGGCGCCGACATCCTCGACATCGGAGGCGAGTCGACGCGACCCGGCGCCGAGCCGGTCCCGGCCGCCGAGGAGTTGCAACGGGTGGTGCCGACGATTGCCGAGCTGCGGCGGCGCCATCCCGGCCTCCTGATCTCGGTCGACACCTCGAAGCCGGAGGTCGCGGAGGCGGCACTCGACGCCGGCGCCGACGTGGTCAACGACGTCACCGCTGCCGCCGACGCCAAGATGCTCGAGCTGGTCGCGAGGAGGGGCGCTGCCATCGTGCTCATGCACATGCGCGGTTCGCCCGCGACCATGCAGGTTGACACCAGCTACGGTGACGTGGTCGCCGAGGTGTGCGACTTCCTCGACGGCAGGGCGCGCACCGCGGAAGCGGCCGGAATTCCACCGCAGCGGGTGTGGGTCGATCCGGGGATCGGCTTCGGCAAGGACGTCGACGGCAATCTGCGGCTGCTGGCCGGGCTGCCGCGGCTCGCCGGGCTCGGACATCCAGTGATCTTCGGCGCGTCCCGCAAGTCATTCCTCGGCCGGCTCACCGGCACGCCGGTCGACGGCCGGCTGCCCGGCAGCCTGGCAGCTCTCATCCCCGCGATCGGCCTCGAACGAGTCGTGGTCCGGGTTCACGACCCGGAGGCGACCGTGCACTTTCTCGAGGTCGCGTGCCGGCTGCGCGAGGCGGCGTCGTGAACTGGCTGATCGGCGTCCTGCGCTCGATCACCGAGCTCAAGGTCGGTCTCGCCGACGTCGTCGACATCCTCACCGTCGCACTCCTGATCTACGCGCTGCTGGCGCTGCTGCGGGGCAGCCGCGCGATGCAGATGATGTGGGGCATCGTGGCCATCGCAGGCCTCTACCTGGTGGCCTCCACCCTCAAGCTGATCACGCTGTCGACCATCCTCGGCTACCTGCTGGCGTTCCTTCCGATCGCCATCATCGTGCTTTTCCAGCAGGAGATCCGGCGCATGCTGTCGGCCTTCGGGTCGACGGCATGGTTCCCGAGAGGCCGCGGCCAGGACGAAGGGCCGGTGATGATCAATGAGCTCGCGCTGGCGGTTCAGGCCCTCGCCGCCAAGCGCACCGGCGCCCTGATCGCGCTCGAGCGGCACGACTCGCTTTCGGTGTGGGCCGACACCGGCATCGCGCTCGAGTCGCGCTTCTCCTACGACCTCATCCTCAACATCTTCATCCCCGGCACGCCGCTCCACGACGGCGCGGTGATCATCGGCGGCGAGCGCATCATCGCGGCCTCCTGCTTCCTGCCGCTCACCACCCGCCACGAGCTGTCGTCCGAGCTCGGCAGCCGGCACCGCGCGGCGATCGGGCTGACCGAGGAGAGCGACGCGCTGGTCATCGTGGTGTCGGAGGAGACCGGCATCATCTCGCTCGCAGTCGAGCAGCAGCTGTTGCGACCGCTCGACGAGACCACGCTGCGCAACGCGCTTGCCGAGCACCTCTACCATCTCCGGCCCCGGCGGGAGATCGACTCGTGAGGCTGCGTCCCCGCTACCCCGTGCTCTTCCTGGTGTCGTTGCTGGCTGCCTTTCTGCTCTGGTACGTCCTGTCCGCCGAGCGCACGCGGGAGATCTCGGTCCGCGGCGTCCGCGCCCAGCTCACCCTGGTCAACATCCCGAGCGATCTGGTCCTGGTCTCGGGCGTTCCCGACACCGTCTCGGTCCAGCTGCGCGGCCCGTTGTCGCGCCTGCTCGACCCGCGGACACCGCTGGAGGTGCTGCTCGACCTGTCGAACGCTGGTCCGGGCACGGACTCCTACCCGATCAACGCCAGCGACATCCCGCTGCCGCCCGAGGTTGAGGTGGTGAGCGTCGAGCCTGCCGCCATCTCGCTCGTGCTCGAGCGGCGGCAGACTCTCAGCGTGGCGGTGCGGCCGATTATCGAGGGCGTGCCTGCCGCGGGCTTCGTGCTCGTGTCGGTGCGGGTGACGCCCGAGCAGATGGCCATCCAGGGACCCGAGAGCCGCCTCGAGGGCGTCGACTTCATCGAGACCACGCCGATCTCGGTGGAAGGCGCCACCGCCCCGGTCGAGACCATCGTCCARCCGGTGCTGCCCGATCCGCTGCTGCGCCTGCTGTCGGCCATCCCGATCCAGGTGGTCGTCCAGATCGAGCCGCGGGCAGTGGCGACGTCGGAGGCCCGCTGAGCCGGCCCCGTCAGGGGTTGACGCTGCCCGGCGACCTRTGGAAAGGTGGCTCGACCCTGGGAGCGTGATGAGCACTCTCTTCGGCACCGATGGGATTCGTGGACGGGCGTTCTCGCCGCCGCTCGATAAGGAGACCGTCCGCCGCCTCGGCGCGGTGGTCGCTGAGGTCCTCGGCCTGCAGTCCGGTCCGCCCCTGCTGCTTGCCGGCGACACCCGCGCCTCGACCGAAACCCTGGCGCGCTGGTTTGCCGGCAGCTTCCAGGCGGCAGGGGGCAGGGTCACCTGGGGCGGAGTGCTCCCGACCCCGGCGGTGTCCCAGCTCCTTCGCGGCGGGGGCTACGGCGCAGGTGTCGTCATCTCCGCCTCCCACAATCCGTCGTGTGACAACGGGATCAAGGTCCTGGAGCCCACCGGCGAAAAGCTGGCCGACACCTCGGAGCGCCAGATCGAGGCCCGCATCGCCACAATCGGTTCGACCGGCGACATTGCACTCCCCGAGGCTGATCGCTCCCTGCCCGAGCGCTACCTCGAGCTGCTGGTCGCTTCGGTCGGGCAGGGGCGCCCGCTGGCCGGCCTGCACCTGGTGGTGGACGCCGCCCACGGAGCGGCGTCGGGGCTGGTTGAGCAGCTGCTGGAGCGGCTCGGCGCGCGCGTGACCTCGATCGCGTCAGCGCCGGACGGCACCAACATCAACGCCGGCTGCGGCGCCACCGCCCCGGCGAAACTCGCCGAGCGGGTGCTCGCCGAGCAGGCGCACGGCGGGCTCGCGCTCGATGGCGACGCCGACCGCGCGATCCTCGTCGACGAGACCGGCACGGTGCTCGACGGAGACGACATCCTGCTTGCCTGGGCGCGCCAGCTCGCCGCCGACGACCGTCTCCCCCACCGCCGGGTGGTGGCCACCGTGATGAGCAACTTCGGGCTCGAGCGCGCGCTGCGCCGGGATGGCCTCGACCTTCGCCGGTGCGCGGTCGGCGACCGCTGGGTGTGGCAGGCGATGCGCCAGCACGATGCCGCCCTCGGCGGCGAGCAGTCGGGCCACGTCATCTGCGCCCACCATGGTGTGTCGGGCGACGGCCTGCTGACCGGCAGCCAGCTGGTCGCCATCGCTGCCCGGCGCGGCCTGCCGCTGTCGCGGCTGTCCGACCTCGAGCGCTTTCCGCAGGTTCTCCTCAACGTGCCGGTCGTACGCAAGACCCCATTCGAGGACCTGCCGTCGGTCCTCCGCGAGCTGGCCGACGCCGAGGCCCGGCTGCAGGGCCGCGGCCGGGTGCTGCTGCGCTACTCCGGGACCGAGCCGCTGGCGCGGGTGATGATCGAGGGCGAGGACGCGGCCCAGATCCAGATCCTGGCCGAGCAGCTCGCCGCCGCGATCCGCCGCACGCTGGGATAGCCCCTCTTCCGAGCCCGTTTCTGCTTCCGCTCCCGCGACGCTCGTTCGCCCTGTCCTCGAAAGCACTTCGCGCTGATTCTATGGGGGCGCTCCCCGAGGTTGCCACCTTTGGCGATTTCGGCTCGTGAGCACGACTCCAGGAAGATCGTGGTTCCGAAATCGCCAAAGATGGCACGCCCGCAGGACGCGCTTCCCGCATACTCGCCTCGCCTCCCGGGCACGGGCACGGAGACGGGCCCGGGTACGGAGACGGCAAACAACAGGCGGGGCGCCCCTCGGTTCCGCGTTCTCGCTGCGCCCGCCCGGAATGGCATTCTCCTCCGGCTCCGTTACACTGGCGGGCCGGTCGTGCGAGCGACGGCGAAGGGCAATACCATGGGTCTGACCGAGCAGGACATCCTCAGGAAGCTGAGCACCATCCCCATTCCCGGCGGCAATCGCGATCTGGTGGCAGCGGGCGCGGTGCGCCAGCTCGAGGTCGACGGTGAACGGGTCCGCCTCCTGCTCGCCGTCGAGGCCGCGCGGCCCGGCATTGCCGACTCCCTGCGCGGCGAGGTCGAACGCCAGCTCCGCGCGCTGCCCGGCGTGGCCGACGTCGAGGTCACGCTGCAGACCCTGCTCGCCACCGTGCAGGGGCCGTCCCCGGCGCACGCCCCGCCGCAGCCGAGGGGCTGGGCGCACCTCATCCCGGGGGTCGAGCGGGTGGTCGCGGTGGCCTCGGGCAAGGGCGGGGTCGGCAAGTCGACCGTGGCAGCCAACCTCGCCCTGGCGCTCGCCCGGCGGGGCCGGCGCGTCGGCCTGCTCGACGCCGACATCTACGGGCCGTCGCAGCAGCTGATGATGGGCGCCGAGGAGGGGCCCACCGGCGACGCCTCCGGCAAGATCCACCCGGTCGATGCCCCGGGCGGCGTCAAGGTGATGTCGTTCGGATACATCGTCGACGCCGACCAGCCCGTGATCTGGCGCGGGCCGATGCTGCAGAAGGCGCTCGAGCAGTTTGTCGGCGACGTGCTGTGGGGCGAGCTCGACTACCTGGTGGTCGATCTGCCGCCGGGCACCGGCGACGTTGCCCTCACCCTCTGTCAGAACGTGCCGCTCGCCGGCGCCTTGATCGTCACCACTGCCCAGGACGTGGCCCTGATCGATGCCCGCAAGAGCCTGCACATGTTCCGCAAGCTCGACGTCCCGGTGCTTGGGATCGTGGAGAACATGTCCCACTACACCTGCCCGGAGTGCGGCCACGTCGAGCACGTGTTCGGGTCGGGCGGCGGACGCCGGACCGCCGACGCGCTGGGGGTGCCGTTCCTGGGCGAGATCCCGATCGACCCGGCCGTTGCCGCGGGCGGCGACACCGGCCAGCCGGTTGTGCTCGAGCGGCCACAGTCGCCGGTCGGGCGCGCCTTCACCGCGCTGGCTGACTCGATTCTCGAGCGGGCAGAGAGGGGTTAGGGGTTAGGGCCCCCGCCCGTCTCCGTCTCCGTCTCCGTCTCCGAACAGACGATCCTCAGAGCTGATCGTCACTCGGGCACGGGCACGGAGACGGGCAGGGGGAAGGGCTCAGCCCCCAGATCCTAGCCCCTCGAGGGGCGGGGGTTACTCCCCGCCTTCCTGGTACGACACGACGACGCGGGTCGCGCCCTCCTCGGTGCGGATCATCGCGGTCACGGTGCGCTGGCCGTCGCCCTGCGAGCCGATCACCACGGCGCCCGAGTCGGCCTCCCCCATGGAGAAGCTGTTGACGTTGACCTCGAAGCCACCGGCCTCGAGCCGTTCGCGGTAGAACGCGGTCGCCGCTTCGACCGACTCGGTGGACCGAAGCTGGAAGCCGCCGCTGGTCTTGCCCTCGCTCTCGACGACGTGTGGGCTCTCGGGTTCGCTGCCCGGGGGGACCGGCACCCAGGCCGGTATGTCACCGACGGTATCGACGCCGGTCCTCATCTTCCAGGTCTCGTCGCCGCGGGTGACGCTGAAGGTGCCCTTATCGCCGTCGCCGGTGGCTTCGACGCTGACCTCCCCTTCATCGGTTGTGAACTTGATCCGGCCTTCTTTGAGGTCCTGGATGCTGACGGTGACCACTTCCCCGGTCTTGGTGTGGCGGACGGTGATCGTTCCCGCCTGCTCATCCGCGGACACCTCCTCGAGCTCCGGGTTCATCTTCACGATCAGCCGGGCGGCCGCCATTTCGGGGTTGTTCTTGAAGTCCCCGGCGACGTCCTTGATCTTCTTCGCCGCGATCAGGCCGACCACGACCAGCGCCGCGGCCACGATCACCACCAGCGCTCCGCAGCCGATGCCGATCCACGCCAGGGGGCTGAGCCCCTTCTTCTTCGGAGTCATCTCCTCGGTCATGGCTTCCTCCCTCGTCGCTGCCGCTGTCGCGGCCTAGTCTCAGGTAATCCCTAGGCAGGATACCACCAGGCGATAGCTGTGAGGGGTCACGGGCCAGAATCCAGGGGGGAGTCCACCCACCCAGCCCCGCGCCCGTTGCAGTTCCCGAGTGCGCGCTGATCTGGATTCCGACCCGCCTCAGTCGAGGCGGGTAAAGGCACCCTCCGGTCGCAGCAGGTTGTGGCAGCGGTACAGCAGCACTCTGCGGATCAGCACGCCGTCCCTCACGATCTCGATCGGCGGCTCGGCGCGGACCTCCTCGAAGAGCCCGCGCAGCACCTTCTCCTGGCCGTCGCGGTCGGTCACGAACAGCATGTCCCGACCGGCGAGCTCGGCCGGCCGATACCAGTAGAGCGACGCCAGTCCGTGCTTGCCGCCGCGGATGTTGGCGAGGCGGGTCGGCAGCGTCCCTCCGGACAGGAAGGCGTAGAGGTGGACGTCGCTGTAGCTCTCGGAGGCAACCAGCTCGTCGGGCCCGCGTAGCGCCTGCAGCCGGTCGACGATCTCGCGGTTGCCGATCAGCTCGGCCAGGGCTTTGGTCGAGATCCGGTTGGGCTGCCCGCGGTAGCTCCATTCAATCGCCATCAGCCGCTCAGGCAGAAGCACGATCCCGACCGCGGCCAGCGACAGCCCGAGCCCCATCACCGCCGCACCGGCCACCAGCGTCGAGCGGCCGCGAAACGCGACCAGCACCAGCATCGCGGCCGCGACCATCACCCCGGTGGTGCCCCAGTGCGGCGACACCCGGGTGCGCAGCCCGATCACGGCGAACAGCAGCAGCGGCGACGCGACGGCGACCCGCGCCGCCAGCCAGTCGGGGCGCGCCGGCCGCCGCGACCGCCACCAGGCGACCGCGAAGGCCGCGAGCAGGAAGGGTGTCAGCAGCAGCGCGATGCCGCCCAAGTACTCGGCCAGGTAGCTGAGGGTGAAGCCGGCGCCCGAGTGGCGGCCCTGAAGCTGGAAGCGGATGTTGTCCCAGTCGTGCTGCACCGCCCACACCCACACCGGCGTGGTCAGCAGGAAGCTGAGCGCCGCAGCCAGGTACGGCGTGGCCGTCCGCAGATGGTGGCGGGCGGGGCCCCTGATGACCGCCGGCAGCACCGCCGGCAGCACGGTGACGATGGGGAACTTGGCGAGGAAGCCGAGGCCGGCCGCGATCCCGAAGCCCCACCACGCGCGCCGCTCCCCCTGGGCGAGCGCGACCGCGGCCCAAGTGGCGCCCAGGTAGGCGGCCGCCATCGCGATGTCGGTCGACGCGTAGAACGAGCCCAGGAACATCAGCGGCGCCAGGTGAAGCGCGAGGTAGGCGAGCGCGGCGTGCCGGGGGGTGCCGCCGAGCCGGCGCACGAGCGGCAGCAGCAGCAGCCCGATGAGCAGGCTCGCGACGATCGCCGGGGCGCGCACCGCGAGCTGATTCTCGCCGAGCACGGCGCGAAACGGGACCATCGCCCAGATCACCAGCTTGGGCTGGTCGAAGCTGCTCCACTCGGCGTGGCGCGAGCAGTCCCAGTAGTAGGCCTCGTCGCCCGACACCGGCAGCGCCACCGCGAGGACGACGTGAAGCGCGGTCAGGGCCAGCAGCACGGCGACGAAGCCGCGAAGGCCGGCGGATCGGTCGCCTTCCTGCCGCGCGGTCGAGGGCCCCGCCCCGTCGGCGGTCACAGGCGCCGGCGCAGCTTCCACAGCTTGAGCAGGGTCCCGAAGGCGAGCGAGAGGTGGACCTTGGACTCGCCGTAGACCCGCGGCCGGTGGGTCACCCCGACCTGGGCCCAGCGCAGCCCGGCGCGGTGGGCGCGCGCGTAGATCTCGGCGTCGATCAGGAAGCCGTCCTCGGTCAGCTCGACCATGTAGAGGAACGAGCTGCGGAACAGCTTGAGCGCGCAGTTGACGTCCTGCACGTCGAGACCGAGGATGCGCGACTGCAGCCAGTTGTAGGTCGCCGAGATCCGCCGCCGGACCCAGGTGTCCTCGCGGCCGACGCGGATGCCGCCGACCATGTCAGCGTCTTTCAGGAAGGGGTACAGGTTGGCAGCTTCGCGCAGGTCGAACTGGCCGTCGGAGTCGGTGAGGCAGACAACCATGTAGCGGACCGCCTCGAAGCCGCGCCGGATGGCGAGCCCGTAACCGAGGTGGCCGTACTGCGTGAAGGCGCGGATGCGCGGGTCACGGGCGGCGAACTCCTCGAGGATCTGCGGCGTGCGGTCGGTCGAGCCGTCGTCGACAACGATGATCTCCCAGCGGCCGCAGATCTCGTCGAGGGCCTGGACCGCCTCGGGGATCACCACCGGCAGCGCCTCCTCCTCGTTGAGCGCCGGCATGACGACCGAGAGCTCCGGGATCACGGGTTCGGGAGCCGTGGCGACCTCCTTTGGTTCAGACGTGGGGATTGTAGCAAGGCTCACCTGCCGCGCACCACCGGCGCCGGCGGCTCGCGGCCCTCGAGCACCGCGATCACGTTCGCGGCGGCGAGCTCGGCCATCGCGGCCCGCGTCTCGTGGGTCGCCGAGCCGCAATGCGGCAGCAGCACGACGTCGCGTCGCCTGAGCAGCCCGGGATGGACCTCGGGCTCGTGCTCGTAGACGTCGAGGCCGGCCCCGCCGAGGTGCCCGGACTCCAGCACCCTGACCAGCGCCGCCTCGTCGACCAGCGGCCCGCGGGCGGTGTTGACGAGCACCGCGCCGCGCGGCATCAGCCGCAGCCGGCGCTCGTCGAGCAGGTGGTGGGTGGAGGCGTCGAGCGGCGCGTGGAGCGACACCACTGCGCTCGTCGCCAGCAGCTCGTCGAGCGGCAGCTGCCGGGCAGGCGGGTCCGCCCCGGCGACCGGCTCGCGGTCGCTGCACGCCACCTCCATCCCGGAGGCGACGGCGCGCCGCGCCACCGCCCGCCCGATCCGGCCGTAGCCGACGATGCCGATCCGCTTGTCCTGGAGGCCGGTCCCGAGCAGCAGGTCGAGCGCCCAGCCTCGAAACCGTCCGCTCCGCAGATACTCTTCCGCCTCGCCGAGCCGGCGGGTCACCGCCAGCACCAGCGCCCAGGCCAGGTCGGCGGTGGCCTCGGTGAGCACGTCCGGGGTGTTGGTGACCCAGACCCCGCACTCGGCGGCGGCGGCGACGTCGACGTTGTCGTAGCCGACCGCCACGTTGCCCACCACCTTCAGCTGCGGGCAGCGCTCGAGCACCGTCCGGCTCACCGGATTGGCGAGCAGCGTGAGCGCCCCCGCGGCCCCGCCGATGAACGCGGCCAGCTCGTCCTCGCCGGTCAGGGCGGCCCCCCGGTGCACCCGCAGCTCGAAGCGGTCGGCCAGCATCACCTCGGCCCGCCCCGGGAGCGCGGAGGTCGCCGCGACCTCGGTCACGGCCAGCCCTCGACCGGGGCGAGGGACTCCACGAGCAGCTGCTCGAGCGGCCGCTCCGCGGTCTCCACGACCCGGCCGAGCTCCGCCCCGAACTCGTCGAAGACGAAGATCGTCGGCACCCGGTCCATCACCGTGCCGTCCGGCAGCAGAGCGGCGACCTCGGCGTCGGTGACCCTCTTGGTGCGGTCGACGCCGACCAGCACCGCCTCGAAGCGGTCCCCGGCAACCTCGTCGAGCACCCGCTGCAGCCGGGGCACCTCGCGCGCAGAGTCCTCGCACCAGGTGCCGAGAACCGCGACCACCTTGTAGCGGCCGGCCGCCGAGGCGAGCTGTGCCACCGTCGCGGCCTCCGGCAAGTAGCTGTCGCGCTCGGCCTGCCAGCCCTCGACCGCAGCGAGCTCACTCCAGGTGAGGCGGCCGAGCAGCACCGCGGGCGGCCGCGGCGGCTCGGTCCCGGCGGCGGTTGAGACCCGCACGATCCGGTCGCCGACGCGCAGCCGGCTGAGGACGTCGCGGCCGGCGACGACCTCGCCGAGGTTGGTGTAGTGGCCGGTCAGCCGGTCGGCCGGCAGCTCGGTCACAAACAGCTGGCAGCCGCCGGTCTGCGGCCCCGAGGTCGCGATGCCGACCCGCCAGGAGTCGAAGGGACGGATGCTCGGCTCGTCGGGCAGCACGAAGCCCGGGCCGCCCCAGCCGTCGCCGCGCGGGTCACCGCCCTGGACGACGAAGTTCGGCACCACGCGGTGGATGGTCAGGCCGTCGTAGAAGCCGCGCTCGGCGAGCTCCCACAGCTCGCGCGAGCTGATCGGCGCGTCCGCGACCTCGAGCCGAACCCGGAAGGTGCCGCGCACCGTCACCACGTCGAGCCAGCGCTCGACCTCGATCCAGCGCAGCAGGTCGCGGTACCACTCGCGGACGTGCCGGGGCTCGCCCGAGGGCAGCGACGCCGCCATCCCCAGCCGGCGCGCCTGGTTGACGACCAGCGCGCGGACCGCCCGGTCCGGGTCGGCGGTCCCGAGCTCGACCACTGCCTGCCGGTCCGCCTCGGCCGACAGGTCGAGCGCCGCCACCAGCGCCGCGGCGCGGGCGTCGGCCATGGCATCGCCCTTCCACGCCCGGTAGAGCTCGAGCGCCGCCGCGCGGTCTGCGAGCTTGCCTGAGGACTGCAGCAGCTCCACGGCGCGAGCCCGCACCGCTGGGTCCGGGTCGCGGTGCACCAGGGCCGACAGTACCCCGGACCGGGCTGGCGCGGCCTCGTCGTCGAGGGCCTCCAGCCAGGCGAGGCGGACCGCCGCCGCCGCATCACCCGCCAGCTGGCGCTCGATCGCCG
>PQAJ01000084.1 GCA_003105185.1 Holophagae bacterium
TGTTCTAGGTCGGGCACGGCACGGTCATTCAGGCGGCGCCCGGATCGTGCTGGTCCGGGCGCCGTGGCGTTGTCCGCCACCACGTGCAATCTGCAAAGCAACTGAAACGGTGACCTGGAGGGAGGATGTCGTGAAGAACCAGAGCCTCAATCGAGTGTGGTGGGTGGTCATGCTGATTGCTCTTGTCGGGGGGGCCGCCTGGGCTCAGGACGAGACGCCCGCACAGGCGGGCGAGCAGGTCGGGGTCATGGGCACCTTTGTGCGGGTCGCCGAGAACCAGGAGGGCTGGGTGGTCCTCGGCTACCGCGCCGCCAACGGGGCGGTCGGCAAGAACTGGATGATGCTGGACGTCGGCATCACGCTGCAGAAGGGTGTCAAGGACCAGACGCTGACCCGGGACAAGCTCAACCTGGTCAACCCTGCCCACGAGGTGTTACCGCTGGCGACCCAGGAGGAGTACGGGAAGGCCGCCGGCGAGCTGGCCGCGATGGAGCGGGCGGACGCCATGATGAATGACTCCATCAACTACTTCCCGCCCGAGACGGACCAGCCGTGCCGGATCGGCTTCTTCGCGGATCCCATGCAGCGGGCACGAGCGCTGGCCTTCGACCAGGTCGACATTCGTTGGCGAGCCGCCTGCGTCGGTCGCCTCTTCTTCCAAGTTCCCGGCGGCATTCAGCTCGGAACCTACAACCTCGACGTGAAGCTCGACGGCAGCGTCATCCGGGTGCCGATCGACATCATGACCGAGGAGCAGGCCAAGGAGTTCGAGAAGAAGTGGAAGGAAGCGGAGAAGGAGGCGAAGAAGAAGTAGGCGCAGCCCGCGGGCGCCTCGACCGCGCGACCGGGAGACCTCGGGCCAGGGGTCAATTCGAGGTGGCGCGCGGCTCGCTGACGGCGGCGGTGCTCGAGAGACTCGTCCGCCCTGTGTTCGATGAAGGATTGCCGCGGCTCCTTCTCGATCGAGCGTGTCGAGGTCTTGTGATATCATGAATGTGATGGATGATATCACATTGTCGGTTCCTGCTGATACTGGCTGCTCGGGCCGCTTTCTGCTGCGGATCGACCGTGGCCTCCACGCAGCACTTCGAAACGCGGCCTCGGCGATGGGGCTGTCGCTCAACGAGTACTGCGGCCGCAAGCTCGCGGCGCCCGTCGCCGAGTTGTCGGCGTTCGGGGCGGCCGCGGCGGCGGTGGCGCGGGCAGCCGCAGTGGCGGGCGACGCGCTGGTCGGGGTTGTTGCGTTCGGGTCGTGGGCGCGGTGCGAGCTGCACGACGAGTCCGACATCGATCTCCTGGTCGTGGTTGACCGCACTCTCGAGCTGTCCCGCTCGCTCTACCGGCGCTGGGACGAGGAGCCCGTGGTGTGGGACGGACGGCGCGTCGAGCCGCACTTTGTGACCCTGCCGGAGCGATCGGCGCCGGCGGTCGGGCTGTGGGCGGAAGCGGCGGTCGACGGCATAGTGGTGTTCTCGCGCGATCTTGCGCTCCACGCATGCCTGGCCGCGATTCGGCGTGACCTGATCGAGGGTCGGGTCGTCCGGAAGACGGTCCACGGCCAACCGTACTGGGTTGCGGAGGGCTGACCATGCGCAACCGGGACCTCGCCAGCGATTATGTCGGACGAGCGGCGATCCGCCTGCAGGCACTCGACGTGCTTTTCGAGCATGGTGGCTGGGCCGACGTGGTCCGCGAGGCGCAGGAAGCCGTCGAGCTCGCCCTCAAGGGCCTGCTGCGGGAGCACGGCGTGGAGCCGCCGCGGATTCACGACGTCTCCGAGGTCCTGCTGGCGGAGCGGGCACGGCTGCCTGGGGCACTGCAGCCCGAGGTCGAGGCCCTTGCCGCCATCTCGCGCGATCTGCGGCGCGACCGCGAGCTCGCGTTCTACGGCGCCGAGGACTTGACGCCGTCAGGCTTCTACAGCAAGCATGACGCAGAGAGGGCGAGGGCCGGGGCCCGGCGTGTGGTGACGGCCGTGCGGCCTCATGTCCCGATGTGAGCAGAGGGGTACCAACAGAGCGACACCGGACCGGTGCCACGTATCCCACTCTTGTGAGTCAGAGCGCCGTTCACGTCAACTTTGCAGCTGTGAGATACGTGGTACCGGAAGGGGTCAGCGGTGCTTGAGGAAGGTGCCGGCCCGGTACTCGGCGAAGGCTTGGCGCAGCTGCTCCTGGGTGTTCATCACGATCGGGCCGTACCAGGCGATCGGCTCCTGCAGGGGCTGTCCCGAGACCAGTAGGAAGCGGATCCCCTGCTCGCCAGCCTCGACCGTGAGCTCGTCGCCGCTGTCGAACACGACCAGCGAGCGGTCGCCGATCCGCTGCGGGCCCGCGGTGCCGGACCACGAGGCCGCGACCGTGGGCACGGCGAGCGGCTCCGAAGCGTTGCAGAACCGGCCTGAGCCGCCGAACACGTAAGCGAACGCGTGGCGCGTGCGCTCAACCGGCAGGGTCTTCCGGACCAGCGGCGGCACCAGCACGTCGAGGTACTGCGGCTCTGCGGCGATCCCGTCCACGGGACCGCGAGCGCCCCAGAATGCACCGCAGATCACCCGCACCGCCGTGCCGTCGTCGTCGGTGACCTCGGGGATGTCGGCCGACGCCACCTCTTGGTAGCGCGGTGCGGTCATCTTGAGCGCGGCGGGCAGGTTGGCCCACAGCTGGAAGCCGTGCATCCTGCCCGCGGCATCGCCCTTCGGCATCTCCTGGTGGATGATCCCGCTGCCGGCGGTCATCCACTGCACGTCGCCGGCCGAGATCGTGCCGGCGTTGCCGAGGCTGTCGCCGTGGTCGACGGTGCCGGCGAGCACGTAGGTGATGGTCTCGATGCCGCGGTGCGGGTGCCACGGGAAGCCGGCCAGGTAGTCCTCGGGCCGGTCGCCGCGGAAGTCGTCGAACAGCAGGAACGGGTCGAAGTCGGCGGTGTCGCCGAAGCCGAAGCCGCGCCGCAGCCGGACGCCGGCGCCCTCGATGGTCGGCTGGGACTCGATCAACCGCTTGATGGGTCGGATGGACATGGGCCCTCCAGATTCACCGCAGCGCACGCCGCATCAGCTGCTACGACCAACTGACTGGCAGCGTTCGGGCATTCCGGGTGGGGCGGTTCAGCCCCCTCTGCCAAGAGGGCGGCGCACGGCGTTCCCAAAGTGTTCGGCACGCTGGTCGTCGCCGACGCACGTCCTGCCTCAGCCGAGTATCGCCGCCCTTCCGCCGCGGATGGGGGAGAAGGGGTGCTGCCGCCGCCGTAGTGTCGCCGAAGGTTCGATCACCTCCTGCGGCCTTTCCTGCCCCAGGGCATCGGCTCCCGGGGGTGGGAACGCCGGCACCCCGGCTGCAAGCTAGCGCGGCGTGATGTTCTGATTCATGCAGAACAGGTTGGTCGGGTCGTACATCTTCTTGGTCCGAACCAGGCGGGCCCAGTTCGGGCCGTACGCGGCGCGGATCCGGTCCGACTCCTCTTCGGTCATGAAGTTGACGTAGACGCCGCCGGTGGCAAACGGCGCCGCCGCGCGGTAGAAGTCGCGCGACCAGCGAATCACCCGATCATCCTCTGCAGCCGTTTCCCAGCGGCCGTGAACGTTGACCACGAAGTTGGCGTCGCGGTGTGGGTAGGCGGTCGCGGTTGGGGCCACGCGATTTGCCTTGCCGCCGAGCTGGCCGACGAAGATCTCGCAGTGAGGTGACGGAAGCGCGCCGGCGTAGCCCACCAGGACGTCGATGGTTGCGTCCGACAGCTCGGAGAAGTTGTGRGACTTCCAGTAGTTGCGGGCGCCGGGGGTGAGAAGTGGGTCGAACGCCTGCTGCCAGGCGATGAASGGCTGGACGCCGAGGTGCTCGCCGWATGGGGTCCCGAGGTGGCGCAGCGGCTCGATCGCGCGTCGGCCTTCGTCCGGATCGCCGATGTGGCAGACCGCGAAGGCGATGATCTCTTTGCCGTGGACCTCCTCGGGCAGGAATGGAAGCGGCGGCGCCTGGCGAAGCACGGCCCAGGCGGCGGTTTTGTCCGAGAGCGTCGCCGCGATCTCGCGGTACCGCCTGAGAGCTTCAGTCGCCTGCGCGAGCGGGTAGACGACGAGCCCGCAGAGCACCTCCGGGCCAACCTCGTGGAGCCGGAAGTCGAATCTGGTCACGATGCCGTAATTGCCGCCGCCACCGCGCAGCGCCCAGAACAGGTCGGGGTGCTCTCGCTCGCTCGCCCGAACCACCTCGCCCGCCGCAGTCACGACCTCGGCACTGATCAGGTTGTCCACGGTCAGACCGTAGGCGCGGCTGAGCCAGCCGAACCCGCCGCCCAGGGTCAGCCCGGCGATGCCGGTGGTGGAGTTGATGCCGGTCGGGATTGCGAGGCCGAACGCCTGCGTCGCCCGGTCGAGGTCGCCCAGCGTGGCCCCCGGTCCGACCTCGGCTACCTTCTGCTTCGGGTCGACCCGGACGAAGTTCATGGGAGACAGGTCGATCATCAGGCCGTCGTCGCAGACGGCGTTGCCGGCGATGTTGTGCCCGCCGCCACGCACCGCGACGAGGAGCTCGTGCCGGTTCGCGAACTCCACGGCGAGCTGGACGTCGGCAGTGGTGGTGCAGCGGGCGATCAGGGCCGGACGGCGGTCGATCATCGCGTTCCAGATCGTCCGAGCCTGGTCGTACCCTTCATCGGTCGGGCCGAGCAGCGATCCTGAAAGCCGATCGCGGAGCCGGACGACCTCATCTGCGTCAACCCGTGTAAAACTCCGTGCGAGCGTCGCGATCTGAACCTTAGCCATGTTGCCTCCCTTCGTTGTCTCTGGTATTGAGACCAGAAATCACCATTGTTGTAAACCTAGATTAACAGCACTTTCTTCCACCCGTCGAGATGGGGGCTGGCGACCCGTCCGGCTCGATGGCGGGGGGCGTCGGCCGCTCCCCGGCGAGCGCATGGCCGAACACTTGGGAAAGATTGACGCGGCAGACACTTGAACGGTGACGGCGCGGCGGCTTTCGCGTTCCTCCGGGACCGGACGCGGGCATGCTCCCTCACGAAGCTGGCCCGGGGTCAGCAGTTGGGGAAAGGCCGCTGCAGCCAGAGTGGTGTGACCCGGGCGAGTCCAGCACCTGTCAGCGTGGCAAGATTGAGAAGCAGTCGCATGATTGTGCTATGCTAAGCACAATTAACGAACGGAGGCTGCAAGCCATGCGGATTTCCACGAACGACATGCCGGTGAAGATCGATGCACCCGGGGCGCGCGCGTGCCAGGCCACCGGCTTCGGCGACGCGAGCGGCTACGGCGTCATGGGCGCCGAGCACTTCAGGATCGCGGGTGGCGCCGACTTGGCGCCGCTCCTCCAGGGGTTGGATGGCGGCCTGTGCCAGTCACCCCACTGGGGTTACCTGATCGCCGGCGAGGTGATCGCGAGCTACGCGGACGGTAGCGAGGAGTCGTTGCGAGGGGGCGACCTCTTTTACTGGCCGCCCGGCCACAGCGTCCGGGTCAACCGGGACGCGGAGTTCGTGCTGTTCAGCCCGGAGCACGAGCACACCCCGGTGCTGGATCACATCCGGCGCAAGATGGGCGTGTAGGCGGAAGTTCGGCTCCCGTCAGCGTGCAAGGCGTGGGATTCGCCCCGGCCTCGGGGGGGCGGCGCACGGGTCGACTGCGCCTCGCGCCCGGGGCATCGCTGCGGGGGCGCGCACACCCAGCCGCAGGCGTCGCGGGCCTGATGCGTCCTACTTGAGGCGCTCCATCATCCCGGCGAGGAGCGTGGCCGGCGGCAGGGTGTCACGGCTCCAGGTGGCGAACGAGGTGAAGTCCGGGTCGCCGCTGGCTGCGATCTGGTCAAGGGTCGCACGGACCCGTGCCTGCTGGGCCGGGGTCCCATAGTGGGCCGCGATGTTGGCGCCGAGCAG
>PQAJ01000085.1 GCA_003105185.1 Holophagae bacterium
GGCGGCCCGCTGTTCGAGGACGGCTTCGAGACTGGCGACACCTCGGCGTGGAGCACGACGGTCCCCTGAGGAGGACCTAGGATCTGGAATCCAGGGGATCGGGGCCCCGCCCGCTCCCGTTCCAGAAGCCCCCTCTCCGGCTGAGGGCGGTGACGGCTGGCGATCGCTTTCCGCAGACCCTGGTCACTCGATCGCAAGACAGCTCAATCCATTCAGAATGAATGGCTTGGAGCGTCACCCCCGAGAGCAGCGGATGGCGCCCTGCTATCATCGGCCAGGCACCCGTCAGGGAGGTCCGATGGCCACGCCTGCCCAGCCCGAGCGCTACGAGCCGAAGCACAAGGTCCGCTTCATCACCGCGGCCTCGCTGTTCGACGGTCACGACGCGGCGATCAACATCATGCGCCGCATCCTGCAGGCTCACGGCGCCGAGGTCGTCCACCTCGGCCACAACCGCTCGGTCGCCGACATCGTGGACGCGGCCATCCAGGAGGACGCCCAGGCGATCGCGGTTTCGTCCTACCAGGGCGGGCACATCGAGTTCTTCACCTACATGATCGACCTGCTCCGGAGCCGCGGCGCCGGGCACGTCCTGGTCTTCGGCGGCGGCGGTGGCGTCATCGTGCCGCGCGAGATCGCCCAACTCGAGGCCTACGGCGTCGCCAAGATCTTCTCGCCCGAGGACGGCCGCGCGATGGGCCTCGACGGCATGATCGACCACATGATCAAGGCCGCCGACTTCGACCCCGCGAGCCTCGCCTCCGCGGGGCCGCTCGGCGCCACCGCCGATCGCTGGCTCGCGGTGGCCCGCGCCATCACCCGTGCCGAGGAGGGCCTCGAGGTCGAGCTGCCGGCCGGCGACCGGCGGGCACCGGTGCTCGGCATCACTGGCACCGGCGGCGCGGGCAAGTCCTCGGTCACCGACGAGCTGGTGCTGCGCTTCCTCGCCGACTTCCCGGCGCTGACCATCGCCATCCTCTCGGTCGACCCGACCAAGCGCAAGACCGGCGGCGCCCTGCTCGGCGACCGCATCCGCCTCAACTCACTCGGCTCGGACCGGGTGTTCATGCGCTCGCTCGCAACTCGCCAGGCTCACCGCGCGCTGTCGGCCCACATCGAGCACTCGATCGCGCTCTGCCGGGCCGCCGGCTTCGACCTGGTGCTGGTGGAGTCGTCGGGCATCGGCCAGGCCGACTCCGAGATCGTCGACGTCGCCGACCTCTCGCTCTACGTCATGACGCCCGAGTACGGCGCCGCGATGCAGCTCGAGAAGATCGACATGCTCGACTTCGCCGACTTCGTGGCGATCAACAAGTTCGACCGGCCGAAAGCGCTCGACGCCCTGCGCGACGTGCGCAAGCAGTATCGCCGCTGCCACGGCCTGTTCGAGGGGCCCGGCGACGAGGAGCTGCCGGTCTACGCGACCATCGCCAGCCAGTTCCACGACCGCGGCGTCAACAGCCTCTACCAGGGCATCGTCCGCCGCCTCGCCGCCGACAACGGCACGCCGTGGACCCTCGAGGGCACCTCGGCGGTACCCGCCGGCGAGCCCGAGCGCCACCCCACCATCCCCGGAGATCGCACCGGATACCTGCGCTCCATCGCGCACACCGTGCGCGGCTACAAGGCGTGGGCCGAGGAGCAGATCGAGGTCGCCGGACGCCTCTACCAACTGGTCGGTGCGCGCGCCATCCTGTCGTCCCGCGGGGGCGACGGCTCACCCGAGGAGCTGTGGAGGATGTTCGAGGAGATCACCGGCTCCGAGACCGCCTCTGAGGCCCGGCTCGCGGACCTCGACGCGGAGATCCGGCGCATCGCCCACCAGCTCGACGACGCCTCGCGGGAGCAGATCGCGGACTGGCCCGAGATCCAGCGCGACTACGCGCGCGACGAATTCTGCTACACCGTGCGCGGCCGCGAGATCCACGTGCCCCTCACCACGGCCTCGCTCGCCGGCACGCGGGTCCCCAAGGTGCAGCTGCCGCGCTGCGCGACCTGGCCCGAGGTCCTGCGCTACCTGTTCCTGGAGAACGTGCCCGGCGCGTTTCCCTACACCGCCGGCGTGTTTCCGCTCAAGCGGACCGAGGAGCTGCCCACGCGGATGTTCGCCGGCGAAGGCGGGCCCGAGCGCACCAACCAGCGCTTCCACCTGCTCGCCGCGGGCCAGGAGGCGACCCGGCTGTCGACCGCCTTCGACTCGGCGACCCTGTACGGCGAGGACCCGGCCGATCGGCCCGACATCTGGGGCAAGGTCGGCGAGTCCGGCGTCTCGATCTGCACCGTCGAGGACATGGAGCGGCTCTACGCCGGCTTCGACCTCTGCGACCCCACCACCTCGGTGTCGATGACCATCAACGGCCCGGCACCGATGATCCTGGCGATGTTCTTCAACGCTGCGGCCCGCCAGCAGGCCCGCAAGAAGCTGATCGCGTCGAACCGGCTGAAGGCGAAGCACGCTGATGCGTTCCAGCCGCTGGTCGACGGCAAGGACTGGGAGGCGCTCGAGCCGCTGCTCGAGGCCGGCGAATGGGACGCCATCCTCCGCGACACGATGCAGGTCATCCGCGGCACCGTTCAGGCCGACATCCTGAAGGAGGACCAGGCCCAGAACACCTGCATCTTCTCGACCGAGTTCGCGCTCCGGATGATGGGCGACATCCAGCGCCTGTTCTGCGACTGGAAGGTCCGCAACTTCTACTCGGTGTCGATCTCCGGCTACCACATCGCGGAGGCCGGCGCCAACCCGATCACCCAGCTCGCCTTCACCCTGGCCAACGGCTTCACCTACGTCGAGACCTACCTCGCGCGGGGCATGCGCATCGACGACTTCGCGCCCAACCTGAGCTTCTTCTTCTCGAACGGCATGGACCCCGAGTACACCGTGATCGGCCGGGTCGCGCGCCGCATCTGGGCGATCGCCATCCGCAGCCGCTACGACGGCAACGAGCGGTCGCAGAAGCTCAAGTACCACATCCAGACCTCGGGCCGATCCCTGCACGCGATGGAGATCGCCTTCAACGACATCCGCACCACGCTGCAGGGCCTGCTCGCCATGGCCGACAACTGCAACTCCCTGCACACCAACGCCTACGACGAGGCGATCACCACCCCGACGCCGGAGTCGGTGCGGCGCGCGGTGGCGATCCAGCTCATCAACGCCCTCGAGTTCGGCCTGCTCAAGAACGAGAACCCCCTGCAGGGCTCGCACATCGTCGAGTGGCTGACCGACGTGGTCGAGGAGGCGGTGCTCGAGGAGTTCGTGCGCTTGAGCGAGCGCGGCGACGTGCTCGGCGCCATGGAGAGCATGTACCAGCGGGGCAAGATCCAGGAGGAGAGCCTCCACTACGAGCGCCTGAAGCACACCGGGGAGTACCCGATCGTGGGCGTCAACACCTACGTCGACCCGGCGGCCACGATCGGCGGTGAGATCCCGCTGACCCGCGCCACGCCGGACGAGAAGAACGCCCGCCTCGCCCACCTGCGCGACTTCCACGACCGCCATTCGGCCCGTGCGCCGGAGGCGCTGCGCAGGCTGCAGGAGGTCGCCCGCACCGGCGGCAACATCTTCGAAGAGCTTCTCAGCACCGTGCGCTCCTGCTCGCTCGGCCAGATCTCGAACGCACTCTACGAGGTCGGCGGGCAGTACCGGCGCAACATGTAATCCGATCCGCTGGCGCGGATCGGATCTGGTCGTCATTCACCAGAGATAGGATCTGCAGGGCACCAAACACCCGGTGAGGCTTCCCCCCTGGCGGCAGGAGACGTGTGACCGCGGCGCACGAGCCGGCCTTCCTCGAGGCGAGCGGCCGTCAGGCCAGCACGCCGCGCTTCGCCTGCGCCCGAGCATAGAGCAGCAGGGAGACCGCGAGCGCCCAGATGGCGGCGCTGAACACCGCGCCCCCCGCACCCATGACGTCGACGCCGTCCGACAGCACGAAGGTGTAGAGCGAGCTGACAGCTAGGCCGAGGAGCGAGACCGCGAAGGCCCACACCGCCCACCTGCGCCGCAGCAGGAGACCGACCGCGCCGGCTAGCGCGCCCCAGACGCCGAAGGCCCAGCCCGCCACCGCCCACGCCGGGAAGCCGTAGATGTAGGCGAGCTGCTGCTCCGAGAACTGGCTCATGTAGAAGTCGAGCTTCAGCTCGGTGGCGAGGTAGTCGAACGCCCCCATCGCGTTCCACAGCAGCGCCAACGTGCCCACGATCCAGAGGTGAACGGGCGTCCGACGGCGACTCGTCCCGGCATCCGAATCGGTCACGGCCATGTGTCTCGCTCCTCTCGATCTCCACTGCTGGCGCTCACGGTACCACGTCGCCGGCGCTGGCTCGCCGTCGAGAGAGGCGCCCGCTGACGATCCCCGCAGTGCCCGCCTCCCTCTCCCACACCAGGCACGCCATCGATGCTTGGCGCCGGCCGCTCGAAGGGCCCGCCCGGCTCACCTCTCGAGAGGCTCGGCGAGGGTCTCCCGCATCATCGAGCGGTACTGCGCGAAGGCCGCCTTCCCCTTCTCCGTGAGCATGACCATGGTGCAGGGCTTCCTGCCGCGAAAGGTCTTCTCCACCGCCACGTACCCCGCCGCCTCGAGCTTGCTGAGGTGGGTCGACAGATTCCCCCAGCTCAGGCCCGTCCGGTTGAGGAGGAAGGTCGCGTCCGCGGCGTCCACCACCGCGAGCTGGGTGATGATCAGCAGCCTTCCCGGCGCGTGGATGAGGGGATCGATCCACTGTCCCGGTCGATCTCCGGGCTCACTCATGGCTCGACTCCGCCGGCGAGCCTTCGGCCGTGTCCGGCCGCGGCGGCAGGAAGCGGACGAACCTCACGACGCCGGTGACCAGGATCGCGGCTGCACACAACCCGAAGACGACCGGGAAGCCGTGATGGGTTGCCAGTCCTCGCCTCCACAGCGCCTCGCCGACGGCCGGCGCCATCCCGAGCAGGAGCCCGTAGAGGAAGAGCCTGGGGATCTCCAGGACAAGGGCGGCCGTCGAGAATCCGACCAGAAGCACCAGCGACAAAGCGATCGGAAACAGCCAGAGCTGGCCGGCCGGCGGCAGGGTCGCTGCGACGAGGCCGGCCACCAGGGCGACCAGATTCACCACCACCATGGCGATGTTCAGCCAGGCGAGCCGCTTGCGGCGAGCCGGCCCGAATCGCACCGAGCCGACCCTGGGACGGACCACGCGCTCCTGGATCACGCGAATCAGGGCGTAGACGGCGGCCCACACGGGCAGGAACACGGCCGAGCTCCAGAAGTCGCCGAGCCGGCCGCTGAGCAGCGGTGCGACGGCGAACACCGCGAACACGCTCGCGAGGAAGATGTCCCACAGCCCTGAGTCGGCCGCGGCTCTGAAAGTGTTTCGTTCCAGCTGCTGAAGATCACTGTCGGGCTGTGTCATTGTTGTTCTCCATTGCAAAGTACTTTGTAGCACAAAGCTAATATCGATCCCGGCTCGCCTGTTGTCAAGGGCCTCCACCCCGTCAGCCGCCCCGCCGCCCGCTCGCACACCCGTGACAGCAGTCACCCGTCCGGAGCAGGGCCGGCGATAGAGTCGAGGCTGATGCAGCATTCGGCTCCGTGGCCGCTCCGGATGGCCTGGGCGCTGGTCATGGCCGCCAGCGCCGCAGGGCCGGCGATCGCCACCGACTACGAGGTCGGCGACGGCCCTGGGATGCTCGCCGCGATCGGCGACGTCCCCTGGGAGGGCCTCCTGCCCGGGGACCGGGTCCTCATCCACTGGCGGGCCGAGCCCTACCGGGAGAAGTGGGTGCTCTGCCGCCGCGGGACGGAGCAGGCACCGATCGTGGTGGCCGGGGTACCGGGTCCCGGCGGCGAGCTGCCGGTGATCGACGGCCGCGACGCCGTCACCCGGCTCGAGCTCGACTTCTGGAACGAGGCTCGCGGAGTGCTCAAGATCGGCGGCGCGAACGTTCCGCCCGATGACCTGCCGGGCCACCTCGTCGTCGAGAACCTCGAAATCCGATCCGGCCGGCCGCCGTTCACCTTCACCAACCACAGCGGCAGCATCGAACCGTACGCGAACAATGCGGCCGCGATCTACGTCGAGAAGGCCGAGCACCTGATCATCCGCAACTGCGTCCTCCACGACTCCGGCAACGGCCTGTTCATCGGCGCCTTCGACGGCGCCACCCAGGAGATCCTGATCGAGCGCAACTGGATTTTCGACAACGGCATCGAGGGCAGCTACTACGAGCACAACGCCTACACCGCGGCCATCCACATCACCTACCAGTTCAACCGCATGGGACGGCTGCGCGACGGCTGCGGCGGCAACAACCTCAAGGACCGCTCGGCCGGGCTGGTCGTGCGCTACAACTGGATCGAGGACGGCAACCGGCAGCTCGATTTGGTCGACGCCGAGGACAGCCAGGTGCTGGTCAACCACCCCGACTACCGGCGGACCTTCGTCTACGGCAACGTGCTGGTCGAGGCCGACGGCCAGGGCAACAGCCAGATCGCGCACTACGGCGGCGACAGCGGGAACCTCCAGGACTACCGCAAGGGCACCCTGCACTTCTTCCACAACACCGTGGTTTCGACGCGCAGCGAGAACACCACACTGATGCGGCTGTCGACCAACGACGAGCACGCCGACGTCCGCGACAACGTCGTCTACACCACCGCGGACGGAGCCCACCTCGCGCTGCTCGACAGCTCCGGCGTGATGGAGCTGCGCGACAGCTGGCTGCGCGCCGGCTGGGTCGTCAGCCACGGCTCGTTCGAAGGCACCTTCGTCGACGACGGCGGCAACCTCGAGGGCGACGACCCCGGCTTCAGCGACCTCCCGGCGCAGGACTACTCCCCTGCCCCGGCCAGCCCGCTGATCGACGCCGGCGGTGAGCTCCACCCGGAGACCGTCCCCGACCACGAGCCGGTGTGGCAGTATTGTCGCCACCAGTCGGCCACACCCCGACCCGATGACGGCGCCCGCGACCTCGGCGCGTTCGAGGCCGGGCTGCTGTTCTCCGACGGCTTCGACTCCGGCGACACCGGCCGCTGGTCGATGACCGTCCCCTGAGCTGACCGGAGGTCCAGCCCGCCGGTCGCGCTAGACTCGAGGCGTGGAGCATTGCATCCGGCCATGAGGGTCCTGATCGTCGCCGCCAACACCGAGCGGATCAACCTGCCGACCYTGCCGCTCGGCGCCGCYCTSGTSGCGGCCGCGGCCGAGGCGCGCGGCCACCAGGTCGCCTTCCTCGACCTCATGGGCGARSCGGATCCGSWGGCSGCCSTKCGCCGMGAGCTCGRCCGCKTSSRGCCGGACGCSATCGGCGTGTCGGTGCGCAACATCGACGACCAGGAGATGGCGCGGCCCACCTTCCTGCTCGACAAGGTGCGGCCGCTGATCGCSGTCTGCMGRGAGGCGTCGGCGGCGCCGGTGGTGCTCGGCGGCGCCGGCTTCACCCTGTTCCCGGAGGCGGTGCTGCGGCACCTCGGCGCGGACTTCGGGATCTGCGGCGAGGGCGAGGAGGCCTTCCCGGCGCTGCTCGAGCGGCTCGAGCACGGCGAGGACCCCCGCGGCCTGCCGGGCCTCTTCGCTCCCGGCCACCGGCCTGCCGAGCGCCGGGCCGCCGTGGCCGATCTCGACACCTTTCCCGAGCCCGGGCCGCGGCTGTGGGCCAGCGCCGACCTGGCGCAGCCCGACGTCTGGGTGCCGGTGCAGACCCGGCGCGGCTGCCCCTTTCGCTGCAGCTACTGCTCGACGCCGCAGATCGAAGGCAGCCTGCTGCGCTGCCGGTCGCCGCAGCTGGTCACCGGGCAGCTGGCCCGGATGGCAGCCGCCGGCGTGCGGCGGGTCCAGTTCGTGGACAACATCTTCAACATCCCGGACAGCCACGCCCTCGAGCTGTGCCGTCGCATCGCCGAGCTCGACGTTGATGTCGAGTGGCAGTGCATCGTCTACCCGCACCGGCTCGACGAGGAGCTCGCGAAGGCGATGGCGGATGCCGGCTGCCGGGCCGTGAGCCTCGGCTTCGAGTCCGGGGACGACAGCATGCTGCGCGCGTACGGCAAGCACTTCGACGCCGCCGACGTGCGGCGCATCGCGGAGCTCCTCGCCGGCCACGGCATCCGCCGCTTCGGCTTCCTGCTGCTCGGCGGCCCGGGCGAGACCCGGGACAGCGTCGCGGCCTCGCTCGACTTCGTCGAGTCGCTGGAGCTCGACATGCTCAAGGTCACGGTCGGCGTCCGGATCTACCCGGAAACCCCGCTCGCCGGGACCGCTCAGGAGCAGCACGTCATCGCCGCCGACGACGACCTGCTGCAGCCGCGCTTCTACATGACGCCGGACCTCGAGGCGTGGATCCGCGACGAGCTCGTGAGGCGGGGGCTGGGGGCCAGGGTTTAGGGCCGTCCCACCCGCTTCCGCGCCCGTTTCCGCTTCCGCGCCCGCTCCCGTTCCGGTTCCCGCCGGATGAAAACAAACCGCCCCGGTTGCCCGGGGCGGTCGTCGTTGCGTTGCTGTCTGGGGCTGGCGGGAGGGCTAACCCCTAACCCCTATCCCCCTAACCCCTTCCTCAAGGCACGGTCGTCGACCACGCGCTGGTGTCGCCGGACTCGAAGCCGTCCTCGAACGGCAGCAGGCTCAGGGTCGTGAACGAGAACACCGTCGACAGGCCTCCCGGCCCGCACAGGTTCTCCGACTGCACCCGCCAGTAGTAGATGGTGGCGTCGTGGAGGTCGCTCGTCGGCGTGTAGGTCGTCCCGGTGAGCCCGGTGACCGCGATCGCCGGGCTGCCGAAGGCCGGGTCGTCGTCCACCTCGAGGCCGTAGCTGTCGGCTCCGGCCGCCGCACCCCACTGGAAGACCGGCCGCAGCGGCTGGTTGACGGCGCCGTTCGCCGGAGCGGTCAGAGTCGGCGCCGCAGCCGGCACCACCACGCTGAGGGTGACGCCGGTCGAGTGGCCCGGGCTGCCCGACGCGCTGCCGCTGATGGTGATGCCGTAGCTGCCCCCGGCCACCCCACCGGTGTTGCCGATGGTCAGCAGGCTCGAGCCGGGTGGCGTCACCGGATTGGGAACAAACCCGGCGGTCGTGCCGGCCGGGTTGCCGCTCGCCGCCAGCGTGACCGGATTCGAGAAGCCGCTGTAGGCGCCGACGTTGATGGTGTAGTCGGCGGTGTCGCCGGCGCAGATCGTCGCGCTGCTCGGCGTCGCGCCGAGGTAGAAGTCCGGCTCCGCCGGGACGCAGGACTGGACCACGAGGTCGTCGATGTCCCACCCGGCATAGCTCACCCCCGAGTCGGTGCCAAGGCGGAAGCGGAACTGCGCGGTCTGACCGGCGTAGGCGTCGAGATTGACGACCGACTCGACCCACGGGTGGGGTTGGCCACACCAGGCACTCAGAGCGGCCAGCGGGTTGCCGTAGCTCGAGGAGACGATGCCGTCGTATGGGTCTGTGAGCATCACGACGTTGGTCAGCTGGGTCCAGGTCGATCCGCCATCGGTCGAGATTTCGAGGATGCCGCCGTCATAGCAGCCGCCCGAAGAGGCCTCAATGTACTGGTAGGTGTAATACTGGAGGGTGATCGGCAGCCCCTCGGACGGCAGGGTCACCGGCGGCGACACCAGCCTCTGGTCGCTGATGGTCTCGATGTCGTCGGCGTGATACACGGTACCTGTGCGCGGTGGGGTGGCGGTCGTGAGCGCCCACGTGTCGATCCCCTGCCCCGAGGAATGCGTCCAGCCCGCGGCGCCCGACTCGAAGTCCTCGGTGAAAGTGACGAGCGGAATCGTGCCGACGCCGCAGTCACCGGGCAGCGCCTCGGTCGTGAACGAGTAGACCGTGGAGACCGGCCCGGTGCCGCAGATGTTGTCCGGAGTGACCCGCCAGTAGTAGGTGGTGTTGGAGGCGAGGTCCGTGCTCGGCGTGAAGCTGGTCTCGGTGATCCCGGCCTGCGAGATCGCCGGGCTGCCGAAGCCCGGATCGTCGTCGACCTCGATGCTGTAGCCCGCCGCCTGGGTGGCCGCGGACCACGAGAAGGCGGGCCGGAGCGGTTGGTTGAGGGCGCCGTTGGCCGGCGCGATGAGGTCCGCCTGGCCCGGAGCGGCGGTGAAGACGCCCAGGGTGATGGTGGTGTCGTGGACGATGCCGCTCGGGCTCGAGGTGCCGGTCACCAGGATGTCGTAGCTGCCGGCCGCGACGCCACCGGTGCCGCTCAGCGTCAGCACGGTCGAGGACGGGGGCGTCACCGGGTTGGGCACGAAGCCGGCAACCAGTCCCGGCGGCAGCGCACCGGTGGTCATGGTCACCGGCTCGGAGAAGCCGGAGAACTGCGGGACGTTGATGGTGACGATCCCGTCGCCGGGAGCGCAGACCGCGAGAGCGGCCGGATCCGGCAGCAGCAGGAAGTCGGTGCTGACAGGAATCAGGTCCACGTACACATTGGGATCGGTTTGGGTGCCCTGCGTTCGATCGTCCGACCACTGGGCGATCGCGTGGGTGCCGGTCTGGACGTGGGTGTCGTAATCGCCGTGGTAGCACCAGGCGAGGTTCGGATCGAGCACGACCGGGGAGGCCACATCGGAGACCGCCTCATCCGGCTCCCAGGTCACACCGCCGTCAAAGGAGAAACGCTGGTAGTACTTGAACAGGCTGTTGGCGGGATCGTCGCGGCGGTCGTACCAGGTCGCGGAGACGACGTTGCCGGCGCCGACCGTCAGGGTCGGGAAGAACTGGTCCCGGATCGTCGCGTCGGTGTTGAGCCGCACCTCCGGCCCCCAGGTCGCCCCGCTGTCGGTGGAGCGGCGGTAGAAGGCGTCGACCACGTCGCCGGTGTTGTAGCCGTCGGGGTCGTAGCTGTAGACCACGTGCACCGCGCCGTCCGGGCCGACCACGATCTGTGGCGACGGCAGGTAGCGGATGTTGCCGTTGAGCGCCGGCCGTCCACAATAGCTGGTCGCACTGACAGCACGCGGGTTGACCTTGCCGGTCATCGGGTTGGAAACCCGCGCCCAGGTCGTGCCGCCATCGCTCGAGCGCGTGACCTCGATGTCGATCGGGCCGTCCGGGTAGGGGTTCCAGCGCACCCAGGAGGCGTAGACGTCGTGGTTGGGAGCGACCACAGGCCAGGCGCCCTGGACGTCGCTCCCGGCGCCTGACAGCGCGACTGGGGACGACCAAGTGGCGCCGCCGTCACTCGAGTGGGTATCGTAGATGCGCGCGTCGTTAAAGTCGGTCCATGCCACGTAGAGTCTGCCGTAATGGGCGCTCGCCGGGTCGTTGTCGACCGACATGATCTCCTTGTCGTCGTTGAAACTGTTGTGGATCAAGCCGACGAACTGGAAGGTCGTGCAATCGTCGATTGACCTCCAGACGCCGAGGCCGCTCTCGTGGAGCGTGGCGAAGTAGAAGTGGCCGTCGCTGCGGCGCCAGACAAGGCTCGGGTCGCCGTAGCTGGTGGATTGCAGCGCGCCGCGATCGGTGAAGCTGGCCCCGCCGTCAGTGGAGCGGCTGAAGCCGGTGTAGCCGGTGCCCTGGGTGACCCCGTGGTAGGAGTCGTTGTAGCCCGAACAGATCGTACCGGTCACCTCGTCGACCGCCATTGAAGTCTCGCTCTGGGTACGAGAGGCCCCGGAATCACCACCCGGATTGTTGACCAGAACGTCGACCCCGCCCGCCTCGGGGTTACCTGGGCCGCCCATCTCCGGCTCCTGGAGAACCTGCCCGAGTAGGTCCGTCCGCCCGCAGAGGACGATCAGCTTGAGCAGGAGCCCGTCCATCCGGCCGCGCAACTCGACGTCGTCGAGCATCGCGCAGGCCTCGGCAGGAGGCTGCCCTTTGGCATCCTTCGGCGCGCCCTCGACCGCGCCGGAAACCAGCGGAACCAGCAGCAGCAGGCCGGCTGCGGCCAGGATCTGAGCACGGAAATACCACGCAGCGCGAGCACGAACCTTCATGACCATTCCTCCCTCAACGGACGAGCCGTTCGGCGGATGATGACACCTGCGGCGCTCGAAAGCAATATGCCCATACGGTAGTTCTTGCCCGGGCCCCTCCCCGCCGGCCGGGAACCAACCGAAGGAGCGCCTCGGAACGGGCAAAATCCGCCGGGATGA
>PQAJ01000086.1 GCA_003105185.1 Holophagae bacterium
GCTCGATGCGCTGCGCGCCCAGCACACGGCTGCGGCTGCGGCCGAGGGTGAGGCGCCGGTCCTCGACGCGGTCGCCTACCGGCTCGCGGTGCGGGAGGCTCTGGTCGCCTCCCAGCCCATCGCCGACGGCGCCATGGCGGCGCTGGCGGCTGCCCGCGCCGAGGCGATCCGCGCCTTCCTGGTCGACCAGGCCATGCTCGATCCCGCACGGGTCAGCATTGCCGCCGAGCCGCAGGTGCAGACCGGCTCCGGGAGCTGGGTGCGCTGCCGGCTCGAGCTGACGGCGGAGTGAGGAGCCGCCGAGCCCCTCGGCACCACAGGATCTGAAGCTTCCGAGCCTCCCAGCGCGCACCGGGGGCGATGTCGTGCACGTCGAAGGACACTCGCCGAACTCCCGAACCCGAGGCCCTTCGCAGCACCCCTCCGGACTACAATGAACGAGCTTCCCGGAGGTCGGCATGGCGCGCGCCCGGCTCAAGCGGACCGTTGTCGTTGCGTTGATCGTGGCTGCGGCGCTCGCGGCGACGCTGCTGCTGCCGCCGGTGCAGACGGCGCTGGTCCGCGCGGCGGTCGGCGGCATTGACGGCGTCGAGATCGGAGTCGACCGCGTCTGGGCCGGTCCCTGGGGTGCCGAGGTCAAGGGCCTCCGGCTGGCAGCTCCGGGCTTCAGTCTGGTCGTGGAGCGCGCCGCCGCAGACCTCGCCCTGTGGTCGTCGGTCGCTCACCTCGCGTTCGACCTCGAGCAGGTGTCGGCCTCCGGGATCGACATCCGCCTCGGCCCGTTCGTGGCGAAGGAGGACGAGGAGGCTGCCGAGCCATTCGAGTTCCGGGGAATCGGGCGGCTCGCGAGGCTGCCGCGGCGGGTCGTCATTCGCTCCGCCACGGTGGACGGCTCGCTGACCGTCACAGCCACCGACAACGTGGCGGTGGCGGGTCCCTGGGCGCTCCACGCCTCGGGGCTGGGGGCCGGCCGCCGGCTCGAGGGTGGCCTCCAGTCGACGCTCGAGCTGCGCCGCAGCGGCGATGCGCTGGCCGCGGCCGCGATCGAGGGCGCGCTCACCGCGGAGGTCGACGAGTCGGGAAATGTCCGCCGGGCGACCGCCGCTGGCGGGATCCGGTCGCTGGCTGACACGAACGTCGGCCTCGACGCCGGCCTCCAGCTCGAGCTTGGCGGCTCGGGGGAGTCCGTCCTCGTGACCGTGGACGGCTCGGGCGGCCAGCGGCTGCTCGAGCTGCGCGGTGGATTCGCGCCCGAGCCGCGCGTCCTCGACGCGAGCTGGGAAGCGAGCGTGCCGCCCGGGCTCGTCGCGGCGTTCGCCCGCGGGCGATCGCTGCCGGAGATCGAGGGGAGCTCGACCGGCGCGGCCAGGCTCGACCTCGAGGCGGGCCGCATCGATCTCGAGACCGTCTCGCGTCTCATCAGCCGTCGCTGGGGAGGCGTCGACCCGCGGCTCGCCGAGGTGGGCGAGCTGGCCTTCGAGCTCGACCTGGATGGCGCGCTCGACGACGGCGAGCTGGAGGCCCGGCGGATGCGGATCGCGTTGGTCCCGGCGAGCGGCCGCGCGGTCGCCCGCGTGGAGGCTCTGCAGCCGGTCCGGCTGCAGCTCCGGCAGTGGAACGCGACGCCGGCGACGTGGGGCGAGCCGGCGATTCGCATCGAGGCTGACCGCTTCCCACTGCGCTGGACGCGCGGCTTCGACTCGGCGGTGATCGTGGAGGGCGGGGCGGTCAGCGGGGTGCTCGACCTGGTCCCGTTCGCGCCCAGCCACCACGCGCTGGTGGCGCACGAGCCGATCCGCGCCCACGGGCTGCGGCTTGCGGCTGGAGGAGCAGGCGGGCAGCCGCCTCCCTTCGACCTCGTGGTCGTGCCGCGGCTGGAGCTCGATGAGGGCACCCTCCAGGCGAACGTCGAACGCCTCGACCTGACGTCCGATTCCGGGCTGCGCGTCGGCTTCAAGGGCGGCATCACCACCTCGCGCGATCGCTGGCCCGTGCTCGCGGCCGAGGGCGACCTCGATCTCAGGGTGCCGGCGCTGCAGCGGGCGCTCGAATCGCTCGATGCTGTGCACGGCGGCGCGCGCTTCGAGCTCGACCTCTCACGGATGGTGCTCGCGCTGGACGCGGCGAGGCTCGACGCCACAGCCGCCGACGGGCGGGCAATGGCGGCGCTCGAGATCGACAATCAGCGCCCGCTCGAGATCGGGCTGCCTGGATTCAAACCCGACTGGGGTTCGGCGAGCCCGCAGGAGCTGCGGCTGCGCTTCGACGGCCTGCCGATCAGCTGGCTCAACCCGTATCTCCCGGAGCTGGACTTCGCCGAGGGTGGGCTCTACGGCGAGCTCGCGGTGGTTGCCGGCGGCGGTGCAGGGGTCGTGCTCGAGCCGGTCGCGCCCTTCGAGGTGCGCGGCCTGCGCACGCTCTACCGCGGCCTCCAGCTGAGCAGCGACGTGACGGTGAGCCTGGTGCCGCGGCTGCGGCTGGACAGCTCCCACGCCAGCTTCTCGCTCGATGCGATCCGGCTGCGGACCGCGAGCGGTGGCCGCCTGGACGGCCAGGTGGTCCTCGACATGCCGCGCGACGGCCGGCGCCGGATCGCGACCGAGTTCTGGTTCGAAGGCGACTTCCCGGAGATCTCGAGGCACATCGGGCGGATCGGCGCGCTGAGCTGGCGCCAGCAGGGCGCCATCGACGTCGCGAGCCGCAGCATCGAGGTGTCGAGCCTCGAGCTCGCGCTGACCGACGCAGCCGGCACCAGGTTCCTGGAGCTCGGCGCCACCCGGCCTTTCACCGTGACCGCCGAGCCCCTCGCGGTGTCAGCGGGCGAGGGGCCACCCGAGATCCTGCTCGCCACCATCACGCCGCTCGAGCTCCAGCAGCTCTTCCCGCAGGCCTTCGGCTTCGAGCTCGAGGGCGTGCTGCCACAGGGGCAGTTCGTGGGCCGCGCCGAGAATGGCGCCCTGGTACTCGCGGCGGACCAGGAGCTGGTCTTCAAGGACGTCACGGTGCGCTGGGAGGACGCGGTCCTGCTCGACCAGGTCGCGGTCGGGCTCACCTACGAGGTTGTCTACTCGGCTGACGGCCTGCAGGCGCGGTCGATCGACTTCACGACCGTCGGTCCGCGGGGCACACCGATCGCCGACACCTCGCTGCGCGCGGTGATGCCGCTGACCGGCCGGACCGCCGTCGAGAGCTTCCACTTCGAGACGCTGGCCAATCTCGAGCCGCTGACCCGGCAGCCGATCTTCGCCGGACTGCCGGCCTTCCTCGAGGGCACCATCGGCGCTTCGGTTGATCTCGCGTACGGCGGAACCTCGACGTTGCAGGGCTCGGTCGAGCTGCGCGGAGCGCGGCTGGAAGACATCGGGAGGTTGCCCGATCTCGCCGCTGGCCTGGATGTAACCAGGATCGAAGGCCAGGGCCTGCAGGTACGCGCCCCGCTCCGGATATCGTCAGAGAGGGGAGCGTCGGACCTCACCTTCGAGGGGACTGTCCGCCGCCACACCGAGGGCCGCCGCTTCGAGGCCTCGCTGCGCGGCGATCGACTCGTCGTGCCGGACGTCATGAAGCTCGTCCACCTGGTGTCGCCGCCTGAGCCGGCTGTCGACAGCCAGGAGATCCGCGAGCAGGCGGCAACCGCGTTCCGCGAGAAGTGGTCGAAGTCCGCCATTGCCCAGCTGCGGGAGCGGCGTGACAGCGCGCCCTTCTGGGGCGCTGGCGTCTCCGGGGCGGCCGGCCTTGAGCTTGGCCGGCTCGAGCTCGCCCACGGTTCGGTAGACGACATCCGCGGCCGGGTCACGGTCGAGCCGGCTGCGTTGGAGTTGTCCGGCGTCGAGGCATCGATGCTCGGCGCGCAGCTCGCGGCTGAGGGTGCGCTGCGCTTCGACGAGGCCGCCGACGCGCCCTACGAGCTGCGCTTCGACGCGTCGTACTCGGGGCTGGATCTGGGCCGGCTGTTCCGGTCCGTGGCGCCCGAAGAGCTGCCCACACTGGAAGGAGTCTTCGACGTCCGCACCACCGCGTGGGGTCGGGGGCGCAACCTCGCCGACCTCGGCCTCGGCACCCTGGGCGAGCTTCGGGTCAGCGGCCGCGACGGGGTCTTCCGTGGCCTCGCCGGTCAGTTCGGCATGGCCCGGCGTGGCGCCAAGGCGCTCGGCGTGATCACCTTCTCCAAGCAGCTCAAAGCGGTCAGCCGGCTGCTCGGCGAGCTCGAGTCACTGGAGTTCGCCACCTTCGAGCTCACGCTCGAGCGCGAGACGCCGCGCCGGTTCGCGATCTCGGGGCTCGAGGTGGTGTCGCCGCTCGCCCGCATCGAGGGTGAGGGCGCGGTCGAGGTCGAGCCCGGCCTGCCGCTGGTGTCGAGCCCGCTCGACGCCAGCTTCTCGCTCGCGACGCAGGGGGACATGACGACCCTGTTCGAGGGCCTGGGGCTGCTGCAGGAGGGCACCGACGAGCACGGGTACCGGCCGCTGCTCCGCCCGGTCGAGGTCGGCGGCACGATCAGCGAGCCCGACACCTCGCAGTTCTACGAGATGCTGGACGAGGCCTCGAAGGACTCGAAGGGCGTGGTCGGCGTGGCCATGCGCAGGGTCAACAAGCAGCTTCAGAAGGAGCAGGCTGCGAAGGCCCCGTGATCCCGCCCCTGTTCCGCGGATCTCACTCGTGCACTCTCGATAGGGGGAGCCAGGGGTGGTCGTCGACGTCGGTCGCCGGCTGTGCACTTCGCAACTTTGGGATACGTGGTACCTGGTGGGGTGGGCGCGATGGTCACTCCGGCCGGAATGGATCGACGACCAGGAGTCCGTCGTAGCTCCGTCCGTGCTGGAGGTCCTCGGTGTAGAGCACGCGGCAGCCGGACGCGCGCGCTGATCGGACGATCAGAGCGTCCCAGATCGAGAGTTCGTGCAGGCGATGGAGATCGATGGCGGCGAGCAGGTCGTCGGCCGATGGCCGGAAGACGTTGAGCGCCGCATAGATCTCCACGCGGCGGCGCGCGTTGGCGGAGGTCAGCCCGAGCTTGCGGATCGCAGCCGCGAAGTACTCGGCAAGCACCTGAGTCGACAGCCTGGCGCGCCCGTCGCGGAATGCGCTCCTGATGAGCTCACGGGCGCGATCCCGCTTGACGCCCGCGCCGCGGTCGTCGGCGTAGACGAGCACGTTGGTGTCAACGAAGTACGGCGCGGTCATAGAGCTCGTGCCGCCGCCACGGCCGCCCCCCGGAATCGCCCTCGTCGTTCGCCCACAGCCCCTCGAGCTCCCCGACAAGCTGGTCGACGGCGGATGCTGCCGTGGCCTCTTCCAGGAGGCTGCGGATCATTTGGTTGAGCGAGGTGCCCTGGATGGCTGCGAGTCGGCGAGCCCGTTCCACCAGCTTCTCGTCGATAGACAGGGTCACGTTCATGCACACATAATACGTGTACACGGATTATGTGTCAAGTCACTGCATCTGGATCCTGGGACCTGCGCGAGCCTGAGACCTGGCAGAACCGGCGACAGGCGAACAGCGTATCGGGGGTGGAAGCACCATGACGTCCGGGAGGTGCGCCAGTGGCCGAGTCGGGAGATTGCATATGACCAACACGAACCGCGCGAGGTGGGCGTTGGCAGTGGGCGCTGCGCTGCTCATCGTCACGGCGGCGGCAGCTCCTGCGGCGGCCCCCGATGACGAAGGGTGGCAGGGAACGGCCGAGCAGAAGATCTGGGGCCTCATGCAGGTCTGGGGAACGGTGAAGTACAACTTCGCTTTCTTCGACCGCCTGCCCGGCCTCGACTGGGACGCCGCGGTGCGCGGCGCCATCCCGCGCGTGCTCTCAGCGCCCGACCAGGAGGAGTACTACCGGCGTCTGGGGGAGCTGACCGCCCTGCTGCACGATGGGCACACGCTCGTCGTCTCGCCATCGTTTCGCGAGGGCGCGTACGACAGCCCACCCCTCGAGTTCCAGGTGGTCGAAGATCGGATCGTGCTCGCGCGCGCCGGCGACACCGAGGAGATACGGGCACAGGCGGTCCGGCCTGGCATGGAGCTGGTCGCGGTCGGCGAGGGCGTCCCCGCGCGGCAGTGGCTCCAGGAGAATGCCCTGCGCTACTACCCGGGCAGCACGCGACAGAACGGCGAGGCCTTCGGCATGTTCCTGTTCCTGCGCGGGCCCAAGAACACCCCCGTGAAGCTGACACTCGCGGACGCCACCGGCGTGGAGCGCACGGTCACCGTCACCCGCAACAGCCAGAACCGCGACGGCACCGTCTTCCGGCTGCGGATCCGCGACTTCTCGTCGTTGATCGAGTCGAAGACGATCGACGGCGGGATCGTCTATCTCCGTGTCGGCACGTTCGACGACGAGCAGGTTGTCGAGGACGTCAACGATGAGCTCAACCGTCTCGACCTGGGTCAGCTGCGAGGGATGATTCTCGACCTGCGCTACAACATCGGTGGCGACGACCAGTTCGCGTACCCGATCGTCTCGCGCCTCGTGGATCGCCCTGTGCTCGGCGCGAAATGGACCACCCCCGAGTATCACCCGGCCTACTTCTCGTGGGGGCAGGCCGAGACGCCGCTGCAGGGCGACACCGTGCGGATCGAGCCCGCTGCCGCCACGCGTTACAGCGGGCCGCTCGTCATTCTGACCGGCCCCAACACGATGAGCACCGCCGAGGATTTCATCGTGCCGCTCGATTTCTCGGGCCGGGCACTGATCCTCGGCGAGCCGACCGCCGGCACGACCGGCAATCCCGTCAACGTCGGCCTGCCGGGCGGCGCCATCCTCCGGGTCTGCTCGCTGTGGTCCACCTACCCGGACGGCCGCGAGTTCGTGGGCCGCGGCATCGACCCCGACGTCGTCGTGCATCCCACCGTGGCGGGGCTGCGTGCGAATCGGGACGAGGTGCTCGAGAAGGCGGTCGAGGTGCTCGGCAACTGGAGTGCGTACAGGGCGCTGAAGCCGACCAAGTAGTGGCTCCGGTGGCCGGGGATCCGATGGCGCGATTCAAGGTGYGGTCCCGGCGGCGACGATGCGCTCCACCAGGCTGTGGCCCTCGGGCGTGTCGGGGATGATCCCGGGATTGACGAGCCGGCGGGTCAGCTCGATCCAGTTGGGGTCGGCGGCGAAGATCGCGCGGAAGGCCGGCAGCGCCGCGTCGAGCTCGCCGACGGTGGCGAGCGTGACCGCAGCCCAGTACTGAACCTCGAGGCTGCCGGGCAGCAGGTCGGCGGCGGCCGCGTACTCCGCCTTGGCGACGTCCAGGTCGCCCTTCTCGACCGCCACGTCGCCGGCGTTCATGTGCTCGTAGGCGCGGTGCACGGTGACGAGCCGGCGCAGCTCGGCGAGCGGATCGGGGTGGTCCTCGACCCGCAGCTCGAGCACCCGGTCGGCCCACGGCCGGCCGGTGGAGACGCCCTTGACGATCACCATCGCCGCGGACTGGCGGCCCCGGATGTCGCCGCCGGCCCGCTCGGCCGCCTCCAGGGCCTGCAGCATCCGTTCGGCGAGATCGCCGGTGGCTGCCTCGTAGGCTGCGGCCATGGCCGGCACCACGCGGTCCGAGAGCATCATGTTGGCCTGCACGCTAAAGGAGTCGCCGACGTGGTGGCCGGCGGCCGCGATGCAGTTCGAGCCGGTGTGGGCGGCGACCCGGCCAGAGGCGTCGACGAAGGCGATTTGGCGGACCTCCCGGCCGTCGTCGACCGAGGTCAAGGCCGCCAGCGCCTGCTCCGGGGAGAGCCCACCGCGCATCAGCTCGAGGCCGCGCGGACCGTAGGCCGGGTCGACGAAGCTCTGGGTGGCGACGGCGCCGACCCCGGCCTCGGCCCAGCTGACGACCGATCCCACCGAGAACCAGTGCGACTGCACCGCGACGCCGAGCTGGCCGGTGGCCGGATCGCGGGCGACGATCGAGTAGGTGTGGACGGGGCGCTCGACGCCGCGCGCGGTGAGCGCCACGGCGAGCGCGACGAGGAAGAGGGTCAGTCGACGCACAGTGACCTCCCGGCGGCGATTTCGCTGGCGATTCTAGCGGTGTTCATCCCTCTGAGCGGGAGCGCGGCCCCGCGACTGCCCGGGAGACGAAGGCCCCGCTCCGCGAGGAGCAGGGCCATGTTCGGTCTTCCCTTTTTCGATCTTGGATCGGTGATCTGACGTCCCTTACGGGTTCAATGCCTCGTGGACGCGACCGACCATCTCCGGTCCGGGGCGCAGGGTGGCGTCGCCCTCGTCCTTCCACTTGGACGGGCAGCCCTCGTTGGTCTTGCGCGCCAGGTAGAGGTTGGCCTTGAACTTGCGCATCAGCTCGTCGATGTTGCGGCCCATGTTGTAGAAGTTGATCTCGGAGTTGAACAGGGTGCCGTCGGGCGCGACGATGAAGGTGCCGCGCAGCGCCAGCCCCGACGCCTCGTCGTAGACGCCGAACAGCCGGGACAGCTTCCCGGTCGGGTCGGCGCCCATCTTGTACTTGACCGCGGCCAGCTCCTTCTCCTCCCGCTGCCAGGCGAGGTGGACGAACTCGGTGTCGGTGGAGACTGTCACCAGCTCGGCGCCCATCTTCGCGAACCGGTCCTGCTGCTCTGCCAGAGCAGCGAACTCGGTCGCTCAGACGAAGGTGAAGTCGGCCGGGTAGAAGAACAGGATCGTCCACTTCTTCGCCTTCTTCGCCTCGGCGAGCGAGAACTTGGAGAAGCCGCGGGCGACCGGGTCGTAGGTGGTGAGCTCGAAGTCCGGGACCGCGTGGCCCACCTTCACCGGGGTGATCGGATCGCACATGGGGCAACCTCCTTGTGGGCCGGTGCCGCTGGGTGCGCACCGTCCCGACGTGCTTCGGTTCACGACGACTTTGCCACATCCCGTTCTCTTCCGGAAGTGGCGCCGCCCGCCGGCTGCGACCCGCCACAGTTCGGGTCGCGCCGGCCGTGGTCGTGGAATACCCCCTGGGGGTATACTGTTCCCCGAGCGTGTGGAGGCGACGATGGCGATCGACCAGGCGGTCCAACGAAAGGCGCTGCGGCGGCTTGCCATCATCGAGGGCCAGCTGCGCGGCCTGCGGCGGATGATCGAGGGGCGCCAGTACTGCGTCGACATCCTGACCCAGATCTCGGCAATACATGAGGCCCTGCGCGGGGTTGGCAAGGTGGTGGTGCGCAACCACCTCGAGACCTGCGTCACCGAGGGCCTCCAGGGGGAGGAACGGGAACGGCACTATGACGAGCTCATGGACGTGATCTACACCCTCAGCAAGTGACTGGAGCAACCATGGAGTTGGTGATCGACATCCTGATCGCGTCGTGGGCGGTGCTGGCCGCGATGGCGCCCTACCTGTTGCTCGGCTTCTTCGTCGCCGGCGTGCTGTCGGTCCTGATCCCGGCGGAGTGGGTCGAGCGCCACCTCGGCGGCCGCGGGCTCGGCCAGGTCTTCAAGGCGGCTCTGGTGGGGGTGCCGCTGCCGCTGTGCTCGTGCGGGGTGCTGCCGGTGGGCGCCTCGCTGCGCCGGCAGGGCGCGAGCCGCGGCGCCACCACCGCCTTCCTGCTGTCGACGCCCCAGACCGGGGTCGACTCGATCGCCGTGACCTACGCGCTGCTCGGCCCGTTCCTGGCCGTGGTGCGGCCGCTGGCGGCGCTCGTCACCGGCTTCGTGGGCGGCGCGCTGGTCCACTTTGCGGCCGGCCGCAGCGGTGACGAGGCCGGACCGGCGGCCAACGCCGGCGCTGGACCGTCGAGCTGCGCACTGGACGGCTGCTGCGACGACCGGCCGGCACACCGCCACTCGTTCCTCGACGCGGTCCGCTACGGCTTCGTCACGCTGCCGCGCGACATCGGCAAGGCGCTGCTGGTCGGGGTCGCGTTGTCCGGCGTGATCTCGGCGCTGATCGCCCCCGACTCGCTGAGGGCCTACCTCGGCGGCGGGATCGTGCCGATGCTCGCCGCCGCCGCGATCGGGATCCCGCTCTACGTCTGCGCCACAGCCTCGACCCCGATCGCCGCCTCGCTCATCGTCGCCGGCCTGTCGCCGGGCGCCGCGCTGGTCTTCCTGATCACCGGGCCGGCCACCAACAGCGCGGCCCTGGTCACGCTCTGGAAAGTGCTCGGACGGCGGTCGACGATCCTCTACCTGGCGACGGTCGCGGTCGGGGCGCTGGCGACCGGGATCGCGGTCGACGCCCTGATCGGCTCAGGGCTGGTGCCGCTGTCCGCCCTGGTCAACGCGGCGGCCGCATCCGCGACCGGCCACGGCCACCACCACGGGGTTGGGCTTGGCTGGTGGATCGGCCGGATCGCGGCGGTGGCGCTGCTGCTCGTGGTGGTGCACGCCGTGTGGTGGCCGCGCCGCCGGGAGCTTGCCGAGGCGGACACGGCTGTGGGCGACGGGCTGGACGTGCTGAAGCTCGAGATTCGAGGCATGCACTGCGCGAGCTGCGTCGCCAGCGTGACCCGTGCGCTCTCGGGCCTCGCGGGGGTCGCGCAGGTGCAGGTGCTCCTGGATGAGGGCACCGCAACGCTGCGCGGCAAGGGGATGTCGAGGGCGGCGGCAGCGGAGGCGGTCCAGTCGCTCGGCTTCGAGGTTACGGAGCCGGGGTCGGCTGCCTCGCGCTGACCGTCGCTGTGCCTGGAGTGGTCAARGGTCGAATCTCTACGCCAGGCGCCCTCGGAACGCGACGCGCCGGCCATGCGGACGGACGGGTGACCTTGGCTTCCGGCCGAGGAGACCTTCYTCTTGTCTTCTGATTTGGGATGCGCGCAGCGCATCCTTCTCGGCGCGCGTGGGGCGTAGGCCAGCYAGCGACCGCGACGCCTCACGCACACCCCGAGGCCTACGACCCGCGTGCGCCGAGGGGCCTTTGCCCCACACGCTCCTAGCTGACCAGGGCCACCGCGCCCCATACCAGCCCGCCCAGGATCAGGAGCGGGATGGCCAGGCCGATCAGCACCACCGCGATCACCGGCGCCATCACCAGCAGCAGCGTGCCCACGACCACCAGCCCGACCAGGCCGAAAGCGAGCCCGAGGGCGAGCTTGACCGGGAGCAGTGCGAGCTTGAGGACCAAGACCAGCAGCTTGAACGCCAGCACCAGGCAGGCGATGATCAGGCCGCCGACGATCAGGATGCCTGCGAGACCGATGAGCTCGAGCATGTTGACTCCTCGGCAGGTACTACGAGAGTCGGCCCCGCCTGGTTCTGCCCGTGGGCGGCGCGGGAGGATACGCTCGCGCCCGCTCCGGGAGACGAGGCGAGTACGAGGAGAGGGCGTCCTGCGGGCGTGCCATCTTTGGCGATTTCGGGAGCGGCGTGCCTCCCGAAGGTGTGGTCGGGATGCGAAATCGCCAAAGGTGGCTCCCTCGGGGAGCGCCACCAGAGAATCGGCGCGAAGCGTTCTCGAGGACGGAGCGAACGAGCGGGTACCGAGACGAGAGCGGAAGCGGGCGCGGAATCGTGCGTCGGCTGCCCGCTATCTGCTTTCCACTATCCGCTGCTCGCTGTCGCTACTTCAGACGACGCCAGAGGTACGCCCACTCCAGCGCCGAGGCGGTCGCCTTCTGCTCGTTGGTCGAGCCCGAGCCGTGACCGCCCTCGACGTTCTCCCAGTACAGCACCGGGTGCCCCTGGTCGATCAGCTTGGCCGCCATCTTGCGGGCGTGGCCGGGGTGGACGCGGTCGTCACGGGTGGTGGTCCAGATGAAGACCTCGGGGTACGTCGCGTCGGCCCGCGCCAGGTGGTAGGGCGACCAGGTCTGGATGTAGGCCCACTCCTCGGGGAGGTCGGGGTTGCCGTACTCGCCCATCCAGCTCGCGCCGGCGAGCAGCTTGTTGAAGCGCTGCATGTCCATCAGCGGCACCTGGCTGACCACCGCGTTGAACAGCTCCGGCCGCATCAGGAAGGTGGCCGCGACGAGGAGCCCGCCCTGCGAGCCGCCCATGATGCCGAGGTGCTCGGGCGAGGTGATGCGGCGCGCGATGAGATCCTCGGCGACCGCGATGAAGTCCTCGTAGACCTTGTGGCGGTTCTCCTTGATCGCGGCCTGGTGCCACTTCGGGCCGAACTCGCCGCCGCCGCGCAGGTTGGCGAGCACCCAGACGCCGCCGCGCGCAAGCCACGCCGAGCCGA